>NZ_JBSHBJ010000007.1:9722-208079 GCF_053611945.1 Kribbella sp. NPDC054772 | reverse complement strand
TCCGCGCCCCCCCACCCCGCCGGCCGGGGGCCACCCGCCCCGGCCTTGCGGGTCCCTCTCGAGGTCGACCCCCAAGGCAGGTTGCGGCAGCAGGCGCGCCTGCGAACGGCTCGCCCGCCCGCGTACCGACGTACCCGCTCGGCGAGATGTAACTGTGCGGGAAAGGTTGCATCAGGTGGGCGGCTCGGTGCGTCTAATAGATGTGAGGAGTTGTACGCCCAGCCAGGGAGTGGCGAGTGGAGTTCGAGGAGTACGCGGCCGCCCGCGGACAGGAACTGGTTCGGCTCGGGTTCACCGTCTCCGGCGACTACCAGCGTGCGGAGGACCTGGCACAGATCGCGTTGATGCAGGCGTTCCGTTCCTGGCGGAAGGTGCGGAAGGCCGACGATCCGCACCACTACGTCCGGCGGATCCTGGTCAACGAGTTCCTGTCGATGACACGGCGGCGTTCGTACACCGAGGCGCCGACGGCCGACATCGACCCACAGCGCACCGTCCCGGATCACGCCACCGACATCGCGAATTCCGATGACCTGTGGCGATCCCTGGCGACGCTGTCCGCCCGGGAGCGGGTCGTGCTGGTCCTGCGCTACTACCAGGACCTGGACGACCAGACGATCGCCGACGTGCTCGGCATCAAACCGTCCTCCGTGCGTGCGACCGTCAGCCGGGCGCTCGCGTCGCTGCGGCGGAGTCCAACGTACTCAGGGGCCGGCGAGCCCCATCCTGTTGATGAGAGGTTGTCGTGAGCAACACCGATCTCGAGGATGACCTGCGCGGTACCTTCGAACGCGCCGCGGCCTCGGTGCCGCAGAGCACCGGCCTGACCGAGCGCGCCACCACGGGCGGCCGCCGCGCCCAGCGCCGTACCTGGATCGTCTCCGGTGCGGCCGCGGTCGCCGTGGCGGCGGTCGCAGTCGTCGGCTTCGGGCTGGCCGGCTCACGGAACAATCCAACCCAGCCTCCGGTTGCCGCCGCGCCGGCAGCGTCCTCGGCGACGCCGCAGGTGAAGCCGCTGACGGCCCAGACCGTGTCCGGCACCTGGCGAGCGGTGCAGATGGCCGGCTTCAAGGCACTGAAGGCGTCCCGGCCGCAGGATCCGGTGCTGACCCTGCGTCCCGACGGCACGTGGACCGGTTCCGACGGGTGCAACGCCCTGCAGGGGACGTACACGATCGGTCAGCGTGGCGCGTTCACGGCGACGTCGGGGCCGCAGCACATGATCGGGTGCGACAACGTGCCGCACACCGGCGTACTGCAGGCAGCCAAGCGGGTCGCGGTGGACGGCGACACCCTGAAGTTCTTCGCGACCGACGGGCGCCAACTTGCGAGTTACGCTCGCGCACGGTAGTCGCAATTGCTCGCAGACGGTGACTAGGTCTTGACGCAGCGGAGTCCCTGACCGGACCATCTAGGGGTTTGGTCCACCGATCTGGGGAGCTTCGTGCGACTCTCTGTTACCGTCCCACTGCTCGCTCTCGGCTCAGCTTCACTCTTCGCAGTCGCCCTCACCGTGCCCTCGTCGGGCTCGGTGACGGGCGCCGCAGCGTGCTCGCACGCCCAGCCGAGTACGAGCTCGACCGATGCGAAACGACTCTCCCAGCCGACGTCCACCTCCGACGCCCGCCCGCTCGGTGAGTCGCTCGGCGACGGCATCTCCGCGGCGGTCGACTCCCTCGAGCCGCTCGACGCGACCGGCCGCCCGAAGTCCGGTCTGCCGTACGGACTCAGCCAGGGCATCATCGGCGTGGTCGGCTCGGCGACGAGCGGGTACAAGGTCGTCGTCGACTCCGCGAAGCTGGACAGCAAGAAGTACCAGTCCGCGATGGCCCGGAACCTCCCGGCGGCCGGCAAACAGATGGTGAAGATCGAGCGCAGCTGCCGCTCGGCCAAGTCCATCGCCGACACCTGGACCACCGTCGGCGACCGTTCGTGGTCCGCCGACGCGTCCCGTACGACATTCGCCGCCGACCTCGACCCGGTCAGCGAGAACGTCGTCGTCGAGTACGACCAGGCGACGACCTCGCCCGAGTCCCAGGCCGGCCTACGCGAACTGGCCGGCGTACAACTCGTCGCGGGTTCGCTCGCGCGCACGTCCCGGCTGAGTGACACCCCGAAGGGCGGTCACTGGGGCGGTGCCCGGATCACGTCGGCGCTGAAGAACTGCACCGCCGGCTTCTCCGTCGTACGCCGGTCCAACGGCCAGCGCGCCTCGGTCACGGCCGGCCACTGCGGTCAGCGCGGGACGGTCTGGAAGTCCGGCACCAACTACTACGGCACCACCACGGTGCGGACGAACTACCCGGACTACGACCAGTCGCTGGTCACCGGCAGCGCCTACGGCCCGAAGATCTGGACCGACGGCCCCGGCGACACCGTTGCCACCCGCACCGTCACCGGCGGCGGCGACCCCGGCGTCGGCACGGTCGTCTGCCAGTCCGGCAGCTTCAGTACGTCGGTCTGCGGCCTCACGGTCCGTTCGACGTCGGCGCAGTACTGCGATGTCGACGGGTGCACGACGTACGTGATCCGCGCGACCCGCGGCGGGCTGGTGGCGATCATCGGCGGCGACTCCGGCGGCCCGGTCTACTCCCGCCGCGGCAGCAGCTCGGCCACCATCCGCGGCATCGCCTTCGCCGGCGCCGGCTGCGCCGCCTCGCGCTGCACCACCCTCTACGCCGAACGCTACAAATCCATCACCGGCCACCTCGGCGTCACCGCCCTCACCGGCTGACCCCGACCACACCCGCACCTCCGCTAAGCTGTCCCCGCGTGCGCCCCCGTAGCTCAGGGGATAGAGCGTCGGTTTCCTAAACCGTGCGTCGCAGGTTCGAATCCTGCCGGGGGCACCAAGCGCGTCACGAACCCTCCGAGGTCTCCGGTTGTTTGGTGGCCGGTTGGGGTGTGCGGGACTGTCTGCGGGTGGCGAGGAAGTACTTGACGCCTTCGAGGGTGAGGAAGGCGGTCACAACCGCGATCAGGATGGGTGCGGTCTGCAAGGCCCCTACCTGCGTCAGGAACGCGGTCATCAGGACCATCGCGAACGGCGCGGACACCATCGCGCCCGGGACGGCGGCGAGCAGGCAGGAGAACGCCAGTCCGAGCGGTACGCCGGGGATGACCTGGTGCACGATGACTCCGGCCGTGCCGCCGATGAACAGCGACGGAAAGATCGGCCCGCCGATGAAGCCGCTGCCCTGGCTGACGGCGAAGGTGAGCATCTTCGCGATCAGCAGGGTGACGAGCAGGCCCAGGCCGAGGCTGCCCGCGTCGGTGAGCACGACCTTGAGTTGGTCGCTGCCGTTGAACATGGTCAGCGGCAGGGCCACGCCGACGACCCCGAAGATCAGCCCGCCGAGCACCGGTTTGGTCATCTCGGGGAGTTTCAGCCGCTCGAACAGCCGCGCAGCTCCGAGCATGAACCCAGCGAGCACCGTCACCACCAAGGCCGCGAACAGGCCCAGCGGCACCGCGGCCAGGAGCTGCCAGTCCTTGAACGCGTACCCCGGCACTTGGTAGTCGTCGATGAACGCGGCGCCGGCAATGACGAAGTAGACGGCGAACGAGATGCTCGATGCCACGGTCTGTGCGGCCAGGGCCTTGGTGAGCCGCCGTCCGCCCGGGCGGGCGACCTCCAGGATCAGCAGCACCACGATCACCGGGCTGGAGAACAGCCCACCGTAGGCACCGGCGAACCCGGCCAGGGTGTTCACCCCGGCGTTCTCCTTCTTGAGCCTTCGTCGCTCAGCGATCCAGCTGCCGACGCCGCCGCCCATGGCCCCCAGCGCCTTCTCCGGGCCGAGGCTGGCGCCCCCGATCAGCGACACCGTCGAGACCGCCGCGATCCCGGGCACCAACCGAGTATCGACGTGCTCGGTCTGCAGGTCGTCGAACAGCCCCGGAGTCTTCCACGGCACCCGCATCAGCCGCCGTACCAGGCCGACCAGGACACCCGCTGCCACGGCGATCGCGATCCACCACCACTTGCCGCCGAACCAGCCCGAATCGGCATCGCTGTACCACCTGCCGCCGAGCGTGAGCACGCCGATGAAGATCAGCCCGGCGAACGCTCCGAACACCCCGAGAACCACCGCGTAGGCGATCAGCACCCAGAAATCCCGGTGCTGAGTGACCGGCGGTGCGGGGCCCGGCCCGGAAACCGCGGTCACGACCGATCCCGCGCCACAGAGTGCCACCAACCCGCAACAACCATGCCCCGAACGCTAGGGGCGCTCCCCGGCGAAGACATCACCCGCGCGGGATGGCCCTCGCCGGGCGACCTGCTGATGCACGGGGTGGCGATTCGCTTCTGGAACTACGCGGTGTACTGCGGTGCGATTGCCGCGGCCGGTGGGCATCGCTGTGCTCGTCATGCTCCTGGCCGGGCTCCTCAGCAGGCGCACGGCCACAGCGCCGCCGCACCGGACCGGGCAGCCGGCCTGAACGGCTTCCGCTTCGGTGCCGACCGGGCGTCACTGTGAGGTGTCTGCCGGTTCGTCCGCTGCGTCCGGCCGCGGTGCTGCCTTGCGTTGCCGGCCACGCTGGACCGCGCCGACGACGACCTTGATCGCCACACCGAAGACGATCAGGTCGGCGATCATCTGCCCGGTGACCACCATCCGCGCCGCATCGCTCTTGGCGGTGATGTCACCGAACCCGACCGTGGAGAACACGGTGACGGTGAAGTACAGGGCTTCGCTGTGGGTCAGATGCTCGCCGAAGCTGCTCGCCGACCGCGCGGCCATCACGACGTAGGTGGAGGCGAACAGCAGCAGGAACAGCGGCACGCTGGTGCCCAGCGATTCGACGGCCCGCACCGCGGGGAACGGCGACCGGAGAATCATCAGGACCTGAGCCGTGACCAGAGCGATGAACGCGGCCAACCCGACGACAAGGATGGTCACCGCGGTGAAGGTGGAGGCGTGGTCCAACGGCAGCGCGTAATACAGGGCTACCAGCGCGGCCGCCACCACGGCCACTCGCAGCAGCGCCCACGCCACCCTGCCGAACGAAGGCCGGGCCGCAGCCTCGTACGGCGCTATGCCGGCGCCGGCGGTCATGACGCGCGCCGCGTTCCGCCGACCGCGACCCGGAACGACAGTCCGCCCGGCTGCACGGCGTACTCGTTCCCCGGGTCGCTCGGCATCGCGTCCGTCGCGCGCATCATGCCCTCAGCTTCACGCCGTACCGTGGCCGGCCCCATCACCCCTCGCGGGTGACGCCGTCCTTACTGGTGGAGTGTTTGGCTGGGGAGTTGGCGACCAGCCCCTCGTTCAACGCCCGGTCAGGGCGCGACGGCTTCGATGGTGCCGGCGTCGACCGCCGCCGCGAGTCGTTGGTGGTCGCGGTCGTTGACGTCGGCGTAGGTCAGCGCGAAGTCCGCGACCGCCCGGTCGAAGGTGTCGGACTTCCCGAGGTACGCCGCGATCGCGACCTCATCGCCTCCTCTGCCGTGCGCCCGAGCGAGGGTCCGTCCGCACAGGGCGCCGTACACGCGTAGCCCACCGGGAGTGAGTTTCGACGGGTCGATCTCGCCCTTCATGTCCCACAACTGCCGGACGTAGTAGTCGTTTCCGTCCAATGCGGTCGTCCAGCCGAGGAACTCGTCCGACAGCGCCTGCAGGAGGCGCTGGCCGGCCACCACCCGATGCCCGTGCGTCGGATAACTGCTGGCCGCCACGTACGGCTCGAGAACCGAGGACTCCGCCTGCTTGACCTGGAGGAACAGCACGTCGTCCGGGCTCTTGCCGCGCATCAGGACCACGAAACAGCGGGTGCCGACGCTGCCGACGCCGACCACTTTCCTCGCCATGTCGACGATCTCGTACTGGTCGAGCAGCGTGCGACGGTCGTCTCCAAGACTCCCCCGGTACCCGCCGAACGCCTGCTGGACTGCCTCAGCGATCCGGTCCGCGTCGTCGGCGGACCACAACTGCCGGACCGGGACCAGCAAGGGCGGCCGGCTGGCCAGACGGACCGACACGCCGTCCGACCGGCAAAGCCTGGCCAACGCCCCCAGGCTGTCGCGCGCCCGGGCCTTCGCGAAGATCTTCGCCAGCCGGTCAGGAGACAGTTTGGGCGCCCGGATCCCGAACTCGGCCTCCAGTTGCTCGGCGATGTCGGTGAGTTTCTCGGTGGACATGTGCATGTACCACAGGTCGATCGTCCGTTGGTCGGCGTAGCCCAGCATGGCCTCGCGGTAACCGCGCACCGTCGACCGAGCAGCATCGTGTTGCCGGCCGAGCGGAAGCCCCTTCTGGCGGGCAGCAACCGCGACGCTCGCCGCGAGGCGCTTCACGTCCCACTCCCACGGCCCCGGCAGGGTCTCGTCGAAATCGTTCACGTCGAAGACGAGGTCCCGCTCCGGCGACGCGAACAGCCCGAAGTTCACCAGGTGCGCGTCACCGCATACCTGGACCGTGATGCCGCTGGTGGGACTCCCGGCGAGGTCGTTCGCCATGATCGCGGGACCGCCGCGGAAGAAGGCGAACGGCGACGACAGCATCCGGCCGTAGCGAATCGGGACCAGATCCTTCTCGCGCGTCGTGGCCTGTTCCTCGAGGATGTCGATGGGGTCCGGCCGATCGGACGCCGGCGCCCAATCGCCGTGCGTGTGCCGCGGCGCTCGTTGCCGAGCAGCCTTTCCCATGGCCCGCCGTACCTGCGATGTCAGGTCCGGCGAACTCCCCGCGTCCCCCTCGAAGTCGAACATCGGCCTGCTCAAGTGCGCTCGCGGCGCGAGCCCTCGGTGAGCGGCAGGGCGCCGCCCTCCGCGGCCTCGCGCTCGTCCTTGTCGGGCAGGCCGCGGACGCTTCCGATGATCGCCACGGCGATCGCGGCGCCGAGCAGCGGACCGGCGACGTACACCCACCAGCCGGTGTAGTCGTTGCCGACGATGTCGGGCCCGAGGGTGCGGGCCGGGTTCATCGACGCGCCACTGATCGGGCTGGCGAACAGGCCGAGCAGCGCGACCGTCGAGCCGACCGCGATGGCCGCGTTGTGGCCGATGCTGCGGGCGCCGGTCGCCGTGTTCAGGATGATGCTGACCAGGATCGCGGTCAGGATCGTCTCCATCACGAACGACTTCCACTCCCCGCCGGACGAGCTGATCGGATAGTTGCTGCCCTGGCTGACGTCGCCGAACATCCCCTGCAGGAACAGTGCCGCACAGATCGCTCCGGCGAACTGCACCAGCCAGTACGGCACCAGCCACTTCGGCGGGAAGACGCCCCGGGCCGTGAAGGCGAAGGAGACGGCGGGGTTGATGTGCAGGCCCGACAGCGGGCCCCAGGCGTAGATCATCGCCATCACGGCCGCTCCGGGCGCGATCACCGCCGCCGTCCTGCTGATCGGCGCGTTGCCCACGTAGTGGTTGATCACCCCGGATCCGGCCGCCACCGTGACCAGCACGAACGTGCCCAGGAACTCGATGATCAGCCGGATCCACAACGGTCGTTGCCGGAGCACGTCTTCCTCGAACCGGACGAAGTACCGGCGCCCGAGGGCCGCTGGACGGTCGAGCTCGGGATCGATGGCGGGATCTGCCATGAACGTCTCCCTTCCTGTTCTGCGGTGCAGACTGTTCTGTGGTTCAGACGCCGGTGGTCGCTTCGACCTTGCCGGCCTTGACGGCGTGCTCGAGCGCGGCGTAGTCGCGTTCGTTCTGGTCGGCGTAGGTTTCGGCGAAGTCGGCGATCGCCTGGTCGAAGACGTCCGAGCCACCGAGGTAGGCGGCCAGCACGACGCGGTCGCCGGAGCGGGCGTGCGCGCGGGCCAGGGTCGATCCGCACAGGCGGGCGTACAGCGACATCCCCGAGGGCACCGCTTGCTCGATCGGGAAGGAGAACTTCCAGTCCTTGAGCTGACGCACGTAGTAGTCGCGGTCCACGCCGTCCGGGCCCGGAACGCGGGTCCAGCCGAGGAAGATGTCGCTCTCGGCCTGCATCAGGTGCTGTCCCGCGACCACCCGCTCGCCCTGGTTGGTGTACTGGCTGCGCCCGCAGTACTCCGCCAGGACCGAGTCCTGTGCCTCCTTGGCCTGCAGGAACACGGGTTCCACCCCGTCTCCGCTGTCCATCAGCACGATCCACGCGCGGGTACCGACACTGCCCACGCCGACGACCTTCCGCGCCGCCTGGACCAGCGTGAACTGCTCAAGCATGTGCCGCCGGTCGGACTGCAGGGTACGCCGGTACTTGCCCAGCATCTTGCGGATCTGCTCGTACACCGCATCGGCCTGCTCGTCGGCGAAGACCTCCTCGATCGGGACGACGATCGGCGCGTCGCTGATGATCTGCCGCCGGCCGTCGACGACCGTGGTCAGCTTGCGCAGCACCTGCGCGCTGTCGTGGGTGTGGGCCTTGGCGAGCATCTTCTCGGTCGCGGCGAACTGCTTCGACGTCATCTCGGACTGCAGGTCCCGCAGGGCCTGCTCGATGTCGAGGTGCGTGTACCAGACGTCCAGGAACTCCTCGTGCGCGAACCCGCGCATCGCCGTCCGGTAGCCCTTGACCGCGGCAAGCACGATCTCGCGGCGGCGCTTGCGCCCGTACCCGTTGGTTCGTCCGGCCACCGCGAGGCTGGCCGCCAGCCGTTTGACGTCCCATTCGAACGGCCCGGGCAGCGTCTCGTCGAAGTCGTTGACGTCGAACACCAGCTGCCGCTCGGGCGAGGCGAATGCGCCGAAGTTAGCCAGGTGCGCATCACCGCACAGCTGCACCCGCAGCCGCGACGTCGGCGTCGTGGCCAGGTCGGCCGCCATCGGCAGCGCCGCGCCCCGGTAGAACGAGAACGGCGACGCCAGCATCCGCCCGTGCCGGATCGGCACCAGCTCCGGTACCCGCGTCTTCGCCTGCTCCAGGAGCAGCCCGATCGGATCCCGCGAGGCGATGGGCCGGAACTCCGCGTGCGACTCCCGTGGAGTAGCTCCGCGGGCGTCCTTCCCTAGTGCGACTCGATCCGCCCGGCTCAACCGGGTGGCGTCCTTGTCCTGTTCCAGGTCTCTGCGCGCCGACCGCGTGGCGGGACTCGCCGTTTTACCCCGGGTCGTCACAGTCATAGCTCCCCTTCCAGCCACACCATCGAGAAAGTGCATCGGGCACAGGAGGGCCGCGGGCCGCGAGAACGGCGTCGTTCCCTCGACCACGCTCCCTACCCTGGTACGGACGGACCCGGCCGGCATCACCCCTGCCGGGTGACGAAAGCCCGGGCCATCGCGCTGCGTGGCAGGCCTGCGCGGCTCTGTGGTCGTGGGCATCGGTACTGTGTGAGAGATCTGGACGGAGAGGGATCGCGTGCGTGTCGTTGTCGGTGCTGGTGCGGTGGGGACCGCTGTCGCGCGGTTGCTGGTGGCTCGCGGTGAGAAGGTGCGGGTCATCACGCGGTCCGGAGGTGGACCGGACGGGGTGGAGCGCGTCGCGGCCGACGCCCGATCCGGATTGACGCAGTACGTCGATGGCGCGTCGACGATCTACTCGTGCGCGGGACCGGCGTACAACAAGTGGACGACCGAGTGGCCGCCGCTCAATGCGGCGTTGATCGCCGCCGCGGAGGCCAGCGGCGCGGTGCTGGTCACCACCGGCAACCTCTACGGGTACGGCGCTGTCGACGGCCCGATGACCGAAGAGCTGCCGCTGCTGCCCAACACCGTGAAGGGGCGGGTACGGGCGCAACTCTGGACCGACGCCCTGGCGGCCCACGAGGCCGGGCGGATCCGGACGGCTGAGGTGCGCGGCTCGGACTACCTCGGCGCTGGCGCGGTGTCACCGTTCAGCGTCACCGTGTTGCCGAAGGTGATCGCCGGCAAGCGCGGACTGATGCCGGGCGACCTCGACGCGCCACACAGCTGGACGTACGTCGGTGACGTCGCGCGAACACTGATCGCGATCGCCGACGACGAGAGCGCGTGGGGACGTGCCTGGCACGTGCCGACGCCGGCGCCGCTGTCGGTGCGGGAGCTGGCCCGTCGTGCCGCCGATCTGGCCGGGGCACCCCCCGCGCGGGTCGCGGCGATGCCGGCCGCGATACTCCGGCTAGCTGGGTTGGTGGACCCGGCCGCCCGGGAGATGGTGGAGATGCAGTACCAGTGGCAGCGGCCGTTCGTCGTCGACTCCACCGCCACGACTGTTGCGTTCGGCATCAAACCTACGACCACCGACGACGCGCTCCGGGAAATGATCGGGAAGGGCAACAATGAGCTCTAACGGACCAGGCCGGTGGATCCGCCGCCTCGTCGTCACGCTGGTACTGCTGGCGGTGCTGGCGGTCGTCGTCGACCGGATCGCGCTGACGGTCGCCCAGAACCAACTCGCGACGCGAGCCGATACGCAGGCCCGGAAGTACGACGTCCACTCGTCGGACACCTCGGTCAAGATCAACGGCTTCGGGTTCCTGCCGCAGCTGTACAACGAGAAGTTCTCCAGCGTCACGATGACGATGCTGAAGCCGAAGTTCTCCGGGGTCCCGGCCGAGAGCCTGAAGGTCGACATGCACGACGTGCATGTGCCACGGTCGCTGGTGCTCAACCAGAAGGGCACGGTGACTGTCGACACGACGGATCTCCAGTTGAAGCTGTCGCCGCGTGAGCTCGGCCGGCTCGCGGTCAAGAGCACCGGACTCGAGGGCCTGCAGATGCCGGTCGTCGACGGCAAGGTGCATGCCCAGGCGACGGTCCAGGGCGTCAAGATCGACGTACCGGTCCTGCCGCAGATCCAGAACGGCAAGATCGCCGTGGACGTCTCCCAGTTGTCGACCACGCTTCCGTCGGTACTCCGGAACGCCCTGAAGAACCAGCTCGCGCAGGGGATCACGATCCCCCCGCTGCCGTTCGGCGCCCAGCTCAGCGGGGTCTCCGTGGTGGGTGGCGCGGTGGTGCTGACGGCGACGGCGTCCGGGCTGAACTTCAACGCCTGAGTTTCCTTGGGTTGCGATTGTTCGCGATATATCGTCGAACTATCGCAATCACATTCGTGAGGAACGGGTGGTCGAGATGACCGGATCGGCGTACGCCGCGGGCTGGCCCTGGCAGCAGCTCGCACGGCATTGTTCGAACTTCGACGACATCGTGGATGAGCTGCGCGCGGCGATGACCGGCAGCCGGCGGAGCACCAAGGGACACCACCAGCAGCACTTCGGGCCGCAGTGGGGGATGTTCGGCGGCGGGCAGATGTTCGGTCCGCCGTGGGGACCGCCGCCGCGCTGGCGCGGACCCAAGGCGCGCCGCGGCGACGTGCGCGCGGCGATCCTCGCCGTGCTCGCGGAGCAGCCGATGAACGGCTATCAGATCATCCAGGAGATCGCCGAGCGCAGCGGCGGCGTGTGGAAGCCGAGCCCCGGCTCGATCTACCCGACCCTGCAGCAACTCGAGGACGAGGGCCTGGTGACCGCGGACGCGGAGGTCGGGCGGCGGACGTTCCGGCTGACCGACGAGGGCCGGACGTACGTCGGCGAGCACCAGGACGAGGTGTCCGCGCCGTGGGAGACGATGAGCGCTCCCCAGGGTGACGACGAGAACGGGTTCCGCCCGCTGCTCGGCCAGGTCGCGACCGCGATGTGGCAGATCCTCGCCAGCGGTACTCCGGACCAGCAGGCGCGGGCGCGGGACGCGGTCGCGGATCTGCGGCGCAAGCTGTACGGGATCCTCGCCGAGGACGGCGACAGCACTGAACAGGACCGCTCATGACATCGCCCGACCGGGACCGCCGGCGGCGTGGCGGTCCCGGCGCCGGCCGCCGGCGCGATTGGCAGGGCTGGAACGGCCCCCGGTGGTACGACGAGTCCGCTGCCGACCGGCCCGAACAGGGGCGCGGTGGCCCCGGGTGGGGCGGTCGTTGGGGCGGCCCCGGCTGGGTCGGCGACTGGCGCGAGACGAGCTGGGACGACCCACGGGATGCGGGGCGTGACGGCCGGCGCGGCGACGTACCGGCGAAGCGGGTGCGGATCGGGGACGCCGAGCGAGACCAGGCCGTTGCTCTGCTGAGTGAGCATTTCGTGGCCGGGCGGCTGACCCAGGCCGAGTTCGAGGAGCGCAGCGAGCAGGCGACGCGCGCGCGGTACTCCGACGATTTCGACCAGCTCTTCGACGACCTCCCGTCGACGACGGAACTGGTACCGCACGGCGCGGCCCGACCGCTGCGGCGGCCCGGTCCACCGCCGGCGTTCATGATGATCGCGCCGTTCCTGATGGTCGGCCTGGTGATCAGCTCGATCGCCCTTACCGCACCGTGGCTGCTGTGGGGCCTGTTCTGGATCGTGATGATCAGCGGCATGACCAGGCGTCGCTGGCAGAACTAGACCTGCCGCCGCTGCCGGGCCCGCGGGATCTCCTCCGCGAACTCGACCACGAACCCGTCCGGGTCGGCGACGTGGACCGTCCGATGTCCCCACGGACGGTCCGCCGGCCCACTCAGCAGCGGTACGCCGGCTGCGCGCAACCGCTCGGCGTACGCATCGACATCGTCCACCGGCACCACCACTTCCCCACCGGCGCCGGGTGTCACCGTGCTCTCGGTCAGCCACTCCGCGCGCCGCCGCTCGTACAACGCGAACCGCACCCCACCCGCGTCGAACTCCGCATACCCCGCGTCGGTGAACTTGTACGCGAACCCGACCACGTCCCGGTAGAACCCGACGGACGCCTCCAGATCCCCGACATACAAGATCAGATACCCGATCTCCATCTCACCTCGTATTGTTCGTCGTCTACTGTTGCATATATGCTACCAGGTATGAGTGCAGGCGAACTGCTCAGACGGGCACGCGAGGACGCCGGCCTGTCGCGGAGCGCGCTCGCCACCAGGGCCGGAGTCCCGACGTCCACGGTCTCGAGGATCGAGACCGGCTTCAGTGATCCCACGTTGACGATGCTTTCGCGACTGATCGCGGCCGCCGGTCAGCACCTGACGCTGACCGTTGAACAGTCCCAGTTGCCTCCAGAACTCACGATCGCGCGCCTGGCAGGGGCCCATTCCCCGGGCGCGAAGGTTCGCAAGGTCAACTGGACGCGCTTGCGCGGTTTCATCGACACAGTCGTCGAGCATCGCGATCTCACCGCGACAGCGATCGCGTCCCCGCCGCACCGAACCGGCGACGCCGCGTTCGACGCGCTCCTGGCCGGCATGGCGGAGAAGCTCGCCGACGACGCCGGGGTCCCGCGACCCCGATGGACCAGGTCGGTTCCGCCCTCCCCCACCCCATGGGAGGCGCCTGGTACGCCGGCGCGGGTCCGCCAGGCACGAGCGCAAGCTCCGGCACAGCTCGCAGCACGCAACATCTGGCTCGCCGAGCATGATCTCTGGCGCGACGCAGCATGAGTCACGGTTCGCCTATGCCGAGCGCCGCCGTGCTCGGCAAGGCTGAGATCCTCAACCATCTGGCAGAAGTTGCCGATGAGTTGGCTCGCGAAGACCTCGTCTGCCGACTGGTGGTCGTCGGAGGTTCGTACCTGGCGCTGCATGGCCTGCGAGAGTCCACCGCGGATGTCGATTCCCTGACCCGGTTGACCGAGGACGTCAAAGCCGTCGTACGCCGGGTTGGCGAACGGCACGGCCTGCGGCCGACTTGGCTCAACGACTCGGCGGCTATGTTCATGCCTGCCGGACTCGATCTCGATGAGTGCGCCGTGCTGTACGAACACAGCCATCTCACGGTTCTGGGCCCTCCGCCGGAGCAGGTGTTCTTGATGAAACTGCTGGCCGGCCGCGCACCGGACCATGACGACCTGACTGCCCTGTGGCCGAGGTGTGGATTTGCCGACGCTCAGACGGCGGTGGACGCCTACTACGTTGCCTATCCGTTCGAGGAGCACGACCCGCATCTCGTCGATTACGTCCAGCAGATCGCAGAGCTGGCCGGCAACGCTTGATTGTCGGTGGCACCGCATAGCGTCATCGGCATGTATTCCGGAGTGTTGATTGTCGAGAGTCTTGGGGTTGGGGCCGAGGTGGCTGACATCCCGTTGGCTGTCCGGAAGGTCAGCCGGATTGCCGTCGGTGGTACGTCGGTGGCCCAGCCTGATGTCTGGTCGTTGCTCGAGTTCGACGTCGAGCGTGGGGCGGAGCTGGCCGAGGTGTTGTCGCGAACGCTGGCGAGTCCGGGGTGGTACGCCGACTTTCACGACGAGCACGAGAGCTTCGTGATCTTCCCCGGGCGGGTGTTCCGGTACCGGCGTGGCGACGACGCGGCGCGGGAGGAGGCGAAGGAGTTCGGACGTGGGCTGGCGATTCCGGAGCAGCAGCTCGACTGGACGCGATAACCGCTGGCGGGCGGTGATTGGATGGCTGGTATGACGACCGTTCTTCGCTACACCGCCTTCGCGTCCGACCCGGCCGGTGGTAATCCGGCCGGCGTGGTTCTGGACGCGCGCGGGCTCGACGACGCCACCATGCTGTCGATCGCGGCCGACGTGGGGTACTCCGAGACCGCCTTCCTCACCGAGGGCCCGGACGGCAGCGGCCCGCTCCCGGTGCGGTACTTCTCCCCCAAGGCCGAGGTCCCGTTCTGCGGGCATGTCACGGTCGCCACGGCCGTCGCTTTGGCGGAGCGCCACGGTCCGGGCGAGATCGTCTTCTCGACGCCGGCCGGCATCGTGCCGGTCACCGTCGACGACACCCTCCGCGCGACCCTCACCAGCGTCGAGCCGGCCGTCGAACCGGCCGGGGACATCACCGAGGTCCTCGACATCCTGCGCTGGTCCGCCGACGACCTCGACCCGGCCCTGCCACCACGGATCGGGTACGCCGGAGCGCGCCACCTGATCCTGGGTACCGCGACCCGGCAACGACTCGCGGCGCTCGACTACGACTTCGACCGCCTGCTCGCGTACATGCTCGGCCTCGACCTCACCACCCTGCAGCTCGTCTGGCGCGAATCGCCGACCGTCTTCCACGTCCGCGACCCGTTCCCGGTGGGCGGCGTGGTCGAGGACCCGGCGACCGGTGCCGCCGCGGCCGCGTTCGGGGCCTACCTGCGCGAGCTCGGGCTCGGGCAGCCGTCGATCACGCTGCACCAGGGCGACGACCTCGGGCGGCCGAGTCTCATCACGGTCGAGCTGCGCCCCGACGACAACCGCGTGCGGGTCAGCGGCAACGCCGTACCGATCACGGCACCCGCGTGAGCCACTCCTCGGTGCCGAACTTCGCGGCGACCCGCTCGGAGGCGACGGCGACGGTCGCGTCGTCGATCGCCCCGGATTCCAGGCCGTAGCGGTTCCGGAACGTGCCGACCATCCGCTCGATCACGTCCGCGCGGTCGAGCCCGGTCTGACTGCGCAGCGGGTCGACGCGCTTGTTGGCGCTCGTGGTGCCCTTGTCGGACAGCTTCTCGCGGCCGATCCGCAGTACCTCGAGCATCTTCGAGGCGTCCATGTCGTAGGCCATCGTCACGTGGTGCAGGACGGCGCCGCCGGCGAAGCGTTTCTGGGCGGCGCCGGCGATCTTGCCCGCCGGCGAGGTGATGTCGTTGATCGGCTGGTACGTCGCCGCGATACCGAGATCGTTGAGCGCGCCAATGACCCAGTCGTCGAGGAACGCGTACGACTCGACGAACGACAGTCCGGAGACGAGTGATTCCGGAACGTACAGCGAGTAGGTGATCGTGTTGCCCGGTTCGACGAACATCGCGCCGCCGCCGCTGATCCGGCGTACCACGGTCACGTCGTGGCGGGCCGCGCCGTCGAGGTCGACCTCGTTGCGCACGGACTGGAAGCTGCCGATGATGACCGCGTTCGACGACCACTCCCACAGGCGCAGCGTGGGTGGGCGTTCACCCGACCCGACCTGCTCGGTGAGCACCTCGTCGAGGGCCATCTGCAGCGCCGGCTCCCGCGGTACGTCGTGCACGAACTGCCACGCGTGATCCCGCCATCCGGTCGCGCCGGTCAACGCCCGGCGTACCGCGACCGCGACCGCCTCGGGCGAGAACCCGAGCATCTCGACGCCGTCGCCCAGCGCGCCACGCACCCGGGCCGCGATCTGCGCCGCCGCGGTGTCCACCGGGAGCCCTGCCAAGGCACCGTTGATCCGCTCCAGCGCGTCGTCCGGCTCGAGGAAGAAGTCCCCGGAGATCTGCGCGCTCCGCACGTGTTCATCGACGACATCCAGATCGGCGACCACGAGCTTGCCGCCCGGCACCTTGTACTCACCATGCATATTCACCATCAACTTGCTCTGGTCAACGGTTGTTCCCGGACGGATACTCCGGGTCATGGGGGAAATGAGCATGAACCGCGCGATCCACGCCGCCGTACGCCGGGATCTGGATCGCTTCATTGACGCATTGGGAGAGTTCCCGGCCGGGGACCGGCAGCGGGCCGAGCAGCTGGCGACGGCCTGGAAGAACTTCGACGCGCAGCTCACCCGGCACCACCAGGGTGAGCACGACATCGCCTGGCCGGCCTTGGAGAAGGTCGGTGTGAGCCACGACGTACTGACGGAGTTGGACGCCGAGCACGACACCATGGCCGACGCGCTGGCGACCACCCGGACCGCGATGGCTGCGCTGCAGAGGTCGGCGAGCACCTCGGACGCGGAGGCCGCACTGACCGCGATGCGCGGGCTGCAGCGGGCCACCGTTCAGCACCTCGACCACGAGGAGGCGGAGATCGAGTCCGTCTACCTGGAGAAGGAGGGTACGCCGGAGATGCGCGCGATGGGCCGCGAGTTCGCGAAGGTCGGCCCGACCGAGGGCGGCACGTTCTTCGCCTGGGCGCTGGACGGCGCGACACCGGCCGAGTCCGACGCCATCACCGGCACCGTGCCGAAGCCGGTGCTCACGCTGATCGTCGGTCTGTTCGGCCGCACCTACCGCAAGTCGGTCGCCCCGACCTGGCGCAACTGACGGATCCTCCTGGCCGTGGTTGCCACCAGCAACGGTCAGGCGGCCTGCTTGAGTTCGACCGCGACCTGCCACACACTCGCACGAACGGTGTCGACGTCGGGGGACGCGTCGACCTCGTAGTGGATGCCGCGGTCGGCGTAGAAGTCGAGCAGCGGTGCGGTCTGTTCGTGGTAGACCTCGAAGCGGCGGCGGATCACGTCTTCGGTGTCGTCCGAGCGGTGCTCGATCTCGGCGCGCCGGAGCAGCCGGGTGACCAGAGCGTCCACCTCGACCTGCAGGACGACGGCCGCGTCGAGCGAACGCCCTTGCCCGTGGAGCATCTCGTCCAGGACCTTCGCCTGGTGGAGCGTCCGCGGGTAGCCGTCGAGGACGAAACCCGGACGGGCGTCGGCGCCGGCGAGCCGGTCGCGGACCATCCCGTTGGTGACCTCGTCGGGCACGTACTCCCCCGCGTCGAGATAGCCCTGTGCCGTCCGGCCGAGCTCGGTCCGCTCCGCGATGTTGCGGCGGAACAGGTCGCCGGTGGAGACGACGGGCACCCCGAGATGGCCTGCCAGATGACCCGCATGCGTCCCTTTGCCCGCCCCCGGCGGCCCCATCAGCAAGACAGTCGTCACGGCCCACCCCTCCTGACGCTCGATAAGTCATTCAGAGTAAGGGAGCTTTCGCCGCCGCGGTACGGCGTACGTCACTCCGAATCCCGGACTACGTCACACACCGCGCGTTACTGTCCGCAACGGCTGGTTTCGGAACATGTGGCGAAAACTGGAGCGGCACGGCGGGATCCGGCCGGGTCGCTCGGCCGGATCCCGGTGCCGGTCACGTCAGAACTCCCACTCCGGGCGCAGCTCGATGGTGTCGCCAGGTCCGGCGAACTTCTCCGCCAGTTCCTCGGCACGTTCCCGGGTCGCGCAGTCCAGGACGAAGAAGCCGGCCAGCTGTTCCTTCGTCTCGGCGTAGGGGCCGTCGGTGCTGACCGGCTTCTTGCCGTCGTGCCGGTAAACCCGGCCGGTCTTCGGGGCGTCCAACGCCAGCCCGCTGACCAGCTCACCGGACGCGGACAGCTCGGTGAGCATCGCGTCGAACTCCTTGCCCATCGCCGCCCGCTCGTCGGCCGGGACCGCGCGGCCGACCTCGGTGAAGTCGATCGTCGGGTGTCCCCACGGCTGCATGTTCGAGTGGATCAGTACCACGTACTTCATCTCGGACCTCCAGGTCGCTGTCTCCGCCGGTACGCCGTTGTGCGCCCGACACCCCCTACGTCGGAGGCGCCGGCAGACCCTCGACATTTTGCCTGGATGTATTCCAGCTCACATTCGGTCACACTCCCCCCACCCTGCTCCGTCAGCGCATCAGAACCCCACAGAGTCCCAGCGAACGGAGCGCGACCATGAGCACCATCCTCGTCACCGGCGGTACCGGAACGATCGGCCGGCAGGTGGTCCCGCTGCTGCAGGCGGCCGGCGGCAAGGTCCGCGTCCTCAGCCGGCACGCGCAGGACCGCGGCGACGGCGTCGAGTACGTGGCCGTCGACCTGCTGACCGGCGACGGTCTCGAGGCGGCGGTGGACGGCGTGGACGTCGTCCTGCACCTCGCCGGCGGCCCGAAGGGTGACGACATCGGCACCCGCAACCTGGTGCAGGCGGCCGAGCAGGCCGGCGTCGGCCACCTCGTACACATCTCGGTGACCGCGGTCGACCAACTGCCGCTGACCTACTTCAAGTCCAAGCTCGGCGCCGAACAGGCGGTCCGCGGCTCCACGGTGCCGTCGACGGTACTGCGGGTCGCCCAGCTGCACGATTTCGCCTGGAACACGGTGCGGGCGATGGCGAAACTGCCGATCCTCCCGACGCCCGGTGGGATCCGGTTCCAGCCGGTCGACAGCCGGGACGTGGCCCAGCGGCTGGCCGAACTGACGCTCGGCGAGCCGCAGGGTCTGGTCCCCGACCTGGTCGGCCCGAAGGTGTACAGCCTGTCAGAGCTCGCCCACGACTACCTGAAGGCGACCGGCAAGCACCGGCTCTCGCTGCCCGTCCGCGTCCCGGGCAAGGCGGGCAAGGTGTACCGCGCGGGCGACAACCTGACCCTGACCGGCGCCACCGTCGGCACTCACACCTGGGAGGACTTCGTCGCCGCGCAGGTGTAGGGCGCCAGCAGTTCCACCAGGTCCGGTCTGCGGCGCCGGGCGATCCCGGCCAGAAAGTCGGCCACCTGCACCCGCGGATCGTGTTTCGAGTCGACCTGCTCGAACGACCGCAACGGCGCCGGTTCGAACCGTCCGGCGAGGTACTCGCCCAGCCTGGCCACCCGTCCCGGGGTCAGCGCACTCTGCTCGTCGTGCACCACGGCGACCGAACGACCGCCGGCGCTCCAGTACAGCACCGTCTCGGCGAGCGCCGGCACCAGCGGCTCGAGCGGCGGAGGAAGCTCCGGATCCTCGTCGATCAGCCGCTGCATCACCTCCTCGACCCGGGCCCGGGTCACCGCCCGCAGCGCGGGAACGTCGGCCGGCAACGTCGCGAAAAACCGATCGAGCGCCGCGTGATCCAGTAACCGCACCCGCTTCGTCCGCGTCAGGTCCACGAACGCCGCGAGGAACCCGGTCCGATGCCGCAGCGCCGCGACCACCTCCGAGTGATCCGTGGCGAGGCTGGTGCCCGCGCCGTACGACGGCTCCTCGGTGAACAGTTCGAACACCCGCGCGGCGACGTACGCGGTCTTGTCGATGACGTGGACGTGCGCATGACCGCGCAGGGTGCTGAGCAACCATTCCAGCGCGGGTCGTTGCTCGGAGCGCAGGAGTTGGTTGGCCTTGTACTCCGTGCGGCGGCGCAAACGGGTCCGCAGTACGTCGACGAGATCGGCGGCCGCGGTTTCGGGGAGATCGACGCTGGCGTGGGTGATGACGGGTGAGGTGGGGTCGAGCAGGTTGGTTCCGGAGAACCCCGACTCGTCGCACGCGACCTCGACCCAGGATGACTGGGTGGTCATGGGATGGCTGGCTCCAAGGCTGAAGGACTGCACGCTTCGGGGCCCGTCGGCAGGACGGGCTTGATCGGACGCGCCGGCATTCATCGGGGCGCGCGGGCGATCAGTGAGCGGCAGCAGCCTTGGCAGACATGCGACCCATCATGGTCCGGGCGGTCGCCGGACACCAGTGAATTACCCGGGTTTGCGGCCGAGCGCGACCAGCAGGAGCTGTCCCGCGCCGGTGGTGCTGAGCTTCCGCTCGTCGTCCGGCCACCAGGAGGTCAGGTCGACCAGCCCCGGCTCGACCAGCTCGAGCCCGCCGAGGAGCGCCGCCACCTCGTCCCGGGTCCGGAACCGGATGTGCGGGAACGTGTCCCGCAGCTTCCCCTCGATCGCGGTCGAGAACCCAGCCAGCCGGCCACCGTCGCGCGGGTTGATCGGGTGGGTGAGCGCCAGGTACGAACCGGCCGGCACGGCGGCCAGGTAGTCCGCGACGACGGCGCCGGGATCGGCGGCCGAGTGCAGAACCATGCCGAGCAGGATCCCGACCGGGCGGGTCAGATCGAGCGCGCCGGTCACCACCGGATCTGTCAGGACGGCCGCCGCGTCGGTCAGGTCCGCGCCCGCGAAGAAGCTGCGCTGCTCGTCGGCGAGCAGCGCCCGGCCGTGCGAGATCGCGGTCAGGTCGTGGTCGACGTACACGACCTTCGCGGCGGCGTTGGTCCGCAGTACGACGTCGTGGGTGTTCTCCGCGGTCGGGAGTCCGGCGCCGAGGTCGAGGAACTGGTCGATCCGGCCGTCGGTCGCCATCCGGGTCACCGCTTCAGCCATCCACCGGCGGTTCTGCCGAGTCAGCTCGGGCAGTTCCGGGGCGATCTTGAGCAGCTCCTGGACGAACTGCCGGTCGACCTCGAAGGCGTTCTTGCCCCCGAGCAGTACGTCGTACACCCGCGCCTGCGACGCTCGCCCGAGATCGATCGGAGCCGGGTTCGGCGGGCGGACGTCGTCCAGTTCGGGCATCGCCGCTCCACCTCGCCTCACGCACTGGAAACCAAGTTGCCGGAAGGCTACCCAGATCCCAGCCGAACGACCGCAGCGGGGCGTGCCGATGAGTTTTTCCGCGCTCACTCGTCCCAACGAGAACCAACCCACTCTCAGGAGGCACGCATGGCGAAGGTCTTGTACTCGGTGACGATGTCGGTGGACGGCTTCATCACCGGACCGGACGGGGACATGCAGTGGATGCGCCCGTACCTCGGGCCCAATCCGGAGGTCGACGAACTGGTCCCGCGGATCGGGTCATTGCTGGTCGGCCGGCGATCGCACGACGGCGACGACCCACACAAGGGCGAGGCCGGCGAGGGCGAGGCGTTCGGCGGCGGCTGGAACGGCCCGCTGTACGTCGTCACGCACCGCCCACCGTCCACGCCCGAGCCCGATGTCACCTACGTCGACGACTTCCCCAAGGCGCTCGCGCAGGCGAAGGCAGCGGCCGGCGACAAGTACGTGAACGTCATCGGCGCCAACATCGCCAAGCAATGCGTCGAGGCCGGTGAACTCGACGAGGTTCTGCTGCTCTTCGCCCCGGTGATGCTCGGCGACGGCACCCGCCTCTTCGACCACCCCGGCGGCCGCACCGTCCGGCTCCAGCGAAAGAGCGTCACCGAGTCCCCACTCGCCACCAGCCTCTGGTTCGAAGTCGTCAAGGACTAGAAGTCGGCGGCGGTGGGTTGCATGAGGGCGCGGATCTCGACGGAGCGGCCGGGGGCTCGGGTGTCGGGCAGTAGGCGGGCGAGCTCGATCGCGCGGTCGCGGGTGTCGACGTCGATGACGTAGTACCCGTCGATCTGGCTGGGTTCGCACTCGGGCAGCCGGCCGGGTAGCTGGATGGCCAGTTGGGGATCCGCGAGCAGCCCGCTGCCGACCAGTTCACCGGCGTCGTGGGCGGCTCGCTCGAACTCGTCACGCCGCAGCCGTGCCTCCCCGGCACCCCGCAGGATCAGTAGGAACTTCATCGGCGCTCTCCTCTCATAAAAGGACGGAGTCGAGCGCGCGTTCTTGACATGATGGCCCGATGTTCGCGAGCACCGAACGGCTGACCCTGCGCCGTTTCACCCTTGACGATGCCGAACCGTTCGCGGCGTACCGCTCGGTTCCCGCGGTGGCGCGGTACCAGGGCTGGGAGGCGCCGGTGCCGATGGACGAGGCGCGGGAGAACGTCGAGCGGTTCGCGCAGAGCGATCCGGAGGCGCCCGGCTGGTTCCAGTACGCCGTCGACCTGGACGGCGTACTGATCGGCGATATCGGGCTGAACCTGCACAAGAACCTGATGCAGGCCGATCTCGGGTTCACGCTCGCACCGGAATACCAGGGGCAGGGCTACGCGTCCGAGGCCGTGCTCGGGCTGCTGGAGTACGCGTTCGTCGAGCGGGAGCTGCACCGGGTCTCGGCCGAGTGCGACGCCCGCAACACCGCGTCGGCCAAGCTGCTCGAGCGCGTCGGCTTCACGCGTGAGGGACTGCGGCTGTCGAACACGTGGATCAAGCGCGAGTGGACCGACGATCTGCTGTACGGCCTGCTGCGTGACGATTACCTCGGCCGACGGGTCAGCCCGCCGCCGCCCACGCCCGCGCCGTCAGCTTGATCGACCCGTCCGCCTCGATCGGCAGCCGCGCCCGCACGGCGTCGCGCAACGCCAGGTGATCCGGCTCGGCGAGACTCCGCAGGTACGCCGGCGCGACCCCCTGCCCACCGAGGAACGGCTGCCAGTAGTCGTCGAACGACGCGAACACCGTCGGTACGACGATCTCGCGCGTCCGCACCGCATCGAACCCGGCGGCGCTGAACAGCCCCTTCAGCCCTTCCTCGGTGCAGAAAGTGAACCGGCGGCCCTCGTCGTACTCGCGATCCTGCGGACGCACCTCGACCATCGCGTCGAAGAAGTACCGCATCAACTGCATGCCATCGGCGTAGTCCCACACGTAGACGGCGACCGTCGCACCGATCTCGCGGATCCGGCGCAGCGCCTCGACCCGCTCCGGCACGAAGTTGAGCACCAGGCCCGCGACCACCACGTCGAACGGACCGTCAGGCAGCTCGGCCGCCGACCGCACGTCGAAGCTCGCCCGCTCGTCGTGGACGTGCTGCCGGGCGTACTCGACGAAGCCGGCCGACGGGTCGACACCGAGCACCGCCACTGGGTCCGCCGTCCGAAGGATCGTGCTGGTCAGCGCACCCGTCCCACAGCCAACGTCGAGCCAGCGCAGGCCGGCCGGTCGACCGAGCCAGTCGACGAACTCGGTCGCGACGAGCCGGCTCCAGCGGCCGACGTACGACTCGTAGATTCCCCCGCTCGACCACTCGCTCATTTCCGCAGGATAGAGGGCAACGCGACGCCCGTCAGTCCTTCCGAGACCTCCCACAGCCGGGCGTTGACCTCCGGATCGGTGGCGCGCTTCGGGTTCCGGACGAGGGTGGTTTTGCCGACCAGGCCGAACAGACCATCGGGTCCGTAATACTCCCCCGCCTTGGCGGCTGGGTCCGCGGCGGCGAACAGCAGCGGTTCGGTGCCGATCTCCACGTCCTGCTTGGGAATCGGGTTGTGCTCCAGGAAGAGCCGCCACGCGAAGGACTGCCGTTTGGGGCCCAGGTTGGCGCCGGCGCTTTGCAGGTTGGTGCGCGTGTAGCCGGGGTGCGCGGCGACGCTGACCAGACCCCAGTCGCGCTCGGCCGACAGCTTGGCGAGGTGGTTGCTCAGGATCAGGTCCGCAAGCTTCGACTGCGCGTACGCCGCCGTACGCCGGTACCGCCGCTCCCACTGCAGGTCGTCGAACTCGATCTCACCCTGGTACGCCGCCCCGCTCGACATCGTCGCGACCCGAGGCGCCGGTGCGGCGAGGAGCAACGGCAGCAGCCGCACGGTGAGCGCGAACGGACCGAGGAAGTTCGAGCCGAACTGCAGCTCGAAACCGTCCTTCGTGGTGATCCGGGTCGGCGGGACCATCACGCCGGCGTTGTTCACCAGTACATCCAGGTGCGGCTCGTCGGCGCTCAGTTGGTCGGCGAACTCCTGGACCGAGGCGAGGTCGGCGAGGTCGATCCGCCGTACCTCCAGCTGGGCCTCGGGATGCGCGGCGAGGATCTCGGCCTTCGCGGCCTCGCCCTTCGCCGGGGTCCGGACGGCCATCACCACGCGGGCGCCGGCCGCCGCGAGACGTTTCGTGGCCTCTTTACCGGTGCCGCTGTTGGCGCCGGTGACGACAACGAGCTTGCCGGTCTGATCAGGGACGTCGTACATGATCCACTCTCCATAAAAGACTGGTGGTCTGTTATGAGATCGACGTTATCAGACCATCGGTACGATAACAACAGACCGTCGGTCTGTAGAATGAGGAGATGACTTTCCAGCGCGCGCGGAGCGCCGAGCAGCGGGCCGAGCGGCGCCGGGCGATCCTCGCGACGGCGGCCACGATGCTGACCGAGATGCCGGTCGCCGACCTCAGCCTCAACGAGCTGAGTCGCCGCGTCGGCCTCGCGAAGTCGAACGTGCTGAACTACTTCGACTCGCGCGAGGCGGTCCTGCTCGAGCTGTCGAGCAGCGAACTGACGGCCTGGGTGCAGGACCTGGCGGCGACGCTCGGCGACGCGCTTCCCGAGTTGTCGGTCACCGAGCGCGGGGAGCAGTTGATCAGCGCCATCGTCGGCACGCTGGCCAAGCGGCCGGTGCTCTGCGACCTGATCAGTGCGCAGGCGGCGGTCCTCGAGCGGAATATCACGACCGAGACCGCGCTGACGTTCAAACGCGCGGCCGCGGTCGCCTACCAGCAGATGATCGCAGCGGTCGAGGGCGTCCTGCCGGAGCTCGGCCGGGACGGCGCGGGTCGCTTCATCGCCACCGCGAGCCTGCTCGCCGGGGCGATCTGGTCACACTCGCACCCGGTGCCGGCCATCCTGGCCGCCTACGAGGCCGATCCGGCACTCGAGGCGATCAGGATGGACTTCGGGCCGTCACTGACCGACGGCCTACGGACCTTGCTGTACGGCGCGCTGCCCCGGGATCAGGGCAGGTAGTAGTTCGGGTTCGGGAGCTTGAAGGTGCGGTCCGCGGAGCCGCCCTTCAGGTCGGAGTACTGGTCGCCGAAGTTCGCCACGATCTCGTAGCCGAGGGACTCGATGTGCGCCCGGGTGGCCGACTTGTAGTGGATCGTCGTACACGAGCCGTTCGGGTCGCCGGCGCAGGCCTGCTTCAGGTAGTCCGGGTAGTCCGCGACGGCCGGCTTGGTGAACAGGCCGTCCTCACCGTTGCTGAGCGCGGTCGGCGCCGGGTAGCCGGCGTCGACGCCGACACCGTCGGTGGTCAGGTTGCCGAGCGTGGCCTTCTCCTGCGCGGCACCGCGGCCGGTCAGGAAGAAGATCGCGTACCCCTCGGCCTGGGCCTTCTTCACCATGTCGACCATGCCCGGGACGGCCGGGAACTTCTGGTTCAGCACGTAGTCCGCGTTGGTGGTCGGGTTGTACGCCCAGTTGCTGAAGATCTCGTAGTTCCAGGTCGCCAGCGCAGTGTCGTCGACGTCCAGCAGGATCGCCTTGGTCTTGCGCGTGTGGTGCGGCACCGAGATCCAGCGCGTGCCGGCGGCGGCCACCGAGCGGGCCTCCTTGGCGTAGTAGCTGTCGTCCGCGAACGTGCCGCTGCCGAGCGGGTCGCCGTAGTAGTTGCGCAACTGCTGGCGCAGTACGTCGATGTTGGTGACCTGCTTCTCGCTGTGCGGCGTCGACGTCTGGATCGCCGGCTGCTGCGTCGCGGCGCCGGCGGAGTACGCGACCCCACCGACCACCGATGCCATCGCTACTGCGGCGACGCCGGTCAGAACCACCCGACGGGACGGCCGGCGCCAGGAACGGAATGCCATCGTGACCCCTTCAGAACGGGAATGCTTGCCGAAGCAAACTAACCCCGCCCCGGGCCTGTCGGCGGCGCGACAACCGGAAGACCAGGGGAAACCTGCACGTAGTCAGACGGCCTTCACGTATCGATGACAGGGCACCGGCAGCGTTCCGTCGCCGACCGCGGCCGGGTAGTCGAAGGCGCCCGCGTCCGTCCAGCCGCTGCGCTCGTAGAAGCGTCGCGCCCGCGCGTTCCCGGTCGCCACGGCCAGCCAGGCCTGCTGATGCCCGTTCGCCTTCACCTGCCGCTCGGCCTCACTCAGCAGTACGCCGGCCACTCCCGCGCCACGGTGCTCGCGCCCGACGTACACCTGCTCCACCTCGTCCCCCACCACCATCACAAACCCCGCGACCTCGTCACCGACTATCGAGACCGTCGTGTCCGCAATCCGTTGCGCAGCACGCATCCAGAACGATTCCTCGGTCCGCACCGCGACCAATTCGTCAGGGACATGCCCGAGATGCCCGTCCAGCCAACCGTCGTACCAAATCGCAGCAACCGCATCGGTGTCCCCGGCAACAGCAGCTCTCACGCTCATGCCTCGAGAGTAAGCACCAACGAGGCGCAGGCCATCGCCAGGAAGAACACCGCGAGCGCGAACTGGGCGGTGTAATCCGCGGCGCGCACATGCGTGTACAACGCACACACGAAGAACAACAACAGCCCAATCGCGGCCGCCGCCACCAACGACGGAAGCTGCCCAATCAGCCCGGCGAGCAACCCGAGCGCGCCCGCGGTCTTCAACGTCCCGATCGGGAACGACAGCCAGGACTCCGGTACGCCGGCCTTCGCCATCCCCGGCAGGATCGGCTGCCAGTGCAACAGCGCGGCGATCCCGGAGAACGCGTTGATCGCAACGGTCACAGCGACCACGAGAACAGCGAGTGTGGTCATCTCAGTTCACCGCCAGGTGGGCGAGCTTGTCCGGGTTGGTGATCGCGTAGATCCCGGTGATCTGATCGCCCTCGACCTCCAGCACGATCACGGCGTACGGCGTGGCGCCGGTGAGGAGCACCGCCGACGGGTCACCGTTCACGGTGCGGTACTCGACACCGAGCGACGGCACCGGGCGGCGCAGCCGATCGCCGATGATCAACGGCGCGATCCGGTCCCGGCCCAGGATCGGGTGCAGCCCGGCGGCACGCGCCTTGCCACCTCCATCGGCCCACAACGTGACGTCCGGCGCCAGCACCTCCATCAGCGCGTTCAGATCCCCGCCGACGATCGCGTCGATGAACCGCTGCGTCACGTCCAACCGCACCTGCGGATCCGCGGTGAACCGTGGCCGTCGCGCCCGGACGTGCTCCCGCGCCCGATGCGCGAGCTGCCGTACCGCGGCCGGCGTCCGCCCGAGGATCCCCGCGATCTCGGCCAACTGATACCCGAACACCTCGTGCAGCACGAACACCGCGCGCTCCAACGGCGTCAGCGTCTCCAGTACGACGAGCATCGCGAGCGAGACCGCCTCGGTCCGCTCCACCGGGTCGATCGGGGTGAGCACCGGCTCCGGCAGCCACGGGCCGACGTACTCCTCCTTGCGCCGGTTGATCGAGGCCCGCCGAGCCAGCGCGGCGTTCACGGCCACGCGCACGAGGTACGCGCGCGGGTTCTGTACGTCGGTGCGGCCGGACCAGGCCAGCCAGGTCTCCTGCAGCACGTCCTCGGTGTCCGCGACGCTGCCGAGCACGTTGTAGACGATCGAGAACAGCAACTCGCGCTGCTCGAGGAAGGTGTCGGTCGAACTCATGGTGTTCATGCCCTCTGGGAGTCGTTCGCGCACGAAAGTGTGACATCGGCACGGTGAACCCGCCGCGCCCCTACGCTGGATCGGGCGCGCTCGTCGGCGCCGGCAGACCGTAAGGCCCGCACGGCACGACAGGAGAACAATGGCTGACGAAGAGCTGCGCATCGGCCCGGAGTATTTCTGGGCGGTCTCGGTCGTCGAGGCCATCGGCCCGATCGGCGGACGGTACGCCGCCACGCACTGGGACGGCCAGGTTCTGATCTCCGACAAAGAGCCGAACCTGGACTACTTCGAACGGGCGATGAGTTCGCCCGACCGGCCACTGATCATTCCCCGGCGCCACCTCGCAACGGTCCGCGCGGCGATCGGCCGGCAGCACGATGACGCCGGCAAGAAGGCCCCGAGTCAACGCCAACGGCAGGCGCGCTGGACGGCGCTGGTCGAGGCCACCGGCTACACGACGACTCAGGTCGTGGAGATCATGAGCCCGCTGCCGGATCTCCAGGGGAACCCGGGAGCCCACCCGGAGGCCCGGCTGAACGCCGCGCTGGCCGACATCGTGACCCAGGATCAGCTGGCCGCGGTGTGGCACGAGAGCGAGTCCGCAGGTCTGATCCGCACCGACGATGTCCCGTCGCCGGAGTTCTCCTGGTCCGACCGCGGCCCGGCCACCCCGGCGGCGCGCGAGATGCTCGCCGAGATCGTCCGGCAGCAGGGTCGGGAGCCGGACCCCCAGGAGATTGCCGCGATCGCCGGCGAGCTGATCGGCGTACCGCCCGATCGGCGCTGGACGGCGATGACCGGCATGATTCGCGGCGCCGACGGGCCCGGACCGGCCGAGCTGCGAGAGCTCACCGCCGGCGCACTGCGCCGCGGCTTCGAGGCTGCGGTCAAGCACCCCGAAACCGGCGCCGCCGACCCGGCCGTGGCGGCCCAAGCGGTGCGCACCGTCGGCGCCGACCCCCAGAGCGCCGCGCGGAAGGCAGCTCTCGAACTGCTCGATTCCGGCCAGCCGGTGTTCGGCCTCGATCCCGCCATGCGCTCGCCACGAGGCGCGGCCGGCACCGACAACCGCAGCGATAACCGCACCGGCAGCCGCACCGACGACCGGGCCGGCAGGGCGACCAGCGGACCGCGCGCCTGGCTCAGTCAGTGGGGGTCAAGGCGTCCCGAAGGTCCCCGCGGGCGATAGACGCCTCACTCCGGGTCGTAGGCGAGGTTGGGGCGCAGCCAGCGTTCGACCTCGTCGACGGCGAGTCCTCGCCGTACGGCGTAGTCCAGGATCTGGTCGCGGCCCACGCGGCCCACGCTGAAGTAGCGGGACGCGGGGTGGGCGAAGATCAGACCGGAGACGGCCGCCGCCGGGGTCATCGCGAACGACTCGGTCAGCCCGAGGCCGAGCTTGTCGGCCTCGAGCAGCTCGAACAGTTCCCGCTTCTCGGTGTGGTCCGGGCTCGCCGGGTAGCCGAGCGCCGGGCGGATGCCGCGGAAACGCTCGGCGTGCAGGTCCTCCAGCACCGGCTGCGCGTCCGGCTCGAACCACGCCCGCCGCGCCTCCAGGTGGATCCACTCCGCGAACGCCTCGGCCAACCGGTCGGCCAGCGCCTTCACCATGATCGCCCGGTAGTCGTCGTTGCGTTCCTCGTACGACTTCGCCAGCGTCTCCGCCCCGTGGATCGCGACCCCGAAGCCACCGAGGTGGTCACCGGACGGCGCGATGTAGTCGGCCAGGCAGCGGTTGTGCCGGCCCGCCGGCTTCTCGGTCTGCTGCCGCAGCATCGGGAACGACGCGTCCAGACCGTCGAGGATGATGTCGTCGCCCTCGCTGTGCGCCGGCCAGAACCCGTACACGCCCTCGGCGGTGAAGGACCCGTCGGCGATGATCTCGTCCAGCAACGTGTTCGCGTCGTCGAACAGTTCCCGCGCCACCGGCTGATCGAGAATCGCCGGGTACTTCCCCTTCAGTTCCCAGGCCAGGAACAGGAACTGCCAGTCGATCATCGCGCGCAGCGTCTCGATGCTCGGTGAGACGCGCTTGAGACCGGTGAACGCCGGCACCGGGAGCTCGCCGTACTCGACCGGCTCCTTGTTCGCCCGCGCCTGCTCGACCGTCAGCAGCGGACTGCGCTGCTTGTTCGCGTGCTGCTCGCGCAGCCGCTCCTGCTCCAGGCTGTTGCTCTTGGCAAGCGCATCGGCACGGTCGGCGTCGAGCAGGTCGGACACCACGCCCACCACCCGCGAGGCGTCCAGCACGTGCACGGTCGTCTTCTCGTACGCCGGTGCGATGCGGACCGCGGTGTGTTGCTTCGACGTGGTGGCGCCACCGATCAGCAGCGGGAGCTTCAGCCCGCGGCGCTGCATCTCGGACGCCACCGACACCATCTCGTCCAGCGACGGCGTGATCAGTCCGGACAGCCCGACCGCGTCCGCGCCCTCGGCCACCGCGGTGTCGAGAATCCTTGCCGCGGGCACCATTACGCCGAGGTCGATGACCTCGTAGTTGTTGCAGCCGAGCACCACGCCGACGATGTTCTTGCCGATGTCGTGGACGTCGCCCTTCACGGTCGCGAGCACGACCTTGCCCTGGCCGCGCACCATCTCCGTGCGGCCCTCGCGGCGGGCCTGCTCCTTCTCCTCCTCCATGAACGGCTCGAGGTACGCGACCGACCGCTTCATCACCCGCGCGCTCTTCACCACCTGGGGCAGGAACATCTTGCCCGCGCCGAACAGGTCGCCGACGATCTTCATCCCGGCCATCAACGGGCCCTCGATCACCTCGAGCGGGCGGGGCAGCTGCTGCCGCGCCTCCTCGGTGTCGGCCTCGATGTAGTCGACGATGCCGTGCACCAGCGCGTGTGACAGCCGCTCCTCGACCGGCCCTTCGCGCCACGAAAGGTCGACCTCGCGCTGCTTGCCCTTGCCCTTCACGTTCTCGGCGAACGCGACCAGCCGGTCGGTGGCGTCCTCGCGACGATTGAAGATGACGTCCTCGACCAGCTCCAGCAGGTCCTTCGGGATGTCCTCGTAGACCGCGAGCTGGCCCGCGTTCACGATGCCCATGTCCAGGCCGACCTTGCCGGCGTGGAACAGGAATGCGGAGTGCATCGCCTCACGGACCACGTCGTTACCGCGGAACGAGAACGACAGGTTCGAGATACCGCCGCTGATGTGCACGCCGGGACAGCGGTCCTTGATCAGCGGGAGCGCTTCGATGAAGTTCTTCGCGTACCCGTTGTGCTCGGCCATGCCGGTGGCGACGGCCAGCACGTTCGGGTCGAAGATGATGTCCTCGGCCGGGAAGCCGATCTTCTGGGTCAGCAGGTCGTACGCCCGGCCGCAGATCTCCACCTTGCGCTCGACCGTGTCTGCCTGACCCTGCTCGTCGAACGCCATCACCACGGCGCCCGCACCGTAGTCGCGGATCTTGCGCGCGTGCTCGAGGAACTGCTCCTCGCCCTCCTTCAGGCTGATCGAGTTGACCACGCCCTTGCCCTGCACGCACTTCAGCCCGGTCTCCAGCACCGACCACTTCGAGCTGTCGATCATGATCGGGATCCGGGCCACCTCGGGCTCGGTCGCGATCAAGTTCAGGAACGTGGTCATCGCCTGCTCGCTGTCCAGCAGGTCGGCGTCCATGTTCACGTCCAGCAGGTTCGCGCCGCCGCGCACCTGCTCGAGCGCGACGTCGACCGCGGCCTGGTGGTCGTCACCCTCGATCAGCCGGCGGAACTTCGCCGACCCGGTCACGTTGGTCCGCTCGCCGATCATCACGAACCCGGTGTCCGCGCCGATCTTGAACGGCTCGAGCCCGGAGAACCGCGTCGTGTGATCCGGCCGTACGACGGTGCGCGGCTCGAGATCCTGTACGACGTGCGCGATCTGCTTGATGTGGGCCGGAGTCGTCCCGCAACAACCGCCGACGATGTTGACCAGCCCGGACTGCGCGAACTCCTCGAGCATCGCCGCGGTCTCGTCGGGCGTCTCGTCGTACCCACCGAAGGCGTTCGGGAGACCGGCGTTCGGGTGCGAGGCGACGTACGTGTCGGCGAAGCGCGCGAGGTCGGCGACGTGCGGACGCATCTCGGCGGCACCGAGCGAACAGTTGACGCCGACGACCAGCGGCTTGGCGTGCTCGACCGAACTCCAGAACGCCTCGACCGTCTGACCCGACAGCGTCCGGCCGCTCAGGTCGACGATCGTGACGGAGATCCACAGCGGCAACTGCGGCGCGACCTCACGGGCCGCGGCGACGGCAGCCTTCGCGTTCAGAGTGTCGAAGATCGTCTCGATCAGCAGCAGGTCGACACCGCCCTCGGCGAGCGCGGCGATCTGCCCGGCGTACGCGTCCTTCACCTGCTGGAAGGACACCGCGCGGTACGACGGGTCCTCGACGCGCGGGGACAGCGACAGCGTCACGTTCAACGGGCCGATCGAACCGGCGACGAACTTGGGACTGCCTGGCGTGGCGAACTCGTCCGCGGCCTCGCGGGCCAGGCGCGCGCCGGCGACGTTCATCTCGCGCACGTACTCCTGCAGACCGTAGTCGGCCTGGCCGATGCTGGTCGCGGTGAACGTGTTCGTCGTGGTGATGTCGGCACCCGCCGCGAGGTACTGCCGGTGGACGTCGAGGATCACGTCCGGACGTGTCAGGTTCAGCAGGTCCGGATCACCGGTGACATCGTGCGTGTGGTCGCCGAACCGGTCGCCCCGATAGTCGGCGGGCTGCAGCTTCGCCCCTTGGAGCATCGTGCCCCACGCACCGTCGAGGACCGCGACCCGCTGATCCAGCAGGTCCCGCAGCGCGGCTTCACTCATCTGCCTACCCCTCCAGAAAAGATTCCGGAGGCGCCCTTGCAGTCAGAGACTCAGGTCGAGCGTGGCGGACCTGGGTCCGTTGCAGCGCCTCTCGGCCTGGATCGCCATGCTAGCGGCGTCACAGCCCGCAATCAGCACCCCGGATCACATTCTAAGACGGTGTTTCAAGGGGTGATCAGGGCTTGGACTCCCGGCGCGTAGAGCTCAACGATCGTTTCCGGGTCGGTGGTGGCGATCGGGCCGGTCTTGTCGATCGCCATCGCGGCACCGAGCCCGAGCAACTGCCCGGTGACGAGCGTCGCCCGTAGCTCGGCGTCCGGGCCGGTCAGCCGGGCGATGAAGGCGCGGACCACCTGGTCGCGGAAGTGCTCGCGGATCTGCGCCCGCTCGTCACCCTTGCCGGCCGCGAACACCACCCGGACGAGCAGGTCGGCGTCGTTGTCACGGCGGTACTGGACCAGGGTCCGGACGGCGTGCTCGCCGAGTCGCTCGTTCGGGGCGGCGAGCAGCAGTTGGACCGCCTCGCTGAAGTCGGCGACCTTCTCGAACAGCGCTTCCTTGCTGCCGTAGTGCTTGACGATCAGGGCGGCACTGACCCCCGCGTCGGCGGCGACCCCGCGGAGCGTGACCGCGTCGTACGACTCCCGCGCGAACGCTTTCCGCGCCGCTCTCAGGATCGCGGTTCGCCCCGGATCGGTCACGTCCGCGCCACCCGCACCGTTTCCACCTGGTCGGCGGGCGCGGCACGGCGTACCGGGATCAGCAGCACCAGCCCGGCGGCGACCGCAGCGGCGATCCCCGCGATCACGAACACGATCAGGTACGCCGACAGCGCCGGCGCGACCTTGCCGGCCTGCGAGATCGTGACGTTGGCCAGCACGGTGGCGACGATCGTGCTGCAGATCGCCTGCCCGATCGTGCGCATCAACGTGTTCAGACCGTTGGCCGCGGCGGTTTCCGTGACCGGCACAGCATGCATGATCAGTGCCGGAAGTGCGGAGTACGCCACGGCGGTTCCGGCCGAGACGACGGTCGCGCCGATCACGATCCCGGCGACGTTGCTGCTGGTGAAGAGGCGGACGACGTACCCGGCCGCCATGATCACCGAGGCGATCATCAACGTGAACCGCGGACCGCGCGCGCTGGAGATCCGGGCGGACACCGGCGAGAGCAGCACCATGGCGACACCGCCGGGCAGCAGACACAACCCACTGACCACGATCGACTCGCCCAGTCCGTAACCGGTCCACTTCGGTTCCTGCACGAGCTGCGCGGTCGACAGCGAGTTGGCGTAGAACGCGAAACCGATCAGCAGCGCGCTGAGGTTGGTGAACAGTACGGCGGGTCGCGCCGAGACGCGGAGGTCGACGAGCGGGCTCTTGGTGCGCAGCTCGTACCAGCCCCAGAGCGGGACGAGCAGGACGGCAACGGCGTACAGGATTGTCAGTCGGCCGGCGCTCCACGCGTTGCTCTTCGAGACGGCGAGGAGCAGACAGACCAGGAACGCACTGAGCCCGAGGCCGCCGAGGACGTCGAACCGGCCGCTGGTCCGGACCGCTGACTCGGGGACGATCAGCAGCACCAGTACGACGTCCAGCAGGCCGAGGCCGAGGTTGATCCAGAACATCGTGTGCCAGTTCGCGTACTCGACGACCAGGGTCGCCGCCGGGATCCCGAACGCGGCGCCGATCCCGAGCGTCGAGCTCATGATCGCGATCGACGGGATCACCCGGGCCGGCGGCAACTCGTCGCGCAGGATGCTGATGCCGAGCGGTACGACGGCGACCGCGGCCCCCTGGAACGCGCGGCCGGTGATCAGGACGGTCAGGTTCGAACTCGTCGCGCAGAGCAGCGAGCCGATCACCATCGACGACAGGGCGATCAGCAGAACTTTCCGCTTCCCGTACATGTCGCCGGCGCGGCCGAGCAGCGGGGTGAAGACGGCACCGGTCAGCAGCGTCACGGTGATGAGCCAGCTGACGTCCGACACCGGGCTGTGGGTGATGGCGGGCAGCGACGGCAGCAGCGGTACGACGATGGTCTGGCTGATCGAGACCAGCACACCGCAGAACGCGAGCGCGGCCAGGATCAGACGTGGGTGAGCGGCAGGACGGACGATCAAGCGGAGTGTCCTCACGAGCGGCGGGGTGAACGGCTGTTTACTCAGCAATAGTAAACGCATGTTCACCCGTCCCGGAAGTGGACCGGGAAACGGTTCACCGATTGGACCAGGGACGCGGGTACCGGTTTGCCTACGGTGGCTCCATGAGGATCTTCGTCGCCGGCGCCACCGGCGTGATCGGCCGCCGGCTCGTCCCCCTGCTACTCGCCGACGGCCACCAGGTCACAGCCCTCACCCGACACACGACGGCTCACCTTCCGGCCGGCGTACAGATGGTGCTTGGCGATGTGTACGACGCCGATCATCTTCAGAACGTGGTCGCCTCAGCGCGACCGGACGTCGTCATGCACCAACTGACGGACCTCACCGCCCGCGACTTCGCCGCCAACACCCGCATCCGCCGCGAAGGCACCCGGAACCTGGTCGACGCTGCCCGAGCAGCCGGCGTACCGCGGGTCATCTCCCAAAGCATTGCCTGGGCCTACGAACCCGGCTCCACTCCCGCGACCGAGTCCACCCCGCTGGACCGGCACGCCGCCGACGAAGCCCGCCGTACGACGGTGGGAGCGGTCGCCACCCTCGAGGAGATCACCGCGGAAGCACCCGAATGGGTCGTCCTCCGCTACGGCATGCTCTACGGCCCCGACACCTGGTACAGAAAAGGCGGCCTGATGGCCGACCTAGCTCTGGCTGGCCAACTCCCCGTCACCCCCGACATCACCAGCTTCCTCCACATCGACGACGCCGCCATCGCCGCCGCAGCCGCCCTCACCTGGCCCAACGGCCCCGTGAACATCGTCGACAACACCCCCGCCCCCGCCACCACCTGGCTCCCCACCTTCACCCAATCCATCGGCGGCCCCACGCCACCCACCCCCACAACAACCCCCCGCACTCCCTGGGCCCGAGGCGCCACCAACACCCACGCCCACTCCCTCGGCTGGACCCCCACCCACCCCACCTGGCAAACCGGCTTCTTCGCCTAGCCCTTCACCGAGTCGCAGCACGCGGCACCCACCAACTCCCCCGAGTCGTGGCATCCGGCGACCACCAGCTCCCCGAGTCGTGAACCACGGCTACGAATCCCCAACCGTCACCCACGACTCGACGCAGACCATCGGCTTGAGAACAGGCCAACCGCTGCACCGCCAACAGCACGCCAAACGGCGCCCGACGTACCCAAGCCATCGCACCCCGCGCAACGCGGGCCGCGCGAGTCGGACGCCCGTCGCACGCCCGTTGCACGCGTCGTGCGATGCGTGTGTGTCGAGAGATGCGCGCGTGTTGTGCGATCGCATCGGATGCGTGCGAGGCGCGTGCTGCGCCGTACCTCCGCTCGCCTCTCGCCCACTCCACGTCGGCACACCGGTTTCTCGCCCGACCTCCACCGAGTCGTGGCATCTGGCGGCCGCCCGATTCGCCGAGTCGTGAACCGGGGCTGCGAATCCGCAGCCATCTCCCACGACTCGGCGGAGGTCGCCGCATCGGGGACCGGGTGGGGTTGGGGTGGGGTGGTTTCAGCGGGTACGGAGGCGGGGTTGGCCGCCGGCAGGCTTCAGAGCGGCGTACTGCGCTGCACTCTCGGCTGGTCGCGCCTTGGACGCACCCGGCACGGCGGGGTCGGCTGGGCCTTCGGCGAGTCGTGGCAATTGGCGGGCGCCGGATTCGCCGAGTCGTGAACTGGGGCTGCGAGTCTCCAGCCGTTTCCCACGACTCGGCGGAAGTCGCCGCATCGGGGACCGGGTGGCGTCGGGGTGGGGGTGGTTTCGGCGGGTACGGCGGCGGGGGGTGCCGCGGGCAGGCTTCAGAGCGGCGTACTGCGCTGCACTCTCGGCTGGTCGCCCGCTCGACGCACCCGGCACGGCGGGGTCGGCTGGGCCTCCGGCGAGTCGTGGCAACTGGCGGGCGCCCGATCCGCCGAGTCGTGAAGTGGGGCTGCGAATCTTCAGCCGTGTCCCACGACTCGGCGGGTGGCGGCTGGGATCTGGGGGCAAGAGAGCGGGCCCGGTGCTCCGAGGGGGGAGGAGCGCCGGGCCCGTGTTCGGTCCGCTGTAGCGAGGGGAGGCGCTACGGTCAGCGGACCGGGCCTGTGATGAGTTCGATGGTGGCCTTGTGGGTCTGGCCGGACTGGTCGGTCCAGCCGACCTCGACCTTGTCGCCGGGGTGTTGCTTGTTGAGCAGCGTGGACAGGGTGTCCGGCGACTCGACGGTGTGACCGGCGAACGAGGTGATCACGTCACCGGCCTGGATGCCGGCCTCGTCGGCGTGACCGCTCGCGACCACGTCGCCGACGACCGCGCCGGTGGTGCCTTGGCCGGCCACCACGGAGATGCCGAGCATCGCGGAGTCACCGATGTGTACGGCGTCCGACGACTTCCCGTTCTCGATCTGCTGAGCGATGTCGAGCGCCTGGTTGATCGGGATCGCGTACCCGGCGGTGGTCGTCCCGGACCCGTTCCCGGACCCGCCCTGACCGTCGCCGAACCCGTTGCCCTGACCCTGGCTCTGCCCGCTGCCGTCACCCAGACCACTGCCGTTACCGCTGCCGTCACCAAGACCACTGCCGTTACCGGAGCCGTCGCCGAGGTCGCTGCCGGAGCCATCGCCCCAACTGCCGGGGCCGTTGTCGCCGAACGGGGAGCCGGTGCCGTCGCCGTTGCCCGTGCCGTCGCCGTACCCGGTGCCGGATCCGCCGGCGGCCAGCGTCGCGGTCGCGGTGCTGCCGGACGTCGCGGCGGTCTGGCCCGGGCGGCCCTGGCCGCCGTTGTTGCCGCCGTTGCCGGCGACGTCCACGCCGATCACCTTGCCGCTGGCGTTCACCAGCGGGCCACCGGAGTCACCGGCCTGGATGTCGGCGTCGGTCCCGATCAGGTTCGTCAGGTTCTCCGGGTCCTGACCGCTTTCGTCGGTCGCGGTGATCGACTGGTTCAGCGCGGTGACCTTGCCGGCCGCGTAGCTCGGCGTACCGCCGACGCCGCCTGCGTTCCCGACGCCGACGACCTGGTCGCCGACCTTCACCTGGTCGGAGTTCCCGGTGTCCGCGGTCTGCAGTCCGGAGGCGTCCTTCAGCTTGAGTACGGCGATGTCGTGCTGGTCGTCGTACCCGACCACACTCGCCTTGTACGTCTTGCCGTTGCCGATGTCCGTCACGGTGATCGACGTGGCGCCCTGGACCACGTGGTGGTTGGTGAGTACCTCGCCGTCGGAGCTCAGCACGATCCCGGTACCCGCCGCTCGTGCTCCCTCATACCCGAGCACGGTGTTGACGTCGACCAGACCGGGCGAGACGTTCGCGGCCACGGAGGAGGCGTCGAAGGCCTTCTGGGAGAGCTGCGAGGGAAGGCCCGCGCCGTGCTGGTTGATGCCCCAGGCAACCGAACCGGCGACCAGCACCGCGGCCAGCCCGATCGCACCGGCCCCCAGCAACCGGCGACCACGCTTCTTCGGCGGCCGCTGCGGCACGTACGGCAACGGTACCTGCCCGAACGGCGGGTACGGCGCGTGCTGCCCCTGCGAGTACGGCGCCTGCTGTCCTTGCTGCCACTGCGCTTGCTGTCCCTGCTGGTACTGCGCCTGCTGAAACGGCCCCGGCGTCTGCTGGTACTGATACTGCGGCTGCCCACCCGGCACCTGCTGACCACCCGAAGCCTGCGACGGACCCTGCGGCGCCTGCTGCGCCGGCTGCTGCGGTCCCTGCGCCTGCGGCGGCTGCTGCCCAAGCGGCGCGCGCTGCTGCGCCGGCTGCGCGGACTGCGGCGCCGCCGACTGCCACTGCTGCGGCCCCTCCGCCTGCGGCGTCGGCTGCGGCTGCTGCCCCTGGGGCTGCGGCTGCTGCGGCTGTTGTGCCTGTGGCTGCTGGTTTTGTGGTGTGCCGTCCGATGGCATTCCGCCGTCCGGCGACTGCCCGCCGTTGTACGGTCCCGGTCCAGCGGTTTCGTTCATTGGTGTGTGCCCTCCTCGGCCAGTTCTCCCTCTGCTTTCGAGTAGAGCTCGCCAGACTGAGAACTCCATCGGGCCAACCAATGAATCAGCTGAGAATCTGCTGCACCGCCATCACCACCGCGCGTCGCCGGATGATCGCGTCCGGCAACTCGGTGCCGAGCTCGGGGTTCATCGAGGACCAGCTCGTCGCGATCGCCTGGATCAGCGACAACAGGCTGACCGCGGTGAACCGCCGCGGCACCACGCGCCGCCGCATCCCCCGCTGCAGTTCATCGAGCCGGGCCTGGTTGACCGCCACGATCGCCTCCAACGGCTGCCCGTCGGGCCGCTCCAGCCGGTACCAGACCGAGAGCCGCAACCGGTCCGGGTGTGCCTCGAAGTAGTCGAACACCCGCCCCGCGTACGCCGGCAGGTCGTCGACGTCGAACCCGACCTCGTCCAGGTACTTCTCCAGCGACGCACTGAACACCGCGTCGAACAGGTCGTCCTTGTTCCCGAAGTACGCGTACAGCATCGCTTTGTTGCACTCGGCGACCTCGGCGATCCGGCTCACCCGCGCGCCGCCGATCCCGCGGGCGGCGAACTCCTCGGTGGCCGCCTCCAGGATCCGGGCGCGGGTGCGGTCTGCGTTCCGTTGCTGCATACCGCCAGCTTACCAACCAACCGGTTGGTTGATTTATAACCAACCGGTTGGTTAGATTGAGGCGTATCCAACCGTTTGGTTAGTTAGGAACGACAATGAGCAAGATCTGGTTGATCACCGGCAGCTCGCGCGGCCTGGGCCGCGCCCTGACCGAGGCCGTGCTCGCGGCCGGCGACCGCGTCGTCGCGACCGCTCGCAAACCCGAGCAGCTCGACGACCTGGTGACGAAGTACGGCGACCAGCTCCGCGCGGTCGCCCTGGACGTGACGGACGCCGACGCCGCGCGCGCCGCGGCCCGGACGGCGGTCGAGGAGTTCGGCGGGCTGGACGTGGTGGCGAACAACGCCGGCTACGCGAACAGCGCACCGATCGAGCAGATGGCCGACGACGACTTCCGCGCGCAGGTGGAGACCAACCTGTTCGGCGTGGTGAACGTGACGAAGGCGGCGCTGCCGGTGTTTCGCGAGCAGCGGAGCGGGCACTTCCTGCAGTTCTCGTCGATCGGCGGGCGGGCCGGTGGCACGCCTGGGATGGGGGCCTACCAGACCGCGAAGTTCGCCGTCGAAGGGTTCTCCGAGGTGCTGAACAACGAGGTGCGGCCGCTCGGAGTCAAGGTGACGATCGTCGAGCCCGGCGGTTTCCGCACCGACTGGGGCGGCTCCTCGATGCAGCTCCACGACGTCCACCCGGACTACGAGTCCACTGTCGGCGAGATGCACCAGCGCCGCGTGGAGACCGACGGCAAGCAGCCCGGCGACCCGGCCAAGGCCGCGACCGCGATCCTCGAGATCGTCAACCTCGAGAACCCGCCGCTGCGCCTGCTGCTCGGCTCCGACGCCCTCAAGCTCGCCGTGACCTCGTCGGCATCCCGCGCCGAGGAAGCCGCCACCTGGGCCCACCTCACCACCTCGACCGACTTCGACTGACCGACCTCAGCCGACCGCCCTCGGCGACCTGGACCGACCGGCCCCGACCCGGCCTCAACCGGCCTCGGCCCGCCGAGTTCGACCAGCAGTCGGCGCCATGTCTACACTGTAGATATGATCTACAGCGTAGACACCGGGGCGGCCGAACTGCACGTGGAGCGGACCGGCGACGGGCCGCCCGTCGTGCTGATCCCCGGCGGCGGAGGCGACGCTGCGATGTACCGCGACCTGGTCGACGAACTCGCCCGCCGCTACAGCGTGATCACGTTCGACCGCCGCGGTAACTCCCGCAGCACCCGCAAACCAGGCGCCGGCAGCGGCCTCGACGAGCAGGCCGCGGACATCGTCGCGATCCTGGACGACGCCCGCCTCGACCAAGCCTTCGTCTTCGGCTCCAGCGCCGGCGGCCTGGTGGCTCTCAGCCTGATCACGCAGTACGCCGATCGCGTAGCCGCCGCCGTCGTCCACGAGGCCCCGGTGGTCCAGATCCTCCCCGACGCCGCCGAACGGACCGCCGACTTCGACGAGCTCGGCCGGATCGCCGATCGCGAAGGCGCCCTGCCGGCGATGATGAAGTTCGCCGCCACCACGATGGACAGGCCGACCAAGCTCTTCGACCGCAAGCTCGGCCGCCGGCTCGCCACCGCCGGCATCACCCTGGCCGGCCGACTCTCCCCCGACAACGAGATGAACAGACTCTTCGGCAACGCCGAGAACCTGATCCGCCGCGAGATGCCCGCCTTCGTCCGCTACCGACCTGACCGCGAAGCACTCAAGGACGCCAAGACCAGATGGGCCTTCGGCGTCGGCGATCTCAGCGAAGGCCGCTACTACAGTCGCGCCGCGCAACAGCTCGCCACCGAGCTCGGCGTACCGTGTCTGGAATTTCCTGGTGGTCACCTCGGCTACCAACGCGAGGCGGCCGAGTTCGCGCGTCGTCTGCAGGAGTACTTCGATGCCTGACCGGACCCCGCCGACGCGGGTCGTGCTGAACCGCAGGTACATCGCCGAGGTCGCGCTCGACCTGATCGACCGCGTCGGCCTGCCGAAGTTCTCGATGCGCAAGCTCGGCGCCGAGCTGGGCGCCGACCCGATGGCCGCCTACCGTCACTTCGCCGACCAGGAGGATCTGTACGACGGCATCGCCGAGCTGCTGTTCGACCGCCTCGACGTGGACTCGCTGCCCTGGGACAGCGGCTGGCGAGAGTTGTTGGCCGGCTACAACGAGAGGCTCAAGACAACACTCTTGGAGCACCCGCAGGCGGTGACCGTGTTCGCCTCCCGCCCGGTCCGCTCCCCCGAGGCGATTGCCACCGGCAACCGCATGATCGAGAGCCTGCAACGCAACGGTTTCACGGCACTCGACGCACTGCGGGTCACCCGTTGTCTCCGGGAGTACACGATCGGCCACGCGCTCACCATCGCCGTGGAAACGGTGGGCCGCAGCCGTAAGCCGCCGCCCACCGATCCCACCTACAACCTCCTCGCCGAGGCAGCCGACAGCGCAACCCCCGGCGATCACTTCACGCAAGGTCTGCAGGCGATGCTGACAGGCTTCACCGCAGCGAGCTGAAGAACTCCCGCACGTCCTTGACCAGCAGCTCCGGCTCCTCAAGCGCCGCGAAGTGACCGCCGTGGTCGACGTCCGTCCACCGCGTGATCGTGTTCGACGTCTCGCAGTACCGCCGGATCGCCACGTCGTGCGCGAGCGCCAGCACCGCAGTCGGTACGCCGGAGTTCGGGCTCGGTGCCCACGAGCGCGGCTGGGCGTACCCGATGTACGCCGCGGACCCGCCCGTGCCGGTCAGCCAGTACATCATCACGTTCGTCAGCAACCGGTCCTTGCTGATGATTGCCTCGGGCAAGGTCTCCGCCGGGAACGTCCAGGCGTGGAACTTGTCCATGATCCACGCCAGCTGCGCGACCGGCGAGTCGACCAGCCCGTATGCCAGCGTCTGCGGCCGCGTCGACTGGATCGAGATGTAGCCGAACTCGTCCTTCATGAACTGCCCGATCCGCGCCATCTTGTCCTGCTCCAGCGGCGTCAGCGTCTTGAGCTCGTCCTCGGAGATCTGCAACGGCGGCAGGTTCGTCCCGCCGTTCGTGTGCACGCCGACCACGTGCTCCGGCGCGACCCGCGCCACCTCAGGTGACACCGAGCCACCGAGATCCCCGCCCTGTACGCCGTACCGCTCGTACCCGAGCCGGCTCATCAGCTCCGCCCACACGCGCCCGATCCGCGGGAACGTCCAGTCGTCGTCCGCCGTCGGCCCGGAGAACCCGAACCCGGGCAGCGCCGGGATCACCACATGGAACGCATCCGACGCCTGCCCACCGAACGCGACCGGATCGGTCAGCGGCCCGATCAGGTCCAGGAACTCGACGATCGACCCCGGCCAGCCGTGCGTCAGCATCAACGGCAACGCGTCCGGCTCCGCCGAGCGCACGTGGATGAAGTGGATCCGCTGCCCCTCGATCTCGGTGGTGAACTGCGGGTACGAGTTCAGCTCCTTCTCGGCCGCACGCCAGTCGTAGGAGGTCCGCCAGTACTCCACCAGCGAGGACAGCCAGGACACCGGTACGCCGGTCGTCCAGTCGTCACCGGGCAACGGGGCGGGGAACCGGGCACTCGCCAGCTTGGCAGCGAGGTCGTCGAGCGTGCTCTGCGGAATGTCGATGGTGAAAGGCTTGATCATGTCTCTAGTCTGACACCCGGTTAGGACACCTTCGGACCTAACTAGATGCCAGACTAAATTCCATGCTGGAAACCTCCGCACGACTGCTCAAACTGCTCTCGCTCCTGCAGCAACCCAAGGAGTGGAGCGGCGCCGCCCTGGCCGACGAGCTCGACGTCGGAGTCCGGACGGTACGGCGGGACGTCGACAAGCTCCGCAACCTCGGCTACCCGGTCGACGCCGCACCGGGGGTCTCCGGCTACCGCCTCGGCTCCGGCGCCGCGCTCCCGCCGCTGCTGCTCGACGACGAGGAGGCCATCGCCGTCGCGGTCGGCCTACGCGCCGCCGCGACCGGCACCGTGGCCGGGACCGAGGAGTCGTCGGTGCGTGCGCTGACCAAACTCGAGCAGGTCCTGCCGTCCCGCCTGCGGCACCGGATCGAACTGCTCCAGCAGATCGCGGTCACTCCGGCGGGCGGGCCGTCGGTCCAACCCGACGTACTGCTCGCGGTCGCCGCCGCCTGTCGCGACCACCACCGGCTGCGCTTCGACTACCGCAACCACGACGGTACGGCGACCACTCGCACGACGGAGCCGCATCGACTCGTGCACACCGGCCGCCGCTGGTACCTGGTGGCGTGGGACCTGGACCGTGAGGACTGGCGCACGTTCCGCCTCGATCGACTGGAACCGCGGATCCCGACCGGCCCGCGCTTCACCCCACGCGAGGCGCCTCCTCTGGAGACCACCACCCGCGGCGTGGCATCCGGGGGGTACCGCTATCAGGCCCGCGTCCTGGTCCACGCACCGGCCGACGAGGTCGCGGATCGCTACGGGCCACACGTCGCCTCGGTGACGCCCCTCGACGAGACGACGACCCTTGTCGAGACCGGCGCGAACTCGCTCGACCAGATCGCCGTGTACCTCGGGATCCTCGGGCTCCCGTTCGAGGTCCAGTCACCGCCGGAACTGATCGATTGCATCCGCGAACTCACGACGCGCCTGACAGCCGCGATCCCGCCGTCCTGACCGGTACCGTTCAGACATGCAGGATCGGTACGTCGAGACCGTGCTGGGCCGGATCCGGTTGCGCGTCAGCGGGTCAGGGCCCGCGATGCTGTTCTGGCCGAGCCTGTTGATGGACGGCACGCTCTGGTCCGCCCAGGCCGCGCACTTCGCGGACCGCTTCCAGGTGGTGCTCGTCGATCCACCCGGGCACGGCGGCAGCGAGCCGCTGACCGGACCGTTCACCTTCGGCCAATGCGTGCAGGTGATCACCGAGATCCTCGACGACTTCGGTGTCGACCGGGTGCACCTGATCGGCAACAGCTGGGGCGGCATGATCGGCGGCACCTTCGCGGCGCTGCATCCCGACCGAATCGGCATCGCGGTGCTGATGAACGCGACCGCGTCACCGGCCGGCCGTCGGCAGCGGTTCGAGTACGGCGTCCTCACGCGGTCGGCGCAGTTGCTAGGTGGGATTCGTGGACCGCTCGTCGGGCCGGTCCGGGACGCGTTCGTCGGACCGACCGCGAAACGCGAGAAGCCCGAGGTCGTTGCCACGGTCAACGAACTGGCACGGAAGGTCAACGTCCGTTCGGGGATGCACGCCGTGACCAGCGTGGTCCCGCGCAGGCCCGACCAACGCGAACTGTTCAGGACCATCCGTACGCCGGTGCTCGTCGTCGCGGGCGGCGAGGACAAGACGTTCCCGGTCGCCGAGACCGAGGAGATGGCCGGCTGCATCCCGGGCGCGAGGTTCGTCGTACTCGAGCAGTCGGCACATCTCGCGGCGCTGGAGTCACCCAAAGAGGTGAACGCCCTGATCGACGATTTCCTCGCCGATCAGGGCAGTAACACCTAGCGGGTGACGGCCCCGGTCTTCGGGTCCAGGATCAGCGGCCGGGTGTTCGGGTGCGCGCGGAAGCTGAACATGCTGTTCAGGCTGCCGGCCCGCTCGTCGAACGAGTGGTCACCGATCTTGCCGGTCCGCCAGTTGTCCTCGATGAACTTCAGGACCGAGGTCTGGTCGGTCACCGCGTGGTCGACGTGGTTGGTCTTCGCGTACGGCGAGACGACGAGCAGCGGCAGCCGCGGGCCGTAGCCGCAGCGGTCGGCGTACCCACCGGCGACCGGCTTCTTGCCGCACAGCGCGGCCTGGTCGAGTGCCGCGTCCTTGGAACCGTTCACGCTCGGCGGCGTGACGTGGTCGTACCAGCCGTCGGAGTCGTCGTAGGCCAGGACGACCGCGGTCGACGCCCAGTCCTTGGACTTCTGCAGCTGGTTGATCTCCTTGACGACGAACGCCTGCTCGTCCAGCGGGTCGGAGTACCCGGCGTGGCCGTCCTGGTACTCGCCGGCCTTCAGGAAGCTGACCGCGGGCAGGTTGTTCGCCGCGACGGCCGCGTCGAAGTCCGACGTGTCGTACTGGTGGTTGGCCTGGTCGGTGCGACCGATCGCGGCCACCGACGACGGCGGCAGGTGCTTCGGGTTCGCGGTCGACTGGTAGTACATGAACGGCTCGTGGTGGGGGCTGTAGTCCGTCGCCGCGTTGCCGCCGATGTTGGTGTGCGTCGAGCCGCAGACCGCCTTGCCGTTCGCCGACGAGGTCGGCTTGAAGCCGCCCTGGAACCAGCCCCACGTGACGTGCTGGTCGTTGAGCAGGTCGCCGATGTTCTTGCCGTGCATCACGGCCAGGTTGTTCGACGACTTGCCGTTGTTGTTCGAGCAGTCGTCGTAGTACGGGTCGGGGTCGTTGGTCATGGTGCCGATCCCGTTCGCGTCCGGCGACTGGACGGCGTACGCGTCCGTGGTCGGCTTGCCGGTCTTCGGGTCGATCGCCTGGACGCCATGGGTCTGCCCGGAGATCAGGTTCACGGCGCCTGGCGAGGACGGCCCGTACACGGTGTCGAACGAGTTGTCGCTCAGCGCGTAGTGCTGGGCGTAGTTCCACATCGCGGTGACGGTGTTGCCGTCGAAGTAGTCCATCACCAGGCCCGGTTCACCGAACAGGACGGGCTGGCCGGTGCACTTGTCCGTCTCGGTGTTCTCGACGAACTTGTCGGCCTTGCCACCGTTGACGGCCTTCTGCTCGGCACTGTAGCCGTGGTTCTGGTCGCAGGTCAGCGCCTGCGACGGCGCCAGCCGCTTCGGGTTGTAGGCGTTGGGGTTGTTCGTCAGCAACTGCTGCGACAGGCCGTTCACCTTGGGCGTGTGCGCGGCCGCGGTGAACGGGGTGCCGTTCTCGTTGGTGGCGTTGGGGTAGGTGCCGAAGTAGTGATCGAACGAGATGTTCTCGCCGAAGATCACCACCACGTGCTTGATCGGCGTCGTCGTACCGACCGGCCGGCTCCAGTTCGCCGCCTGGGCGTTGGCCGGGGGCTGGAACGTGGCGGCGGTATTGGTCAGCTGGTGGGTGTCGCCGGCACAGCCGGCGGCAAGCAACAAGCCTGTCGTGGCCGCGGCGGCGGTGGCCGCGACCCGGAGTCTTGCGCGCATGCCTTCTCCTCCTGAGTAACTCATCCGAGCAACGACTTCCCGAAGTGGTCGTTGCCGTCCCGAACACCGGGAAGCACGAAGAAATAACCGCCGCCGACCGGCCGGATGTAGTCGACGAGAGGCTCGTCGGCCAGCCGGGTCTGTACGGCGTCGAACTGCCGGGCGATGTCCTGCTGGTAGCAGCAGAACAGCAGGCCCATGTCCAGGTCGCCGACCGCGTCGGTGCCCTTGTCGTAGTTGTAGCCGCGGCGCAGGAACTGGCTGGCCGCGGTCTCCGCGGTCCGCGGGTTCGCCCGGCGGATGTGGCTGGTCAGCGGAATCGCCGTACCGGTCGGGTCGGCCGCGTAGTCCGGTGTGTCCGTCTCGCGGTTGCCGTCCAGCGGTGCGCCCGAGTCGCGGCGGCGGCCGAACATGTTCTCCTGCTCGCCGACCGACACCCGGTCCCAGAACTCCACCAGCATGCGGATCTGGCGCAGGACCTGGTAGCTGCCGCCTTCGGTCCAGGCCGGCTCACCGTTGCCCTTGGCAACCCACACGAGCTTGTCGTGGTCGGACTGCGCCGGCTGCACGATGCCGTCCTTGAAACCCATCAGGTTGCGCTGCGTGCCGGACGGCCGCGGCGGGCTCTGGAAGCCGTCGACCCGCCAGCGCAGCTGCATCGCGCCGCGGGTGTGCCGAGCGATGTCCCGCAACGCGTGCAGTACGACGTCGGTCTCCGACGCGCACAACTGCAGGCTCAGATCCCCGTGACACAGGCTCGCGTCGAGACTGTCGTTCGGGAACTCCTTCATCGCGGTCAACTTCGCCGGCTTACGGTCCTTCAGCCCGTACCGCGCGTCGAACAACGACGCCCCGACGCCAACGGTGACCGTCAGGTCGTCCCCCGGCATGTCCGGACCGAGTACGCCGGAATCCGCCGGTGGAGCCGTGATACCCAACGGCTGCAACGCACCGCCCGCGGTCAACAGCCGCGCCCGGTCGGTCAGCGTCCGGAACAGGTCGGCGAGCTCGCCCTTGTTCGCGGCGATCACGTCGAACGAAGCGAAGATCGCCTGCTTCTGCTGCGGAGTCGTGATGCCGGCCTGGTGTACGCCGTGGAACGCCACCGACTGCGACGTCTCCGCGTCAGCAGACAACGACAACCCGGTCGCCGCGGCGGCACCTGCACCAGCTAGCGCACCGGCCAGGAAAGACCGGCGTCCGACGCCCGTCATGAGCCCCTCCGTACTTCGCAGATCGCGGCGACCGGCGCGAGCTTCTCCAGGAGTTCACCGACCGCGCCGTTGAGCTGCTCCCGCGTGGTCCGGTCCAGCTGGGCGACCGACGTGTTCTGGTGCGCGGTCAGCAGCGCCCGCGTCCGGTCTTCCCACTTCTGCACCTCAGGCAGTTCGGGGTACCGGGGCTTGAGCACCGGGTTCAGGATGGCGAGCACGTTCGCCGTGCCGTTCAGGTTCGCCAGCGCGGTGTTCAGCGACGTACCGCTGCCTTGGTCGTTCTCGCCGGTGAGTTCGAACTGGAGGGCGTTCTCCATGATCTCGTGGGCGCGCAGGCCGAGGTCGTTCGGATCCACCTGCTGGTTCGGCAGGTCGGTCTGGAGGCCGTGGACGTCGGCGGCGAGCTTGGCGGCGATCGTCTTCAGGGCGGCGGCCGTCGCGTTGTGCCAGAGGCCCTTCTCCAGCGGGTGGAAGCCGCTGTCGGAGCCGTCGATCTTGTCCGCGAAGTCGCCGAACGCGTCGTACGCGGCGCCGAGCGAGTTGTACGCCAAGTGCGCGGACAGCCAGTCGGACCGAGCGGCAGCCAGGTTGCCCGCGTCCACGTCGCCGCGCAGCTTGTCCGTCTTGCCGACCAGCTGCGCCACACCGGTCGCGACCGCGGCCTCGTACTGCTTGACCAGCGGCAGCATGTCGTTCTTGGTGACTGCCACCGCGGCCGGGCCGCCCTTCGCGTCACCCGTGAGCGTCACGCTCGGACCGGTGATCGCGTCGGTGTCCTCGATCAGGCAGCGGATCGCGTACTTGCCGGCACCGAGTTGCACGTCCATCGGTGCTGTCGTGTTCGGCCCGAGGCCCTCGACCTCGCCGTACACCTTGTTGCTGGTGACCTCGACCAGGTCGACCTCGGCCGCGGCGTCGCCGGTGTTGTGCAGCAGCAGCGTCTGCCGACCGGTCCTCGCGTTGGTCCAGCCCTGGCCGCATTGGCTGCGGGACACGCTGATCTCAGGCGGGCCGCCGGCCGCCTGGGCCGAGTCCTCCCAGGGCCGCCACAACGCCACCGCCACCAAGGCGCCGACGGCAACTACCGCGATCGCGGCCGGCAGCGGGCGGGGAGGGCGCACGGAACGTTGCTCCTGGAGTCGGGCGGATTTACATTCGCGGGCAATGTTAATCCCGCTGCACCCTGCCGTGGCTCGGGTTCCGGCGTGTTCGCGCGCTCGTCACGAACTGTTCGCTAGCGACGGGTTGGAACTGAGATTCTGCTGAGATCCGACGCCACCACGATCTCGCCGGAGAACTCCGCCGCCGCCTCCTCGTAGAAGCGCTCAGGCTCCAGGTAGCGCTGCGAGAAGTGCGTCAGGACCAGCTTCCGTACGCCGCACTCGGCCGCGACCCGCGCCGCCTGGCGCGCGGTGAGGTGACCGAAGCGACGCGCCAGCTCGGCCTCGGACGAGAGATACGTCGACTCGATCACCAACAGATCGGCGTCTTCGGCCAGCCGCAGGACGTTCGGGCACAGCCGGGTGTCCATGATGAACGCGAACCGTTGCCCGGGGCGCGGTTCGCTGACGTCCTCGAGATGGATGGTGCGACCATCGACCTCGAGCGAACCCGCCCGCTGCAGCCGGCCGATCGCCGGCCCGCTGACCCCCGCTGCGGCGAGTTTGTCCGGCAGCATGCGGCGGCCGTCCGGCTCGATCAACTGGTAGCCGAAGGACTCGATCGAGTGCTCCAGGCGGCGCGCCCACAGCTGCCCGAACGAGCCGACCGACAGCAGCCCGTCCTCCTCCACCGGCTCCTCGAGGAGTTCGGCCCGCTCGAAGAACGAGGCGGCGTACCGCAGCCGCGTGAAGTACGTCTGCCCCGATGCCGGGTAGTGCGCCCGGACCGCATGCGGTACGTCGTCCAGCGACAACCGCTGCACGATCCCCGGCACCCCGAGACAGTGGTCGCCGTGGAAATGCGTCACGCACAATCGCGTGATCGCCCCGGCCGCGACCCCGGCGTACAGCATCTGCCGCTGCGTGCCCTCCCCCGGATCGAACAGGAACCCCTCGTCGTCCCAGCGCAGGAAGTACCCGTTCTGCGTGCGTTCCCGGGACGGCACCTGACTGCCGGTCCCGAGCACCACGAGCTCACGCAAGCGCGTTCACCAGTGTTGACGAGGACATGTTGCCGCCGCAGGACACCACCGCGACGCGCTTCCCGGCCAGTTCGGTACGCCGTTCGCGCGCCGCCGCGAACGCCAGCGCGGCGGACCCTTCGATCAACTGGCGCTCGGTGTCGATCACCATCCGGAGCGCCTCCCGGATCGCGTCCTCCTCGACGAGCACCCAGTCGTCGACCAGTGCACGGCACAGGTCGAACGTGATGCTGCCCGGTTCGACGCTGCCCGCCGTACCGTCGGACAACGTCTGCGCGGCGTCGACCTGGACGATCGAGCCGGCCCGCACCGACGCCGCCATCGCGTTGTCGACCGCCGGCTGCGCGCCGTACACCTTGATGCAGGGCAGGTGCTTCTTGAGCACCGCGGCGACCCCGCTGATCAGCCCGCCACCACCGACCGACACCACCACGGCATCGAGCGATGCGCCGCCGAGCTGCTCGACGATCTCCACCGCGAGCGTCCCCTGCCCGGCGACGATGTCCGGATCGTTGTACGGCGGAATGTACGTGAGCCCGTGCTCCGCGGCGTACGCCCGGGCCTTGAGTTCGAGCGCACCGGTGTCGTTGCCCTCGGCCCGCAGTTCGAGACCGAGCCGGCGGAGCGCGGCGACTTTGCCCGGTGCGGCGTTCTCGGGCAGGTACACGATGCCGTGACCGCCGAGGGTGGCCAGCGCGTTGCCGACGCCGAGCCCATGGTTGCCGGTGGACGCCGTGATCACTCCCGCCGCCCGCTCCGCATCCGTCAGCGTGAGGATCTTCGCCAACGCCCCACGGGCCTTGAACGAACCGGTGCGCTGCTGGTGCTCGCACTTCACGAGCACCTCGGCGCCGAGGTCGTCGCTGAACGCGTCGTACCGGACGAACGGTGTCAGGCGCAGATGTTCCCGCAGGGCCGGCGCCACCCGCTCGGCCCTGTCGGCAACCTCTGCCGGAGTGATCATTCCGACGGGTTGAGGCTGGTGCCCAGCGCCTGCCAGTCGAGCACCGGCGCGGCCAGCTTGCTGATCGTTGCCAGCAGCCCCAACCGGGCGGCGCGGATCTCCGGCTCCTTCGCCATCACAAGGATCTCGTCGAAGAACGCGTTCACCGGCTCGACCAGCACCGACGCGGCCGAGACGAACTCACCGAGTCCGGTGGGCGCGGTACCGATCTTCTGCACCGCTTCGTGCAGCGCGACCTCGGCCGGCTCGGTGAGCTTGCCGGCGTCGTACTCCGCCTCGGTGCCGTCCGGAACGATCCGGCGTACCCGCTGGAGGACGGCGACCAGGTCGGCAAAGTCGCTGTTCCCGACCTGGCCCTGCAGGGTCTCCAGCGTCTCGTCGGCGACCACCGGAGCAGTTGCCAGCGGCAACACGGCGGCCACTTGGAAGTGGTCGTCGCCCCGATCCAGGAGCTGCTGCTCGTAGCGTCGGAGGGTGAACTCGGCGACCTCGTCGAGCGAGTCCGCCGGTACGTCGATGCCCTGGGCACCGATCTCGTCAGCCGCGGCCTTGATACCGACCGGCAACGTGATCGCCCGCAGCTCGGGGTGCTCGCGCAGGATCGCGACCACACCGGCAGCCGCCCGGCGCAACGCGAACGGGTCCGAGCTACCGGTCGGCTTCGCGCCGATACCGAACAGGCCGGCCAGCAGGTCGAAGCGGTCCGCCAGCGCCAGCAGCGCACCCGGAGTCGTCGACGGGACCGGGTCACCGGCCGACCGCGGCAGCTCCATGTCGAACAGCGCCTGCGCGACCGCCTCGGTCTCCCCCGCGCGCTTCGCGTACTCGCGGGCCATCGTGCCGGCCAGGCTGGTCAGCTCGACGACCATCTGCGAACCGAGGTCGAACTTCGCCAGCTCGGCCGCCCGCTTGAGCGTCGTCAGGTCGTCGCCGTCGAGGTCCACCGTGCCGGCCAGGGCCAGCGCGATCCGGCCGATCCGCCCGGCGCGGTCGGCCATCGAACCGAGCCGCTCCTCGAAGGCCAGCTTCTCCAGCTCGCTCTTCATGGACTCCAGCGGCGTCTCCAGGTCGGCCCGCCAGAAGAACGCGGCGTCCTCGTAGCGGGCCCGCAGGACCGCCTCGTTGCCGGCCCGGACCCGGTCCTCGTCGACCGAACCGTTGGCCACGGCAACGAAGTGCGGGAGCAGCTTGCCGTCGCCGTCACGCACCGGCAGGTAGCGCTGGTGCTTGCGCATGACGGTGGTCAGGATCTCGCTCGGCAGCTCCAGGTAGTCCGCGCTGAAACCGCCGAGGATCGGCGTCGGCTCCTCGATCAGGTTCACGATCTGGTCGACCAGCGCGGCCTCACCCTCGACGTCGACGGTGCCCTGCACCTTGGCCGACAAGGTTTCGGCCGCCTCGACGACGGTGGCCCGCCGCCGGGCCGGGTCGGCCTCGATGCCGTGGATCCGGAGCAGGTCCAGGTAGCCCTCGGCCGAGGCGATCTCGACCTTCGGCTGCGCGGCCGTCCGGTGTACCCGCGTCGTCCGGCCGGCGGCCAGCGTCGACACCGAGACCGGCACGATCTCGTCACCGAGCAGCGCGACCAGCCAGCGGATCGGGCGGGTGAAGGACAGCTTGGCGTCGTTCCACCGCATGTTCTTGTCCGAGCGCAGACCGGCGACGATCTCGCTCAGTACGCCGCTCAGCACCTCGGCCGCACCACGCCCCGGGTCCGGCTTGGTCACCGCGACGTACTCGACGCCGTCGACATCCAGGTCGTGCAGTTCGCTGACGTCGACGCCCTGACCACGGGCGAATCCGGCCGCGGCCTTCGTGACGTTGCCGTCGGCGTCGTACGCGGCCTGCTTCTTCGGACCGCGCACCACCCGCTCCGCGTCCGGCTCACCGGCCTGGACGGAGGCGACGAAGGCGACCACCCGGCGAGGCGTCGCGTACGTCGTGATCGCGCCGTGCCCGAGGCGCGTCGCGGCCAGCTTCTCCTCGAGCGCGGCCTGCACCGCGGCGGCGGTCTTGGTGACCTCGGACGGCGGCATCTCCTCGGTACCGATCTCGAAGGTCAGCTGCCGGGTACCGCTGCTCACCGGGAACTCGGTCGGCACGGCCGCGGCCGGCGGGAGCTCGGCGAGACCCAGCGGGTGCTCCAGCTCCTGACGGCGTTCGGCCCACAGCCGCGAGACCTCGCGCGCCAGCGTGCGCATCCGGCCGAAGGCCTTCGCGCGTTCCGTCGTACTGACGGCGCCGCGGGCGTCCAGCACGTTGAAGGTGTGCGAGCACCGCAGTACCTGGATGTGCGCCGGCACCGGGAGACGGTCGTCGATCATCCGGCGGGCCTCGTTCGCGTACTCCTCGAACAGCCGCTTCTGCGACTCCACGTCCGCGTCGTCGAGGTAGTACCGGCTCATCTCGTACTCCGCCTGGCCGAACGCCTCGCCGTACGAGATGCCCGGCGCGTAGGCGATGTCCTTGAAGTGCGAGACGCCCTGGAGCGCCATCATGATCCGCTCGATGCCGTAGGTGATCTCCACCGACACCGGGTCCAGCGTCATCCCGCCGGCCTGCTGGAAGTACGTGAACTGGGTGATCTCCAGGCCGTCCAGCCAGACCTCCCAGCCCAGACCCCAGGAGCCGGTCGCCGGGTTCGCCCAGTTGTCCTCGACGAACCGCACGTCGTGCGCGTCGATGTCGATCCCGAGCGCTTCCAGACTGTCCAGGAACAACTCCTGCGGGTTGCCCGGGTCCGGCTTCAGCACCACCTGGAACTGGGTGTGCGTCTGCAGGCGGTTCGGGTTCTCGCCGTAGCGGCTGTCGTCGGGCCGGACACTCGGCTCGACGTACGCGACCCGCCACGGCTCGGGACCGAGCACCCGCAGGATGGTGGCCGGGTTCAGCGTCCCGGCACCGACCTCGGTGTTGAACGGCTGCACGATCATGCAGCCGCGGTCGGTCCAGTACTTCGTCAGCGCCAGCAGCGCGTCCTGCATGGTGAGCACAGCAAACCTCGAGCCATCTTCGGGGGGTTTTCGCAGCGAAGTCTATTAGGCCAGCGCCGGTGCTATCCCCCGGATCGCGAGGGTGAGCAACCGGTCGGCCTGGACGGCGTCCTCGCCACTGGCCAGCGAGATGCCGTTGACGAGCTTCAGCAGGTCCTCGATCCGGACATCCGCGGGGACGGCGCCGTCGCGCTGAGCACGCTCAAGCAGCCCTCCACCGGCCGCCAGGATGCGCCGGTGGCAGTCCGAACCACGCTCCGCGCTCAGCTTCAGCGCCGGTCCGAGACCACGGCTCGCGGTGCTGTGCGCGACCATGCCGCGCAGCCAGATCGTCAACGCCCGCAGGGGTTCGGGATGGTCTGCGAGCTTTACTGCCTGGTCACAGACCGCGTCGATCCCGCTCTGGAAAACGGCCTCCAGGAGCGCCACCCGGCCGCCGAAGTGCCGGTGCAGGGTCGCGGACCCGACGCCGGCCCGGCGCGCGATCTCCTCGAGCGACGCGTCGGCGCCCTGCTCCGCGACCACCTCGGCGGCGACCGTGACCAGCCGGTCACGGTTCCGCTGGGCATCAGCTCGCATCGAAGTCCCTTGATCAAGTGGGGTGGTCCCCCATATCGTACCGGGAGATAAACGGGGGACCACCCCATTTCACTCGAGGAGACAGTTGATGCGTATCGGTATGGCCTTCGGGGACGTCCGGGGGCAGATCCCGCTGCCGGAGATCGCGCGCCAGGCGCAGGCGGCGGCCGCGGCCGGATTCCGGACCGCCTGGCTCTCGGACGGCATCGGGTGGGATGCCCTCACCGCGCTCGCGGCCGTCGGTCCCGGGGCGCCGGGGATCGAGCTCGGCACCGCCGTGGTGCCGTTCCCGCAGCGCCATCCGCTGGTGCTCGCGAGACAGGCTCTGACCGTGCAGGGGGCAGTCGGGAACCGGCTGACGCTCGGCATCGGCGCCGGGATCTCCAGGATGGTCAGCGCGATGTACGGGCTGCCGACCGAGCGGCCTGCGCGACGACTGCGCGAGTACCTCGAGATCCTGCAGCCGCTACTCCGGGGCGAGTCCGTCGACCATCACGGAGAGACCTTCACGGCGGTCGGCTCGGCCGTACTGCCGGGCACCGAGCCGCCGTCGGTCCTCGTCGCGGCGCTCGGCCCGGCGATGCTGAAGGTCGCGGGCGAGCTCGCAGACGGCACAGTCACGTGGATGACCGGACCCCAGACACTCAGCAAGCACATCGTCCCGTCGATCACCCGAGCGTCCGGGAGCCGCGACCCACGGATTGTGGCGGGTCTTGCTGTGTGTCTGACGTCCGCCGAGGACACGGTACGGGCGCGTTTTGCGGAAGAGTTCGCGCTGGCGGGTCAAGTTCCGGAGTACCGCGCGATGTTCGACCGCGAGGGCGTCGCCGGGCCGGCCGACGTACTGCTCGTCGGTGACGAGTCAGCCATCGCGAAGCAACTCGACCAAGTGCGAGACACCGGCGTCACCGACGTGATGCTCGCGCCGATCGGCACGGCTGCCGAACAGACCCGCACAACCGAGTTCCTGTCTACAGTGGTGCGGTGACCTCGCCCCTCCATGCGGCGGCAGTTCGCTAGCTCCGTCGTCCGCTCCCCGGCGCCGTACCGGCGTTCCGGGTGAGCCGTGCTGCCCATTTCGCTTCGCACTGGCAGGGACGACTCTTGGACGACGTCATCACGGTCGACGACTCCATCTCCGCGGATCGGGCGCTGCGCCTGATCGAACGCGGCTCGACACTTCTTTGGGAAGGTGATTTCCAGAACGCCAAACAACTGCTGTCCGCCCTCGGCCGCCGGCTTCCGGCCACGAGTGGTGGCTCGTTCCACGATCAACGGCGGCGCCAGGCCGAGCGGGTTCGCATCCTGAACTCCTTGTGCCTGCGACTGGTCGACCACCACATCGCGTTGCGCCGGGCTCCGGACGTGCGCGCTGCCTGCGCCGACGCCTACGGACCACCTGATGGCGAACGTTTGGTCCCGCTGCGCGAGCTGCTCGGTGTGATCGGCGCGCATCAACTTCGGCTCCGGGGGGTGGACGTGCCGACGCTCGGCGAGCGGATCCATCCGCGCTACGGCGTCTTCGCTCCGACCCGCTCGGAGTACGTCGACCTTGTTGCCGACTGCCCCTTGCCGGCGACCGGCACGGCGTTCGACATCGGCACCGGCACCGGGGTCCTGGCCGCGGTCCTCGCCCGGCGTGGAGTTCAGCGGGTTGTTGCTACGGACAACAACCCGCGCGCGGTCGAGTGCGCGCGGGAGAACCTGCGGAGGCTGGGAGTGACCGCCGAGGTGGTCGAGACCGATCTATTCCCACCTGGGCGCGCCGATCTGATCGTCTGCAACCCGCCGTGGATCCCGGCCCGGCCGATGACGGTGCTCGACCACGCCGTCTACGACGAGGACGGCCGCATGCTGCGCGCGTTCCTGGCCGAGGTCGCCGATCACTTGGAACCGGATGGGGAGGTGTGGCTGATCCTGTCCGATCTGGCGCAGGTACTCGGGCTCCGGAGGCCGGGCGAGTTGGACGAGATGTTCCGGGCCGGCGGGCTACGGGTCGTCGGCCGGGAGGACGTCGTACCGCGGCACCGCCGGGCGCGCGACGGCGAGACGACCTCGCTCTGGCGACTGCGGGTCCGTCATGACAGTTGCTGCCGGGCGGTGGTGTGTTGTTCTATCGGCGGGTGACGGTAACGGATGCGGGCGGGGCGGTCGACGCGGTTTGGAGGATCGAGTCGGCGCGGATCATCGCGGGCGTCGCACGGATCGTGCGGGACGTCGGGCTGGCGGAGGAACTGGCGCAGGACGCACTGGTGGCCGCGCTGGAGCAGTGGCCGGAGTCCGGCGTACCGAACAATCCAGGTGCCTGGTTGATGGCGATCGCCAAACGCCGCGCGATCGACCTGATCCGGCGCAAGGAGACGTACCAGCGCAAGCTCGCCGAGATGGGCCACGAGCTCGAGATCGACGGCGACAGCGTCGAGGATGATGTCGAGGCGATCCTCGAGGATCACATCGAGGACGACCTGCTCCGGCTGGTGTTCACCGCATGTCACCCGGTGCTCACCATGGACGCGCGGGTGACGCTGACGCTGAAGCTGCTCGGCGGCCTGAAGACCGACGAGATCGCCCGCGCGTTCCTCGCCCCGGAGACGACGATCGCCCAGCGGGTCGTGCGCGCCAAGAAGAACCTGGCCAAGGCGGGCGTCGAGTTCGAGGTCCCGGCCGGCCCGGACCTGCTGGACCGGTTGTCATCGGTCCTCGAGGTCGTCTACCTGATCTACAACGAGGGGTACTCCGCGACCGCGGGCGACGACTGGATGCGTCCGGCGCTCTGCAACGAGGCGATGCGGCTCGGCCGGCTGCTCGCGGAGCTGATGCCGACCGAACCCGAAGTACTCGGCCTGCTGTCGCTGATGGAGCTGCAGTCGTCCCGGGCGAACGCGCGCACCGGCCCTGACGGCGAACCGGTCCTGCTGCTCGAGCAGGACCGCCGCCGCTGGGACCGGCTGCTGATCCGCCGCGGCCTCGAAGGCATCGACCGCGCCTGGGCCCTGGAGAAGCCACCCGGCCCGTACCTATTGCAGGCCGCGATCGCCGCCTGTCACGCCCGCGCCGCCGACCCCGAGGACACCGACTGGGCCCGCATCGCCGGCCTGTACGCCGTCCTCGCGCAGGTCACCCCGTCACCGGTCGTCGAGTTGAACCAGGCGGTGGCGATCTCGATGGCGTTCGGGCCCGAGCGCGGACTCGAGGCGGTGGACCTGCTCGCGGACGACCCGTCGCTGAAGGACTACCACCTGCTGCCGAGCGTGCGCGGTGACCTGCTGTTCAAGCTCGGCCGGCTCGACGAGGCGCGCGCCGAGTTCGAGAAGGCCGCCGCGCTGACCCGCAACGAGCGCGAGCGGACCCTCCTCCTCGAACGCGCGGCGGCCTGCTGACTGCTCAGCAAGCGCCGCTCTAGTGGTGCCGGACTAGCCGTGCCGGCGGGCGATCCAGGCTGCGGCGCCGACGCCGACGGCCAGTGCGGCGCCACCGACGGCCGCGGCGGCCTTCGGGTGCCGCTTGCCCATTGCCGGCAGCTCCTTCATCGCGCCGGGCACGTCCTTCATCTTCTGGCCCGCCTGCCCGGCGGCACCCGAGACGCGCTGCCCGGCGTTCCCCGCGGTCTCCTTCACGCGCTGCGGCATGTTCAGCCGGCGGGTGAGCTCCTGGACGGTGTCGGCGAGCTGCTGCCGGGTGTGCTCGAGATCGATCCGGACCGTCTTGGCCTCGGACATCGGCTCCCGGTGGGTGGCGTTCCTGGAGTTGGTGGAGGTGGTGCTCATCGTGTGCGGTTCCCTTCCGGCTGGTGTCCCTTGAATGCTTCGAGGTCCTCGTGCACGGCGTCGGGCGGCACGCTGCGGAACGGGCGGATGGCACGTGCGACGTGCCGCTCGCGCAGCCCGGTACCCACATCACCGAGAGTCATACGTCGCACTGTGATCTGAGTCACAGGCTGTCGATCGGTCCCCCGATTCCTCGACGCACGGGTGAAGACTCACTCACTCAGGAGGATCGAGATGAACACGGTGGAATCCAAGGACGGTACGACGATCGCGTACGACCGGCGTGGGAATGGGCCGGCGCTGGTCCTGGTCGACGGCGCGCTCTGCAGCCGTGCCCAGGGCCCGATGCCCGACCTCGCCGAGACGCTCGCGGACCGGTTCACCGTCTACAACTACGACCGGCGCGGCCGTGGCGACTCCGGTGACGCCGAGGAGTACGAGGTCGACCGGGAGATCGAGGACCTGGCCGCGGTGATCGAGGCGGCCGGCGGATCGGCGTACGTCTACGGCTCGTCGTCCGGCGCGGCGCTGGCGTTGCGGGCCACGGCCGCCGGGCTGTCGATCGACAAACTGGTGGCGTTCGAGCCGCCGTACGTCGTCGACGACAGCCGCAAGCAGATCCCACGGAGCTGGGTCAGCGACCTGCAGCGCCTCGACGCGGGTGACGCGATCAAGTACTTCTTCACCAAGGGCATCGGGCTGCCCGGGATCGTCGTCACGATGATGAAGCTGATGCCGGCCTGGAAGCCGATGAAGGCGATCGCGCACACCCTGCCGTACGACGCACAGGTGGTCGGCGGCAACTGTTTCGGCGAGCCGATGGACGCGACCCAGTGGGCGCCGATCGACCAGCCGGTGCTGGTGGTGAACGGCGGCAAGAGCCCGGCGTGGATGAAGAACTCGGCCCACGCGCTCGCCGCGGCGGTCCCGGGCGCCGGCCACACCGAAGTACCGGGTCAGAACCACATGATCAAGTCGGCGGCGATCGCTCCGGTGATCGCGGAGTTCTGCCGATGAACCCCCAGGCCATCACAATCGCGCCCGCCCGTCCCCGCCGGAGCGGAGGATGGGCGGGCGCGACGGATTGTGATGGCCTGGGCGTCCGGGACGATCAGGCGCCGGTGATCAGCGCCGCGGCGCCGGAGCGCGCCGCGTCGAAGCGGGCCTGGGCGTCGCCCCAGTTGACGACGTTCCACCACGCCTTGACGTAGTCGGGCTTCACGTTCTTGTACTGCAGGTAGAACGCGTGCTCCCACATGTCCAGCATGGCGATCGGGATCTGCCCGGCCGGCAGGTTGCCCTGCTGGTCGTACAGCTGGTGGATGAGCAGCTTGCCGCCCAGCGCGTCCCAGCCGAGGATCGCCCAGCCGGAGCCCTGGATGGTGGTCGCGCTCGCGGTGAAGTTGGCCTGGAAGGCGTCGAACGAGCCGAAGAACTCGTCGATCGCCGCGCCCAGCTCGCCGTCCGGCTTGTCGCCACCGTCCGGCGACAGGTTCTTCCAGAAGATCGAGTGGTTGACGTGCCCACCGAGGTTGAAGGCGAGCGTCTTCTCCAGCCCGACGATCGCGCCGAAGTCACCCTTGTCGCGGGCCTCGGCCAGCTTGTCGAGGGTGTCGTTCAGACCCTTCACGTAGGTCGCGTGGTGCTTGTCGTGGTGCAGCTCCATGATCTCGCCGGCGATGCTCGGCGCCAGTGCACCGTAGTCGTAGGGGAGGTCGGGAAGCGTGTACGTGGTCAACTCTGCTCCTTCGTCGGGGCCCTCGGGGCCGATATCTCCGATGTCCTGTGTCAGCGGCACCAGCTTGAAACTTCAACCACGGTTGAGGTCAAGACGCCACGCGGGCGACGCGGCACCTCGGACCGGTGCCCGGTTCGACCGCGATCACTCCCCCGCGCACGTTCCGGACACCACCAGCTTCACATACTCCGCCCCAGGACCCACGGAGGAGTCTCACCTCGGCTGGTGCAGGACCTTCAGCTCGGCCCGCAGCGCCTCGGCGAACACCTCCGGCGTGTCCGCGAACCCGGTGTGACCGCCCGGGAACCGCGTCGGCTCGATGCCCAACCGGTCGGCCAGCGCGGACGACGTCCGGTCGCAGAGCTGCCCGGTCGACTCCTCGCCGATCCCGACCACGACGTCGGCCTCGCGGAGCCGGTCGAGGTCCGGGAGCCAGGTGATCGTCTCGCGCATCTCGTGCGCGAACCAGAACTGCTCCGCGGCCACCTGCTCCGGGTCGCGCTCGCCGCCGAACATCATCTCGACGACCTCGTCCGGCATCTGGATGTTCGCGAGCGCGAAGAACTGCCTCCAGGCGCCGGTCACGTCACCGGCGAGGTAGTCGGCCATCAGCTGCTCGGACTTCGCCGTCAGCTCGTCCGCGTCCGGGACCAGCCGGTTCAGCGGCGGCTCGTGCGCGATCACCGAGCGGACCAGCTCCGGGTGGTACTGCGCGAGCGCCAGCGCGCTGACCGCTCCGCCACTCGACCCCAGTACGACGGCCGGCCCGGCGTCCACGTGCCGGATCAGCCGGGCCAGGTCGTCGGCCCGCTGCTCGGGGCGCGACGTACCGCCGGGGTTCAGCGTGCTCCGCTTCACCCCGCGCGGGTCGAGCGTCAGGACGGTGTAGTCGGGCGCCAGCAGGTCGGCCAGCGGCGCGAACGCGTCCGCGTCCATGGGTGCGCCGACCAGGACCACCAACGGTCCGGTCCCGCGCACTTCGTAGTACAACTCTGCCTCGGGAACCACCAGTGTGTTGTTCATGTCCCTTCCACGAACGGAAGGGACACCTATGGACATCAGTTCTGGTAAACGTCCGAATCCGGGCCGAAGTCGGCTTGCTCGACGACCCGGCGCACCTCGACCTCGGCGCCGAGGGCCTCGGCCAGGCGGGCGGCCCACTCGATCGCCTCGTCACGGTTGCGGACCTCGACGACGATCATGCCGCCGATCAGCTCCTTGGTCTCCGCGAACGGCCCGTCGGTGACGGTACGGCGGCCGCCGTCGACCTTGACCCGGGCGCCGAGCGCGCTGCGGTGCACACCCTCCGCGAACAGCAGGACGCCGGCCTTCGACAGGTCCTCGACGACCTTGCCGACCGCCTCGCCGACCTCCGGCGCCGGGAACAACCCGGCCTCGCTGTCGGCGTCGGCCTTGTTGATGATCATGTAGCGCATCGCAACTGCTCCTCGTGGTTTCGGTCGATCACTTACTCTCACGTCGAGCGGCAGCAGTACAGATCGACACCCGCTTCAGATCATTACCCGGGTCAGTTCGCACAGCCGTCGCGCGTCGTCCGCTGGCGGCTTAGGTGCGCGTTGGCGTGTTGTAGCGCGTCAGCGGGCAAACAACCCGTCAGTGGGCTAGGGCGTGTCTCCCAATCCGGCGAGGCGCCATGCCGAGTGCCGCGCAGTAGGCGGGGGATCGGGAGACACGCCCTAGTTCGGCTGGTCGCCGTTCGGGTGGTAGGCGCAGGCGTCGGCGAGGTTCTGGGTCGGGCCGGGCGGCGGGGGCGTGGTGGCGGGCTTCCGGGTGGTCGCGGGAGTCGACGACCTGGCCGACGGTGTGGTGGTCGGTGTGGTGGTCGGTGTGGTCGTCGGCGGCGTGGTGGCCGGGGCCGGCTCGGACTCCAGAGCCGTCTCGACGGTGTCCCGTAGCGCCTGGTAGTCCGGGTGCAGGTACTTGAGCCGCAGCTTCTCCGGGTCGAGCGTGACGTTCGAGACCGTCCCCGACTTCACCTTCAGCGCCAGCTCGACCATCGCCGGCAGCAGCTCCTGCGGGATGTCGGTCCGCAGCAGGTGCTGACCGGCGCGCGCGATCGCCTTGTACTTCGTCACCAGCGTCTGCGGGTCCGCTGCGTCGACGATGCTCTTGATCACGCACCGCTGCCGGACCTGGCGCTGGTCGTCGTCGGCGCCGTACCGCCCGCGGGCGAACCACAGCGCGTGCCGCCCGTCCAGGTGCTGGTTCGGACCGGGCTCGATCCACTCCTTCGGCGGGATGTGCGAACTGCTGACGCCACCCATCGCGACCCGCTCGTTGACGTTCACCCTGATCCCGCCGAGCGCGTCGACGATCTCCGGGAAGCTCTGCAGGTTGACCTGCAGGTAGTAGTCCAGCTTCAGGCCGGTGGCCTCACCGACCGACTGCTTCAGCACGTCCGCACCCTCGTTGTCCGACGGCCCGAGGATGCCCGGGTGCGCATCCGGGATGTTCTGGTACATCGCCGTCAGCATCCACTCCAGCCGTCCGTCGAGGCTGAGCCCTTCCTTGCCGAACCCGTTGGGGTAGAACCTGGCCAGCGGTGAGTCCTTCGGGAACGGCATGAAGGTCAGGTTCCGCGGCAACGAGATCAGCGCGGTGTTCCCGGTCTTGGTGTCGATACTCGCGACGATCACCGTGTCGGTGCGCACCCCCTCGCGGCTCGGAGCGTCGTCGCCACCGAGCAGCAACAGGTTGAGTCTCGGTGTGCCCTCCCACGGGTCCTTGACGTTGACCGTCGAGGGCCGCGTCGCGCTCTTGCTCTGCTCCTGCGCCTGGAACACGTCCTGCACCAGAGTCCGCTGCGCCAGCACGGTCTGGACGCCGATCGCCGACGGCGCCGCGATCGCGAAGCACAGCACGCCGACGAACGCCGCGCCGAGCACTCGTCCGCCGGCGCCGCTCGTTGCCGGACGCAACGACCGGTGCGAGGCGACGATCACCATGATCCAGAGCAGCGCGACGACCCCGATCAGCACCGAGGTGAGCAGCAACCGACTCGGTACGACGGCCGCCGCGATCACCTCGTCACGACGGGTCAAGGCGACGTACACGACGAGGCCGGCCAGGGCGAGGAAGACGACGAGCACGAACGCACCGATCCGCCGGCGCCCGCCGGCGATCAGTCCGGTACCAGGGAGCAGTGCGCCCAGCAGCGTCAGCCCCAACACCGTGAGCACCGAGCGTGGCCGCTCGGTCTCCGCGCGCGCACCACTCGCCATGCGTTCCCCTGTCACCCCGTCTGTCCCCCGACTTCAAGTGTGCGCCAAACTCCCGCTCCTTACCTCTTCAGACGTGTTACAGGCTCAATCGGTTGTCAAACAGCCGATCGCTTAATCGGGTCGCGAGGGCCGCGCGCGGGGTCTAGGTTGGGCGGTTGTGCGGATTCTGGTGCTGGGTGGAAACGGGTTTGTCGGGCGCGCGATCGTGGACGACGCGCTGGCGCACGGGGCCGAGGTCGCCTCGTTCAGTCGCGGGAAGGGCGGTACGCCGCTCCCTTCCGGCGTGACGCAGTTGATCGGGAACCGGGAGACCGGCGACTACTCGGGGCTGCGGACCGGTGAGTGGGACGCGGTCGTCGACCTGAGCGGGTTCCGGACGCGGGACGTCGACCAGGCGATGGACGTGCTCGGTGACCGCGTCGGACGGTACGTGTTCATCTCGAGCCACGCGGTGTACGTCCGCGATCTGCCGGCCGGGACCGACGAGACCGCGCCGCGACGGGAGCCGCTGCGCGATGCCGACGTACTGACGAACGACACCTACGGTCCGTGCAAGGTGGCCTGCGAGGACGACGTCGTCGAGCGATACGGCGACCGCGCAACCATCGTCCGTCCGGGCCGGGTGACCGGCCCCGGCGACTCGTCGGGTACGGCGCTCTACTGGATCCGCCGTGGCGCGCGCGGTGGCCGCGTCGCACTGCCCACGAGTCCGGAGCAACCGCTCCAACTCATCGACAGCCGCGACGTTGGGCGTCTCGTCGTACAACTGATCACCGATGCGCGAGATGGTGCGTTCAACGCGGTCGGGCCGGACTCGACCATCAGCGATCTCATCCAGGTGTCCGCCGAGGTGTCGGGCCGCACCGTCGAGATCGTGCCCGTCCCATTCGACGCCGTACCGCCGCGGTTCCCGCTCGTCGACCCGGTGTCCGAATGGGGCGAGCGGCAACGTAACCCGGCCAAGGCCCGCGCGGCCGGTCTGCCGGTCACGCCGCTGCCGCAGACCGTGGCCGACGTACTCCAGTGGGACCAGGACCGCGGCGTACCCGCGCTGAAGATCGGGCTCACCCCGGAGCAGGAAGCTGAGCTACTCGGGTAGCGCGAGGGTCCGGCCGGCGTCGCGGGCCGCGTTGATGGAACGGGTGAGGGTGTCCTTGAGCGCGCTCGCCTCGTCAGTGAAGCCTTGGACGACCGACGTGTCGCCGACCGGTTCGGTGCGGGCGAGGAGTTCGATGTAGCGGTCGCCGTCCTCGAGTGCGGCCTCGGCCCGGAGCGCGGCGTCGGCGGCACGGACCCGGTCGGCGTACCGGTCGAGCAGATCGACCTTGCGCTTGATCGCTTCGGCGGAGAGCACCAGGGCGCGACGCTGCGGGCCGAGGACGGCGTCCAGTTCGGCGGTGGACATACCGCGCGCGACGTCCTGCTGGCGTGCCCGCAGTACGGTCTGTTCGCGCAGGACCTGGGCGATGTCCCAGAGTTGCTCGGGCAGCACCAACTCGTTCTGTACGTCGTCGAGCAGGCCGCGCCGGGTAACTGTTGCCTCAAGCACCGTTCGGACCGCGCGCTGGGCCCGGCCGAGCAGTCGCGCGGCCTCAGAGTCGAAGTCCTCCGGCAGCAGGTACTTCCGGTGCTGCAACCGGACCGCCTTGTGTCCACGGTCCTCGACCATCGACTTCACCAGGACCCCACCGGTCGCCAGCACCGCGACCCCGGCCAGCACCACCGCGGCCCACGCCGCGACCGCGGTCGGCAGCGTCGCCGCCATCACGATCAGCGCCAGGATCCACCCGCCGACACACACCGCCAGCCAGACCAGCAACGTCCCGAACGTGTTGCCGGGCGCCACCGACCACGACGACTCCCGCTTCGGCCGCGGCGCGTCGGCCGCCACGAACAACTCCGGCCGGTGCTCGTACAACCGTCGTACGCCCACAGGCACACCCGGCGCGAACACAGGCTCCATCGCCACCTCCGGAGAAGACGTCAGCACTCAGCGTAGCCGCGATGCGAGACCATCGAGGAAGACGCCGAGCCCGAATTCGAACAACTGGTCCAGGTCGTAGTCGTAGTCGAAGCCGTCGGCGAGCAGATCGCGGAAGGCGGTCAGGTTTCCGGCGGCGATCATCGCGGCCAGCTGATCGCCCTGACCCTCGACCCACTCGTCCGCGGTCACGCCGGTGTCCTGCTCGGCCTGCGCCTCGGCCTCCATCACCAGCGCGATCCCGCGCACGTACGCGAACAGACTGATCACCGCCGACAACGCGGCGCCTTTCTCGAACCCACGCAACGCACCCAGCACCGCATCCGTGTGCGGCAACAGTCGCGGCACCAACTGCGGCCGGCTCAGACTGATCGCACTCGCCAGCCACAGATGCCGCCGGTACGCCGCCCAATGCACCTTGGCCACCACCGTGATCGCGTCCCGCCAGTGCTCCGGGACCTTCCCCAACGGGAACTCGCCGATCGCCGCGTCCACCATCTGTACGACGAGCGCGTCCTTGCCACCGACGTACCGGTAGAGCGCCATCGTCGACACCCCGAGCTCGGCTGCGATCCGTCGCATCGACAACGCGGCCAACCCTTCGGCGTCCGCGATCGCGATCCCCATCCGCACGACCTCGTCCCGGTTGAGATCCGGCGCGGAATCGGCGTCGGTACGCCGGGCGCGCGGCGGCGGACCGACCACGGTCCCGACCCCCGGCGCCGGATGCACCAGCCGCTCCTGCTGCAAGACCTGCAGCGCCTTGGTCGCGGTCGCCATCGCCACCCCGAAGTCCCGGACCAGCGCCCGCGTCGACGGCACCCGGTCCCCCGGCCGCAGCTCACCGGAGTCGATCCGCCGCCGCAGTTCCGCCGCGATCACCAGGTACGGCGCTTCGCTCATCAACCCTCCCCAGATAGTGCACGTACATCGTACGCGCACTACCTCAGAACCAGTCCCACACGATCCCTCCGCCCCGCCACCTCACCACCGTTTGAGGGGCCGGCCCCTCGGCCAGTGGGTCCTACCCCCGCTGTGCAGGACGCCACCCCACAGCTTGAGGGGCCCGCCCCCCAAACGGGGCGGGGAGCGGGTGCCCGCACGGTGAGGCCCGTGCCAAGATGGGCGACATGCTGCGCGAACTGCACCTCACCGGCAACCCGGATGCCGACACGCTGCTCAACGACGACCCGTTCGCCCTGCTCGTCGGGATGCTGCTCGACCAGCAGTACCCGATGGAGCACGCCTTCTCCGGCCCGCTGAAGATCGCGAACCGGATGGACGGGTTCGACCTGCACAAGATCGCGAACACCGACCTGGAGACGTTCGTCGAACTCTGCGTCACCCCACCGGCCATCCACCGGTACGGCGGCTCGATGGCCCGCCGGGTGCACGCCCTCGCACAGCTGATCATCGACAAGTACGACGGCGACGCCGCGAACATCTGGCTCGCCGGCCGCCCGAAGCCGGACGGGCCCGAGGTGCTGAAGCGGCTGAAGTCGCTCCCGGGATTCGGCGAGCAGAAGGCGAAGATCTTCCTCGCGCTGCTCGGCAAGCAGCGCGGCGTGACGCCGAAGGGCTGGCGCGAGGCCGCGGGCAACTACGGCGACCGCGGCTCCCGGCGCTCGATCGCGGACGTCACCGACACCGCGTCGCTGAACGAGGTCCGCTCCTTCAAGAAGGCCGCGAAGGCAGCGGCCGCCGGCGCCTGATCCGGCGCCTGATTCTGCACCTGATTCCGCGCAACACCTGGGCCCGATCTGTTGCAGATCGGGCCTTTCGGTGCGGGATGTCCCTTGTGCTCCAGGCGTTTCCCTGCGAATCCCGGCGTACCGACTTATGCTCGGGGCAGCCACGGGAGGAGCGCGGATGGACATCCGGGATCTGGATCGGCGGGCCGGCGCGGTGCTTGGGGAAGTCGTGATGCAAGTGCGGCCGGAGCACCTGTGGTTTCCGACGCCGTGCCCGGACTGGACGGTCCGCGGCCTGCTCCGCCACGTGGTCAGCCAGAACGACGGCCTCGCGAAGGCCGCGCAGAACGGGTCCGCCTCCGTGCACGCGTGGAACGCCGGCCGGCTCGCCGACAACCCGGCCGGTGCCTACCGCCGCTCGAACGTGCGGGTCGCCGACGCGTTCGCCGACGGCGGCGCGCTGGACCGGCTGGTGGAGGTGCGCGAGTTCGGCTCGTTCCCGCGCCGGATCGCGCTGACCTTCCACCAGCTCGACTGCATCGTGCACGCCTGGGACCTGGCCCGGGCGATCGACGTGCCGTACAACCCGCCGCCGGACATGGTCGAGCTCGCCCTCACCCTGGCCCGCCGGATCCCCGACACCGACACCAACCGCGGGCCCGGCTACGCCTTCGAACGCGCCGTCAAGGTCTCCGGCACCGCCCCCGACCTCGACCAGTTACTCGGTTTCCTCGGCCGCGACCCGGAGTGGGTCTCGCCCCTCGACTGAGTACTCCGGCAGGTCAATGGCATCCGGCTTGGCGACGGCCATCTTGGCGAGCGCGCCGGACATCAGCCGCGACGTCATCACCCGCAGCACGAAGTCGCGGTAGCCGATGCCGAACGCGGTCATCGGCATCGCCATCTTCAGCCCACCCGGCGGCAGTTCCATCCGCTGGTCGACGTACGCCCGCATCCGGGCCTGGTACGCCGGGAACGCGCGCGCGTGATCGCCGTCCACAGCGGCCAACTCGCCGGCCAGGACATAGGCCCCGACGAGCGAGAGCGCCGTACCGTGGCCGGCCATCGGTGAACCGCAGTACCCGGCATCGCCGACCAGGGTGACCCGGCCGCGCGACCACTCCGGCACGACCACGCGGCTCGTGCTGTCGAGGTAGAAGTCGTCCGCCGCGTCCAGCCCGCGCAGGACGTGGTCGGTGTGCCACCCGAGACCCTCGAAACGCGAGCGCACCAACTGCTTCTGCGCCGCGACGTCCCGCCGGTCGTAGCTGACCACCGGCGACCGGAAACTCAGCAGCGCCTTCGCGAACCGCGGATCGCGATCCGGCCGCAGTGCCACCCAGCGACCGCGCGGCGCGGTGTACACCTTCATCCAATGGTTCAGATCCTCGGGCGAGTCGACGGTGAAGTACGACGTGTAGCCGCCGAGGTGGTGCACGAAATCAGCCTCGGGACCGAACGCCAGCCGCCGTACCCGCGAGTGCACGCCGTCGGCACCGACGACCAGGTCGAACCGCCGCCGCGCCCCGCTCGCGAACGTCACGTCGACACCGGCCGCGTCCTGCGCCAGTTCGGCGACCGAGTCGCCGTACAGGTACTCCACCTCGGCCGTCGCCGCGGTCAGGATCCCGGCGAGATCGCCACGCAGGATCTCGATCTCCGCGACCGGCCCGGCCCCGTCGAGCAGCTCCGCGGCCATCGCGGCGGACCGCCGGCCGTCGGCCCGCACGTACTCGAGCCCACGCTCGTGCACCTGCCGCTCGGCCACCGCCGGCAGCAGCCCCATCCGGTCGGCCACCACCCGGGACACTCCCCGCAGGTCGACGGTCTGCCCGCCCGGCCGCGGCCCGGACGCGAGCTCGACCACCGTCGGCGCGAACCCGAACCGCCGCAGCCAGTACGCCAGCGCCGGCCCCGCAATCCCGCCACCGGAAATCAGAACAGTCTTCATCGGACACCCCTTCGAACTAGTGCGCGTACGCCGTACACGGTGCACTACTCCGGAAGGTTGGCGCCACCGCGCACTAGTGCACCGGGGCAGGTGCACTAGTGGACGCCCAGGCCATCACAATCGCGCCACTCGGGCGGGCCCACGCTCAGCGAGCCCGCGATCGGCGGATTGTGATGGCCTGGCGGTCCGGGGTCAGAGGGTGAGGGCGAGGCGGGTCGCCTGTTCGATCGCGCGCTTGGCGTCGAGCTCGGCCGCGACGTCGGCCCCGCCGACCAGGTGCACCGGACGCCCGGTCGCCCGCAGCGCCTCGGCGAGATCGCGGACCGGCTCCTGACCGGCGCACACCACCACCGTGTCGACCGCGAGCACCGTTGCCTTCTCGCGCTTCTCACCGAACGTGATGTGCAGTCCCTCGTCGTCGATGCGCTCGTAATTCACGCCGCGCAACTGCTCGACCTGCTTGTTCTTCAACGCGGCCCGATGCACCCACCCGGTCGTCTTGCCGAGACCGGCACCGATCTTCCCGGCCTTGCGCTGCAGGAGATACACCTTCCGCGGCGACGGCTCCGGCCGCGGTACGGCGAGGGCGCCCGGCAGCTCAGTCGGATCGCCGACGCCCCACTCCGCCTTCCACGCGGCGAGATCCGGCGCCCCGTCCGTCGTCAGGAACTCGCTGACGTCCACCCCGATCCCGCCGGCCCCGATCACCGCGACCGTCTTCCCGACCGGGCGGCCCGCGCGGACCACGTCGACGTACGACAGCACTGTCGGGTGGTCGATCCCCGGGATCGCCGGAACGCGCGGTACGACGCCGGTCGCGAGCACGATCTCGTCGAAGCCGGCCAGGTCCTCGACGGTCGCGCGCCGGCCGAGGTGCAGTTTCACGCCGGTCAGGTCGAGCTGCCGCCGGTAGTACCGGATCGTCTCGGCGAACTCCTCCTTGCCCGGGATCCGCCGCGCGATCCCGAACTGCCCGCCGATCTCCGCATCCGCCTCGAACAGCTCGACCCGGTGCCCGCGTTCGGCCGCCGTCACCGCGGCCGCCAGTCCCGCAGGCCCGGCCCCGACCACCGCGAGCCGCTTGGTACGACGGGTCGGCAGCAACCGCAGCTCGGTCTCGCGCGCCGCCCGCGGGTTCACCATGCAGCTCGCCTTCTTCTTGGCGAACACGTGGTCAAGGCACGCCTGGTTGCAGGCGATGCAGACGTTGATCTCGTCGGCCCGGTCGGTGGTTGCCTTGAGCACCCACTCTGGGTCGGCCAGGAACGGCCGGGCCATGCTGACCAGGTCGGCGTCGCCGCGGGCCAGCACCTCCTCGGCGACCTGCGGCAGGTTGATCCGGTTCGAGGTGACCACCGGGATCGACACGTGCGGCTTGAACGCCGCGGTCACGCTCGTGAACGCGGCCCGCGGCACGGACGTGACGATGGTCGGGACGCGCGCCTCGTGCCAGCCGATGCCGGTGTTGATGATCGACGCCCCGGCCGCCTCGATCTCCTGGCCCAGCGCCACCACGTCGTCCCAGGTCTGACCGCCGTCGACCAGGTCCGCCATCGAGAGCCGATAGATGATCAGGAAGTCCTTGCCGACCCGCTCCCGCGTGCGCCGGACGATCTCGACCGCGAGTCGTCGCCGGTTCTCCGGGCTACCGCCCCAGCGGTCGGAGCGCTTGTTCGTGCGCTCGGCGAGGAACTGGTTGATGAAGTACCCCTCGGACCCCATGATCTCGACGCCGTCGTACCCGGCCTCGCGGGCGAGCGCCGCACAGTCGACGTACGCCGTGATCTGTTGCTGGACGCCACGATCGGAGAGGGCTCGGGGCTTGAACGGGTTGATCGGGGCCTTGAGAGCGGACGCGGAGACGCTGAACGGGTGGTACGAGTAGCGCCCGGCGTGCAGGATCTGCAGCGCGATCCGGCCGCCCTCGGCGTGGACCGCGCTGGTCAGCAGCCGGTGCCTCGTCGCCTGCCGCCGGCTCGTCAGCGTGGACCCGAAGGGCGTCAGCCAGCCGGTCCGGTTCGGGGCGTAGCCGCCGGTCACCATCAGGCCGACGCCGCCGCGGGCGCGCTCCGCGAAGTACGCCGCGAGCTTCGGCATGTCACTCAGCCGGTCCTCCAGACCGGTGTGCATCGAGCCCATGATCACGCGGTTCGGCAACGTGACATGCCCGAGATCGAGCGGCTCCAGCAAGTGCGGGTACGCGCTCATGCTCTGTCCTTTCGGAGGGCTTCGATTACTTCGTCGCACCAGGCCACGAACGACTCCTCGGCGCGGATGCCGCCGCGCAGTACGAGGTACTGGTGCAGGTCGCGGCCGTGCAGCGTGGCCGGCTTCGGGAAGTCGCGTTTCTGGATCCCGCGGTACACCTCGAGTCGCGTCGCGTGCTCGGCCCGGTGCCGCTCGATCTCGTGGAACACCACGTCCAGATCGCCGAGCGAGGCGCCGCGGAGCTTCACCCCGAGCCCGTCCCGCAGTACGGCGGGATCCTCCGGCTCGGCCAGCCAGCGCGAGAGTTCCGCGCGCCCGGCCGCCGCGACCCGGTACACCTTCTTGTCCGGGCGGCCGTCCTGGGCGATCGCGGTGTGCTTCACCCAGCCGGCCTCGTCCATCCGGCGCAGCACCCGGTAGATCTGCTGGTGGGTGGCCGGCCAGAAGTAGCCGATCGACCGGTCGAACCGCCGGGCCAGCTCGTAGCCGGAGCCGGCCCGCTCGGTCAGCGAGACCAGGATCGCGTGCTCCAGTGCCATCTCCGGAGCGTACCTATGCAACTCGTTGCAGTGCACCGGAGTGCAGCACATGTCACAACAGTTGTCCGGACAGGCCTTTTCCCGTTTGAGAGAATGGTTGCAGACGCCTTGTATTTGTCACCAATGGATTTGGAGCACCATGGACCCGCAGGCCCACACGACCAAGACCACGCTGCCCGGGATCGGCACGCGGTACGACCTGGTCACCGAAGCCGGTAAACACGTCTCGGTGGTGGCGCACAACGACGGCCGGCGGTTCCTCGGCTTCCACAAACCCGATGACGACGACGAATGCCAGGCGTCCGTACCACTGGCGCAGGGCGAGGCGGCCGCGCTCGCCCAACTGCTGCTCCCGGAGCGGATCGACCCGGTCCGCGGCGAGATGGAGATCGACCTGGTCACCGAGCACATCCCGATCACCGCCAAGTCGCCGTACGGCGGACGCACCCTCGGCGACACGCAGGTCCGCAGCCGGACCGGTGCGTCCATCGTCGCGGTACTGCGCCGGACCGGGGCCACGCCGTCGCCGACGCCGGACTTCCGGTTCGCGATCGGGGACAAGCTGGTCGTGGTCGGGACCCGCGAAGGCGTGGACGCCGTGGCCGATCTGATCGCGGGGGGCTGAGCATGCACGAAAACATCACCGCGCTGCTGATCGAGCTCGGCGCCGTCATCCTCGCCCTGGGCGTCCTCGGGCGGATCGCCGGCCGGCTCGGCTTCTCCCCGATCCCGTTGTACCTGCTGGCCGGCCTGGCGTTCGGGCACGGCGGCATCCTCCCGTTGGCCGCGAGTGAGGAGTTCGTTGCCACCGGCGCCGAGATCGGCGTGATCCTGCTGCTGTTGCTGCTCGGGCTCGAGTACACCGCGTCCGACCTGGTCGGCACGTTGAAGACGCAGTACATCTCGGGTGCGGTCGACTTCCTGCTCAACGCCATCCCGGGCGCCGTGGTGGCGCTGCTGCTCGGCTGGGGTCCGGTCGCGGCGGTCGCGCTGGCCGGTGTCACCTGGATCTCCTCGTCCGGCGTGATCGCGAAGGTCGTCGGCGACCTCGGGCGCCTGGGTAATCGCGAAACCCCTGTGGTGCTGGGGATTCTCGTCCTCGAGGACCTGTCGATGGCGGTCTACCTGCCGATCCTCACCGCATTGCTCGCGGGAGTCGGCCTGGCGGGCGGCAGCATGACGTTGCTGATCTCGCTCGGCACGGTGAGCATCGTCCTGTTCATCGCACTCCGGTACGGGCGGGTCATCAGCCGGGCCGTGTCCTCGGACAATCCCGAGATGTTGCTGCTCGTCGTACTCGGCCTGACCTTGCTGGTCGCGGGCATCGCGCAGCAGCTGCAGGTGTCGGCGGCGGTCGGTGCGTTCCTCGTCGGGATCGCGTTGTCCGGTGAGGTCGCGCACGGTGCGCGGAACCTGCTGAGCCCGCTGCGGGACCTGTTCGCCGCGGTGTTCTTCGTGTTCTTCGGTCTGAGCACCGATCCGGCGAAGATCCCGCCGGTGCTCGCGGTCGCGTTCGCCCTGGCGGTCCTCACCGCTCTCACGAAGGTCGCCACCGGCTGGTTCGCCGCCCGGCGGGCCGGCATCGCGCCCGCGGGTCGCTGGCGGGCCGGTGGCACGCTGGTCGCTCGCGGTGAGTTCTCGATCGTCATCGCCGGCCTCGCGGTCGGTGTCGAACCGAAACTCGGTCCGCTCGCCACGGCGTACGTGCTGATCCTGGTCATCCTCGGCCCGGTCGCCGCCCGCTACACCGAGCCGCTCGCCCGCCGGCTGACCCGCAAGGCGCCGGCACGGGTCGAGGCCCAGGCTGTCGACGCTCCGGCCGTCGAGCGGCTGGACGACGCCGCGAACACACCTACCTGATCCTGACGCCACCTGCGGCCTGCTCAACGGTCTGAGCGATCCGTCGGGCTCGCGTCTCCGGACGCTTCGCCAGCGTGATCCATTCGAGGATCGCCCGGCGGGACGAGGGTGGGAAAGCCCGGAAGTGTTCATCGGCCTGGGGGTCGCGTGCCAGCGCGGCCCGCAGGTCGGCCGGGACGATCAGGTCCTGCGCATCCTTCAGCAGGTCCCACGTCCCGGTCCGCCGGGCCAGCGCGACGAGCTCCTCCCCCGGCGGCATCATCAGCCCGGCCGCGGTCAACCGCTCGATCCGCTCCCGGTTCGACTTGCTCCACGTACTGCGCGGGTTCCGCGGAGTGAAGCACTGGTACGTCGTCCGCTCGTCGCGGCGCAGCGTCTTGCTGTCGACCCACCCGAAACACAACGCCTGCTCGACGGCCGCACCGAGGTCCAGGTCCTGGTGGACGATCAGCCAGACGGATCGTTCCTGCCGGCCGTTGCTGTCCAGCCAACTGCGCCACTCGTCGGCGTCCGCGCAGCTCAGGGCTTCGTCATCGTTCATGCCATCCAGAGTGCACCCGATAAGTGCTCACCCGATGAGCAGTTTTGCACCGCGTTCGTGGTCGAGAAGGGCTCGTTTGCGTTCGATGCCGCCGCCGTAGCCGGTCAGGCTGCCGGTCGAGCCGACGAGGCGGTGGCACGGGACGATGACGCTGATCGGGTTCTTCCCGTTCGCCAGACCGACCGCGCGCGCCGACTGCGGTTTCAGACCGAGCGCCGTGGCGAGTCCGCCGTACGTCGACGTCTCGCCGTACGGGATGTCCTGCAGGGCGATCCAGATCTGCCGCTGGAAGTCCGTGCCGACGAGGTGCAGCGGTACGTCGAAGCTCGTGCGGCCGTGGTTGAAGTACTCGTCCAGCTGCTCGGCGACCTCGCGCAGCGTCGAGTCGTCGCGGTCGCCGAAAGTCTCGGTCTCGGGGCGGTAGCGCTGCTGGTCCATGTACAGACCGGTCAGCCCCCCTCGGTCGCCCACGAGAGTGAGCGGGCCGAGAGGGCTGTCGATGACGGCGTACGTCATTGCCATTGGGCGCGGCTGATCCGGTAGAGCACATGGCGCTGCAGCCGGTGGCCCTGCTCGATCCGCGGGTGGTCGAAGTCGCCGGCCTCGTCGTGCACCATGCCGATCCGCTGCATCACCCGTTGCGACGGCAGGTTGGTGGTCGTCGTGAACGACACGATCTCGTCCAGCCCGGCCGGCCCGAACCCGACCGCCAGCGCCGCCCGCGCGGCCTCGGTCGCGTAGCCGTTGCCCCAGGCACCTTTCGCGAGCCGCCAGCCAATCTCGACGGCCGGCAGGAAATGCGCCTCGAACGTCGGCAGGTTCAGACCGGTGAAACCGATGAACACGCCGGTGTCGCGCACCTCGATGGCCCACAGTCCCCAGCCGCGTTCGTCGAGCGCCGCGATGTTGCGGTCGATCAGCCCGTCGCTCTGCTCGCGGGTCTGGAGTGCCGGGAAGTGCTCCATCACCGCCGGGTCCGCGTTCAGCGCGGCGAACGGGTCGCGGTCGGCGTCGCGCCACTGGCGCAGCAGCAGGCGGTCGGTGGTCAGTTCGGTCATGCTCGCTCCGTGAGTACCTGGAAGGACGGGTCGTCGGCGGCCGGAATCCGGTTGATCGCATGCTCCCCCGTCGCCCAGAGGTACTGCACGGCGTACGCACGCCAAGGCCGCCACGCGCGCGCGTGATCGGTCAGGGGTTTGGGGGCCTCGGGCAAGCCTAGGTCACGAGCGGCGTAACGGATACCGAGATCGCTCGCCACGAAGGCGTCCGGATCACCGAGCGCCCGCATCGCGATCGACTCGACCGTCCACGGCCCGATCCCCGGCAACGCCGCGAGCTGCTCCCGCGCGCGATCCCAGTCCGCACCCGCGCCGAGGTCGATGTCGCCGTCGGCCAGCGTCGCGATCAGCGTGGTGAGCGTCGTACGCCGGGACTTCGGGAACGCCAGCGATTCGGGATCGAGCCCGGCCAGCGCCTGCATCGTCGGGAACAGATGCGTGAGCCCACCGCCCGGGTCCTCGATCGACTCACCGTGCTGCAGCACCAACCGATGGGCGTGCGTCCGTGCGGCAGCCGTCGACACCTGCTGACCGAGCACCGCCCGTACGGCGAACTCCTCGCCGTCGACCGTGTGCGGGACCCGGCGGCCCGGCGCCTTCGCGATCAGCGGAGCGAGCACCGGGTCTTCGCCGAGCAGGTCGTCGACGGCGATCGGGTCCGCGTCCAGGTCGAGCATCCGCCGGCAGCGGCTGATCGCGATCGCGAGGTCGCGCTGATCGGTGAGCGAGAGCTGACAGGCGATGTGGTCAGGCATCGGCTTGAGGGCGACGACACCGTGGCCGTGCGGAAGGCGGAGCGTGCGGCGGTAGTGACCGTCGCGCCACTCCTCCACGCCCGGTACGCCGGTCGCGATCAGGTGGCCGAAGAGGTTGTCAGGCGTGAGCGGAGCGCGGAACGGGAGGCGCAGCGCGATGGTGCCGGGCGCGGCGGACGCCGTACCCCGGCGGACCCGGCGACGCAGCTCGGTCGGCGACAGCGCGAAGACCTCCTGCACCGTCTCGTTGAACGTCCGCACGCTGGAGAACCCGGCCGCGAACGCGACGTCCGCCATCTGCAGCTCACTCGTCTCGATCAACAGCCGCGCGGTCTGTGCGCGCTGCGCTCGGGCGAGCGCGAGCGGCCCCGCACCGAGCTCGGCCTGGAGTTGCCGCTGCACCTGCCGCACGCTGTACCCGAGCTGGCCGGCCAGGCCCGGTACGCCGTCCCGGTCGACGACACCCTCCGCGATCAGGCGCATCGCGCGGGCCACCAGGTCGGCGCGGTCGTTCCACTCCGGCGACCCCGGACTCGCGTCCGGCCGGCACCGCTTACAGGCCCGGAACCCGGCCTGCTGGGCAGCCGCCGCGCTCGGGTAGAACCGCATGTTCTCGACCTTCGGCGGCACCACCGGACAGCTCGGCCGGCAATAGATCTTCGTCGTCAGCACCGCGGTGAAGAACCACCCGTCGAACCGCGCGTCCTTCGACTGCACCGCCCGGATGCATCGTTCCCTGCACTCGTACACGCCCTCCAGCATCCCTGCCGCCACCGACAATCACTAGCGGATTTACGACATCGAAGTACGCCGCCCGACCAGCTCCTCGGTGGACGCCTGGTAGGCGGCGGCAGCTTCTTCGAAGTAGCGGAACAGCGTTGCCTGTTCGGCCGCGGAGTACTCGCCGATGACCGCGCCGAGCCTCCGGCGGGCGCCGGCCACGGCCTTGTCGACGGACTTCGGCGGCTTGGCCAACTCGACGACGACCTTGCGGCGGTCGTTCGGATCGTAACCGCGTTCGACGTGCCCGCGCTGCTCGAGGCGATCGATCATCCGAGTGGTGGCGCCGGTGCTCAGCCCGGTCCAGCGGGCGAGTTCGCCGGACGTCAGCGGGCCGGTCAGATCGAGCAGGTTCAGCACGAAGTAGTCGGTCGCGTTCAACCCCGCAGCCTCGGCACTGGCCAGGCTGTGCAGCACCATCGCGCTCAGGTACCGCCGGAAGACGGAGCTCTGGTCGGTTGACATGCCGGGACACCTCCAGGTTAGATATCTGCATCAATGCAGATAATGATCCAGAACAGATACTGCAAGGGAGAAGGTATCATGGAGCAGACCCGGATTCTCGCCGTTCTCGATCGGCTGGCGGCTGCCTGGGAGCGCGGTGACGGGGCGGCGTACGGGCGGGAGTTCACCGCGGACGCGTCGTACGTGACGTTCGTCGGGACGACGTACCGCGGGCGGGACGACCTGGCGGCGGGGCATGCGGTGCTGTTCGGGAAGTTCCTGAAGGGGACGCGGATGTTCTCCGAGGTGGTCGAGGTGCGGATGTACGGCGAGCGCACGGCGGTCGTGGTGACGCGCGGGGACGTGGCGAAGAAGCGGCCGCGGCGGTTGCCGAAGGTGCAGACGTACACGCTGGTGCTCGAGGACGACGGGGAATGGCGGGTGGCGGCGTTCCAGAACGCCAAGCACCACCGGTTGATGGAGGCGGTGTCGTTCCGGATGCTGCCGGCGAGTGCGCCGCGGTAGCGGTTTTGCGACGGGAGGATCCGGTGGCGGATTCTCGCCAGCTTCGTGGAGCGTCGGGCGGTGAGATTGAAACATGAACGAACTACTGGGCAAGAAGGCATTGGTGACCGGCGGCAGCCGTGGGATCGGCGCGGCGACCGCCGTCGCGCTGGCGGAGCGCGGCGCCGATGTCGCGATCACGTACAGCACATCCGCGGACGCCGCGGCGACGGTGGTGAAGGAGATCGAGGGGCTGGGACGGCGCGGGTTCGCGTTCGCGGTCGACGCGGGAGACGCGGTCGCGGCGGCGGACGGCGTACGGCGAGCCGCGGAAACCCTTGGTGGGTTGGACATTCTGGTCAACAACGCGGGCGTCGGGGCGATCGCGCCGATCTCGGACATCTCGTTGGACGACCTCGATCGGGTGCTGGCCGTCAACGTGCGGGGCGTGTACGCGACCACGCAGGCCGCCGTACCGCTGCTGTCCGACGGCGCGCGCCTGATTCACGTCGGAAGCTGCGCCGCCGAGCGGGTCACGTCTCCCGGCATGACGCTCTACGCGATGAGCAAGTCCGCGTTGACCGGCCTCAGCAAGGCACTCGCCCGCGAGCTGGGCGCCCGCAACATCACGTCGAACGTCGTCCAACCCGGCCCTACCGACACCGACATGAACCCGTCCGACGGCCCGTACGCGGCGGCACAGATCGCCGACCTCGCCCTCAACCGCTTCGCCACCCCGGCCGAAGTAGCAGCCGCCATCACCTACCTGGCCGGCCCCACCGCCGCCTACATCACCGGCACCGAACTAACCATCGCCGGCGGCCACACCGCCTAACCCCAACACGCCTCCGGTCCCGCCGCGAGGACATGAATCACGGCGTACCGAACAACGGGTAGTGCGGCACCCCCAGCAGTGCACCTGAGCGTGACCCCAGCCCCACGCACGGCCTCTCACCCACTCACTACCCGTTCTTCCGCACCACGCCACACCCGGAGCCCGCACCCCACGCGCCGAGTGCCGGCAGAGCGCGCGGCGTACCGAAGGACGGGTAGTGCGGGCCCCGCTGGTGCGGCTGAGCGGTGGGGCGGGCGGTGTGCGCGGCGTGTCGTGGGTGTACTACCCGTTGGTCTGCACGGCGCGACCGTGAATCCGTGATGGTTGGTCGGTGGGTGGGGCTAGCGTCGGGGTGTGAAATTCTCGGTGACGGTTGGGGCGGTGGGGGCCGGGCGGGATCCGCGGGGGTTGGCGGAGCTTGCTCGGGTTGCGGAGGACGCTGGGTGGGACGGGGTGTTTCTCGAGGACTATCTGGTCTATCAGGGGGACGCCTCGCAGCCGACCTACGATCCCTGGATCTGTTTGGCGGCTATGGCGGTGGCGACCGAGCGGATCCGGATCGGGACGACGGTGACGCCGTTGCCGCGGCGGCGGCCGTGGAAGGTGGCGGCGGAGGCGGTGGCGCTGGATCACCTGTCCGGCGGCCGGATGATTCTCGGGGTCGGGATCGGGGACCCGGGCGACCCGTTCCTGGAGGGCAGGAGCCCGAAGGTGTTGGCGGAGATGCTGGACGAAGGGCTCGACCTGATCGACCAACTCTGGACCGGCCGGCCGGTGAGCTTCGACGGGCAGCACTACACGCTGACCGACGCGCAGCTCACCGCGCGGCCGGTGCAGCAGCCGCGGATCCCGATCTGGGTCGGAGGCAACTTTCTCGTGCCTAGTGTCCGGCGGCGGATCCTGCGCTGGGACGGCTCGTGCGCATACAAGGGCAGCACCGCCGCGCCCCAGCCGATCACTCCGCAGGACGTGCTCGACCTCAGAGAGGACGGCGCCGTGGACGTCAAGGTGAGTGGTGGCGACCCGGCAGCCTTCGCCGAAGCGGGCGCCACCTGGTGGGGTCGGTGGATCGCGCCGATGAGCGTCGAGGACACGCTCGCGCATGTGCGGTTGGGACCACCCGGCGCTCTGAGGCGTTGACAGCGGGGCGGGCGCGGGGGAAACTGCGGATGTTTTTAACGTTCAAACGTTCGCGGGAGGCTGTGTGGCTACGTTGAAGCAGGTGGCTGCTCACGCCGAGGTGTCCGTGCAGACCGTGTCGAACGCGCTGAACGCACCGCACCGGCTGCGTCCGGACACGCTCGAGCGGGTGAACCGGTCGATCGAACTGCTCAACTACCGCCCGAATCGGAACGCGCGCAGTCTCCGGACCAGTGCCGTCGAGCTGATCGGGTACTGCGTGCCGAACTGGCCGAACCAGACGCATCTGGTGATGGACCAGTTCCTGCACGCCCTCTGCGCCGCCGCGGAACGCACCGGCCGGCACATCCTGCTCTTCACCGCGCCACCCGGGGTCGACGGCATGCCGACGTACGACGACCTGCACGCGCGGCGGCTCGTCGACGGGTTCGTGTTGTCGCAGACCGAGACGCGCGATCCCCGGCACGGTTGGCTGAAGGACCAGGACATCCCGTTCGTCAGCTTCGGCCGGGTCTGGAAAGAGACCACGCAACCCGGTCCGTGGGTGGACGTCGACGGCGCGGCCGGATCCGCGCTGGCGGTAAAGCACCTGTACGAGACCGGCCGCCGGCGGATCGCGTTCCTCGGCTGGCCGAAGGCGTCGGGTCTCGGCGAGGACCGGATCGGTGGCTGGCGGACCGAGTGCAAGACGCTCGGGCTACCGACCACCGGGTTGGCCGTCCGCTGTCGTGACGACAGCATCGACGAGGGTGCCCGCGGTACCGCGAGCCTGCTCGATTCCGGCCAGGAGATCGACGGGATCGTTGCCCTGAGCGACATTCTCGCGCTGGGCGCACTCCGCGAACTGACCCGCCGCGGCCTGACCGCCGGCCGGGAGATCGGCGTCACCGGCTTCGACGACTCGCCGCTCGCGGACGTCGTCTCCCCCGGCCTGACCAGCTTCCGGCAACCGATGGACCAGATCGCCGAAGAGCTGATCGCCATCCTCACCGGGCCCGGCGACGGGATGCCGGCCGAACGTCTGCTGCAGCCAGAACTGGTGATCAGGGGCAGCTCCGCCCCTGGCTGATCCGGCGCTGCTCCCCGGGCGCCGCGACAAGGAGGAACCGCCATGACTCCGCATCCGACCAACCGAAGTAGCTCCCCACCCCGCAGATCGGTACGCCGGGCCGCCGGCATCGCGCTGCTCGCCACCGCCACCGTCCTGGCCGGCGGCGCCTCAGCCCTCGCCGGCCCCACCGTCGACACCAACACCGGCGCCTCCAACAACACTGCCGCAGCCACGACCGCGGCCGCGGGCGGGGCGTCCGAGCTCTCCGAGACGACCCGTCTCCAGGACCGACGTTCGCTGGTCGTCGGCGACCGCGCGTACGCGATGGGCGACGAGTCCGGCCTCTACCCCGCCTCCGGCTGGCACGTCCGCGGTGAGATGGGCGGCTTCTGGACCCAGCCGATCAAGCTCCTCGACGGCCTCTGGTTCGGCCTCGACGGGAACTGGCTCGGCAAGCAAATGCCCGCCGCGAAGTACACCAGCGGTCACGGCTACAGCCGGATCGACTACTCCGGTGCCGTGAACGTCCGCCGTACCGATTTCGTCCCGGACGGGATCCGGGCGACGCTCGTCGGGCTCACGCTCAGCTCCAGTACGGCGAAGACGGTCAAGCTCGACGTCGACGCGCACTCCGAGCTGATGCAGTCCTACCCGTGGGACTGGACGACGCCGAGCGCGAAGGACGCGAACCTTCCCGACACCGGTGACTTCGTCGACGGTGCGCTCCGGTTCCGCGAGCAGGGCACCCCGGCGTACCCGAACGCGCCCGCCCACGACTACGCCGCGTTCGTCGGATCGTCCCTGCATCCGACGGGCTACCAGCCTGGTCCGGACCATCGCGGCCCGCAGGACCCGGCGGTGATCTGCCCGAAGGACGGTACGACGCCCGCGCGGTGCGACGACTCGTTGACCGGCAAGGGCACCGGCGGCCGGCTCACGTACGACGTCCCGCTCGCTGCGGGTGAGCAGAAGACGATCTGGTTCGCGGTCGCCGGCTCCGATGAGGGCAGCCAGGCGGCGCAGCGCGAGTACGGGAAGGCACTGAGCAATCCCGAGAAGTTGCTGCGGGCAAAGAGTGCCGCGCGGCAGCAGGTCGACGCACAGTCCGCGGTGGACCTGCCTGGTGACCGGCTACTGCAGCGCAGCGTCGAGTGGAGCAAGCAGAACCTCGCGGACTCGGTGCAGCAGGCCAACAACCTGCAGATCCGCGACGTCAACGAAGGCAAGGACTTCCCGGCACCGGCCGGGAAGGTACAGACCGCGCGCTGGTTCGGCGCCGGCTTCCCGGACTACCCGTGGCTGTTCGCGACCGACGGTGAGTACACCGCGTTCGCAGCGGTCGCGGCCGGTCAGTTCGACACCGTGAAGGAACACCTGCGCGCGCTCCGCGACGTCAGCGAGATCCTGAACAAGCGCAGCGGCAAGGTCGCGCACGAGGTCACCCCGAACGGCTCGGTGTACTACGGCTCGAACCAGAGCGCGGGTAACACCGACGAGACGGTGAAGTTCCCGAGCACGGTCGCGCTGCTGTGGCGGTGGACCGGCGACGACAAGTTCCGCGACGAGATGTACGACTTCAGCGTCCGGAACCTGCAGTACGTGTACCGCGAACTCGACAAGGACGGCGACGGCTGGCCCGAGGGTCTCGCGAACGTCGAGCGCACCGGCATGGGCGTCGAGAAGCTCGACAGCACCGTGTACCTCGCCCGCGGGCTGCGCGACCTCGCCGACCTGGCCGCGTCGAAGCACGACATCAAGACCGAGCAGTGGGCGACCGGCAAGGCGAACGACCTCGAGTCCCGCTTCGAAGCGCAGTGGTGGGTCCAACAGGCCATGGGGTACGCCGATTCCGTCGACGACCCCGCCAACCCGGCCAACGACAACACGCCGATCTTCCAGCGGCACTGGATCGGTGTCACGCCGATGGAGTCGGTGCTCACCCGTCCGGGTCAGCCGGCCTCGCCACTCGCGTCGAAGGAGCACGCGAACACCGCACTCGACCAGCGGGAGAAGCCCTGCTACACGGGCGAGTTCGGCCTGTTCCACACCGGCACCGGGCCGACCTCGGACCCCGCCGGCAACCCCGGCGCGTCCTGCGACGGCGTGGTGTCGCAGGTGAAGAGCGAGCGCAGCATCTTCGGTCTCAACACCTCGATCATGGCCGTTGCGGAAGGCAACTTCGGACGGCTCGGCACGAAGCAGCAGCAGGTCTACACGACCGGCAACGCGCGGATCCAGCTCGACCCGTCGGTCTGGGAGACCCCGGGCGCGATGCCGGAGATCGCGCCGTCGCCGGACTCCCCGGCGAACATCGGCCGGCCGTTCTACGACCGCTCGATGACACTGCAGGCCTGGGGTGCGTACGGCATCCTCTGGCCGGTGATCCACCAGCAGCTCGGCGTCGATCCCGATCTCGGGCACGGGCGGATCGCCGTCGTACCGCAGCTTCCGCAGGGCCAGCCGAAGGTGGCCGGGAGCAACATCCGGGTCGGTCAGGGATCCGTCGATGTGTCGCAACGCCTTGCAGGTAAGGAGTTGTCGACCGATGTGACCGTCAAGGGTGTCGGTGCCGACGTCACGGTCGGCGCGGTGCTGCCGTCCGGGGCGAAGGTGAAGAGCGTGGCGGTCAACGGCCACGCGGCGCAGTACAAGCTGGTCACGACCAGCCGTGGGACGCAGGTGCAGGTGCCCGCGCAGGGTGCGCGCACCACGCTGGCGATCACTCTCGGCTGAGCCGCGAACGACCCGAGCCGGCCGGTGCACATCCGTTCTGTGCATCGGCCGGCTCTGTTGTGTCGCCATCCGGAACTACTGGGTTCCGTTACACACAAAGAAAGATGGCAAACAGACGGCGGGGCCCCTCCGGGTATGAGTCGGAGGGGCCCGCACCAGCTGAAGGAAGGGATGACGTCTCCAGCTTCCCGATACGGGTCCGTGGTGGCCGGCAGACCCCGTCACCGGTCTACCTCGGTGGGGATCCCCACCGCGAGGGGCCCTCGGTTTCCGATCGACCCGCCACTCCTTCCGAAGTCGCGTGCCGCTATTTCTACGCCCGACCACACGGTCGGCACAAGCCTTTCCTGAGAACAGTTTCAGTCGTCCACAGTGATTGGTCAGCCATCCACAGAAATGCTCCGAGTTATGCACACCCCCTGTGCATAACGTGTCTTAGCCCTTAGCGGGTTTGAGGGCCATCGGCTCCAGAACGCGATATCCGGCGTACACACCGAGCGCGCTGACCACGAGGACGGACGGGATGGCGACTGCGAGCGGTGGGCGGTGATAGCCGGCGTTGTTGAGGATGTCCGCGAGCCACTGCGCGACGAGCAGCAACTCGGCCGCCGCCGCGGGCAGCACCGCGAGCGGCAGCATCAGCACGCCGAGCCAGAAGCCGAACCGGACGAACGTGATGCCGAGCAGCCAGCCCGCCACCTCGTGCGACAGGATCAGCAGGAAGAATTCGGCGAACACCAGACCGACCTGCGACGTACTGGTGAACAGGTGCGGGTTGTTGAGCTTGTCGGGCCAGCCCTGCCACGCGTACAACGCGTGCTCGAGCTGGTAGGCCAGCACCCACAGCAACGAGGTCGCGGCCGCAGCGCCGGTGAGGTAGATGCCGGCGGCAAAGGAGTACATCCGGCGGGTGACGCCTTGCGCGACGAACAGCGCGAAGAACGCCGGGGTGAGCGTGATGCCGATCGCCATTGAGAAGTACTTCGGGGACTGGGTGCCGTAGTCCCACATGCTGCTGGTGACGCCGCTGGTCGCCCACTGGATGACGATCCCGACGACCAGGAACGCGACCAGCATCACCGCCCAGTAGCCGACCAGCATCTGCAGCATGCCGCGCGTCATCGCGAGCAGGACTTGTTTCAAACGCTGCCCGTCGGTGACGCCCCGAGGCATCGCGGTGCGTTCCATCGCCGTACCGGTGCTCATGAACGGGCTCCTGCCGGGGCGGTGAGGTGGACGAAGAGGTCCTGCAGACCGACTGGGCCGATCTCCAGGCCGGCGTCGGTCGCCTGCGCGAGCAGCGCCGGATCGAGATCGCCGAGCACCGTGGTGGACTTGGTGCCGCCGAGACGCTCTTCCGCGAGCACGGTGAAGCCGGCGGTGAACGCGTCGACCGCGGCGGCCGGGCCGACGATCGAGGCGCCGCGACCGCGGAGCGCATCCACGGGCGACTGCGTGACGAGTCGGCCGTTGTCCAGGATCACGACCTCTTCGAGCATCGCGCTGACCTCGCTGACCAGATGCGTCGAGAGCACGATCGTCCGCGGGACCTCGGCGTAGTCGGCGAGCAGCGCGTCGTAGAACAGGTGCCGGGACGGGACGTCCATCCCCAGGTAGCTCTCGTCGAAGATCGTCAGCGGAGCCCGGCTGGCAAGCCCGAGCACGACGCCGAGCGCCGACTTCTTACCGCGGGAGAGCTTCTGGATCTTCTTGTTCAGCGGTACTTCGAAGCGGTCCAGGAGTTCGCCGGCGAGTTCAGCGTCCCAGTATGGCCGCAGCGCCGCTGCGAGTTCCAGCACGCGTTTGGCGGGCACCGGGTCCGGAAGATCTCCGGACTCGCGGATCAGGCAGACCCGGCTGGTGACGACCGCGTTCTCGTACGGCTCCTGGGCCGCGCCGAGATCGCCGCCCTCGATCAGCACCCGTCCCCCGTCCGGCCGGCGGAACCCGGCCAGGATCGCGGCGAGCGTGCTCTTGCCGGACCCGTTCCGGCCGAGCAGCCCGTGGATCTTTCCGGGCGCCAGCCGCAGATCGAGCCGGTCGAGTGCCGGCGTACCGGCGAAGTGAACCGAGAGATCCTCGGTCCGGACGGTCAGGGCGGTGGTCATCAGGTGTCACCCCACGTGCGGATGTGCTGGAGGACGTCGGCCACCGGGATGCCGATGGCCTTGGCCTCGCGGATCATCGGGTCGACGACGTCGGCGAAGAACGAGTCGCGGCGGCCGGTGCGGAGCAGGTCGCGGGCGTTCGGTGCCACGAACATGCCGATCCCGCGCTTCTTGTACAGGATCCCGTCGTCGACCAACTGGGCGAAGCCCTTGGCCGCGGTCGCCGGGTTGATCCGGTAGAAGGCGGCGTACTGGTTGGTCGACATCACCTGCTCGTCCTCGGCCAGCGCGCCGGTCACGATGTCGTTCTTGATCTGATCCGCGATCTGCAGATAGATCGGGCTGCGATCGTCGAACACCCACCCCACCTCCTTCCTCGGTTCATTACCTGAGTGCTGAACCATAGCGGCGAACAGGGTCATCCCGCGGCCGAGTACTGCGTCTGCTGCAGCGACCTCTTCAACGCCGGTACGACGGGACCGACGCGGACCGCGAGTTGCGCCAGCCGATCCTTGTGCCGCGCCTTCTGTTCCTTGGTGACGACCGTGCGCAGATCCGCGGTGGACGCGAGTACGACGACCGACGCGTCGCGCAGGTCCACTCGGGAGACGAGGCGAGACGCTCGCAATGTGTCGCGGGCGCTCTCGAGGAGTTGGCGACGTACCAACGGGTGGCGGACGGTGACGCGGTCGGCCGGGATGATGCCGAGGATGCGGTGCGGCTCGACCCTGATCAGGTGGGCGCGGGCGAGCTCGTCGCGCACGTGGCGCACGGTGGCACCCGGCCGCCGGTCGATCCAGTGCCGCCAGCGCCGCGGGCCGACCGCGCGCAGCTCCTGGAGCACCGCGGCGAGGACCGGATCCGCAGGAGCCGGTGCCGTCGTCACTCGCGCTCGGCCGTTGTCGTCCTCGAGGTTCCCGGCGAACTGCAGATCCACGAGCACCGCTGCGCGGAGGAGTTTCCCGAGCTTCGAGCGAGCGCTCAGCCGCCCTCGCTGCGGATCGTAGGCGAGCAAGAAAAGCCTTGCCGCCAAGGACTCCGGCGGCTTTGCGTTGCCTAGCGCAACTACCTTCCGGGTGGTCCGTGGTTGCCTTGCCAGACCCCGGGGACCGCGCGGCTCCGCGATCGCTGACTTCCTACTCATCGGCTTCCTCCTTCGACGGGCGGCCGGGGCGACGGAGTTTGCCCACGCCGGACGGCAACCGGCCGGCTTCGGCCAGGGCCCGGCGGAGCAGGTACTCGATCTGGGCGTTGGTGCTGCGGAGGTCGTCGGCCGCCCACCGGGCCAGCGCGTCGTGCACCACGGGATCCAGCCGGAGCAGGATCTTCTTGCGGTCGACTGCCACGATTACTGGTAGAGCGAGCCGGTGTTCAGGACAGGCTGGGCGTCCCGATCACCACAGAGGACGACCATCAGGTTGCTCACCATCGTCGCCTTGCGCTCCTCGTCCAGCTCGACCACCTCGTGCTCGGACAGCCGGTCCAGCGCGAGCTCGACCATGCCGACCGCGCCCTCGACGATCCGCTGCCGGGCCGCGACGACCGCGCCCGCCTGCTGACGGCGGAGCATCGCCTGCGCGATCTCCGGCGCGTACGCGAGGTGGGTGATCCGGGACTCGATCACCCGGACGCCGGCCGCGTGCACCCGCGCGCCGATCTCCGCGGACAGCTTCTCGGTGATCTCGTCGGTGCTGTCCCGCAGCGACAGGACGTCGTCGTCGGAGTGCACGTCGTACGGATAGCTGTTGGCGATGTGCCGGACCGCGGTCTCGGTCTGGATCGCGACGAACTCGACGAAGTCGTCCACCTCGAACAGCGCCTGCGCGGTGTCCTCGACCTGCCAGACCACCACCGCGGCGATCTCGATCGGGTTGCCGTCGGCATCGTTGACCTTGGCAACCGCCGTCTCGTGGTTGCGGATCCGGGTCGAGACCTCGCGGCGGGTGGAGATCGGGTTCACCCAGCGCAGCCCGTCGGTGCGCAGCGTCCCGGCGTACCGCCCGAGGATCTGCAGCACCCGCGCCCGCCCGGGCGAGACCGCCGTCAGGCCCGCGGCGACGATCACACCGGCCACGAACAGCACCACGCCGAGCGTGACCATCCCGCCGTGCCCGTTCGCGATCCCGAACGCGAACTGCACCACCGCGGCGATCAGCACCAGCAACGCCACGACCGCCACCGGCCAGCCATTCACATCCCAGGCCTTCCGCTCGGTCACCTTCGGCGCCGGCATCTCCACCACACCATCCACGTCCACCATCACCCGCTCCTCTCGAATAGCTCGAAGGTAGCAAAGTGATATCACATTTTCAAGCGAGAGCTGCCCCCACGCTTGGTGGGTTCTCGGGCGTTACGGGAGGCGGGCGGCGAGGGTGTCGAGGTGGGTCTGCCAGACGGTGGCGTGCGAGTTCGGGAGCGGGTCGATGGCCGACGGGCCCCAGGCGTGGACGGGGCGGATGCCGTGCAGGGCGTTCAGGAGCCAGGCCTCGGTGGTGTCGCGGAGGGCGTCGGGGGTGATCGGGTGTTCGGAGGTCTCGACGCCCTGCGCAGTGGCGATCTGGCGGAGGAGACGAGCGGTGACCGACGGGAGGAGCGGGCGGTCGGACGGCGGGAAGCAGAGGGTGTCGTCCTCCCACCAGGCGACCGCGGAGTACGCCGCCTCGAGCACGGTCCCGTCGCTGTCCAGCAACAGGATCTCGTCGGCGCGGTCGGGTGCCGCCTCCTTCAGCTTGCCCAGCAGTTCCAGGTCGGGACCCTTGACCCGTGGCGCCGTCCGCGGATCGGGACCGTCGTGTACGGCGACCCGCACCCGCCCGCCGATCGGTGGCGCCGGCCGAAGCTGGACCGCGAGCTCGCCCGACGCCTTCAGCTCGAACCGCGGGAACCACCGGCCGAACCCGGGCAACCGCCCGATCTGCTCGTCCCAGAACCGATCCGCGGACACCCCGGCCGCGGCGCAGGACCGGACGAACCGGTCCCGATGCAGCTCCAGTCCCCGGACCTTCCCGTTCGCCACCAGAAACGAGTCCGCCACCAGCAGATCACTCATGTCCCCCGCCTTTCCCGCCGACAGCCGCCGTTGCCTTCAGCACCATTTCGTCGTACTCCGCGACCGGATCGGAGTCAAGCACGATCGCACCCCCGGCGCCGATCACGGTCTCGTCCGGAGTCAGTACCGCCGTCCGGATCACCACGCTCAGGTCCGCGCGCCCGTCCACGGTCAGGTAGCCGAGCGCCCCGGCGTACACGCCCCGCGCGCTCCACTCGAGTTCGTCGATGATCTGCATCGTGCGGATCTTCGGCGCCCCGGTCATCGACCCCGGCGGGAAACACGCCCGGACCGCGTCCACCGCGGTCACCCCGGACCGCAGCCGGCCGCGGACGGTCGTCACCAGCTGATGCACGGTCCGGTAGCTCTCGACCTCCATCAGCTGCGGCACGTTCACGGTGCCCGGCTCGCTGACCCGGCCGAGGTCGTTGCGGATCAGGTCGACGATCATCAGGTTCTCGGCGCGGGTCTTGTCGTCCTCGGCGAGTGTCTTCGCGGCGAGCTGGTCCTGCGCCGGGTCGAGGTCCCGCGGTGCGGTGCCCTTGATCGGGCGGCACTCGGCCCAGCCGTCCGCGTCGACGGTCAGGAAGCGCTCCGGCGACGAGCTCGCGACCGCGAGGTCGCCGTAGCGCAGGAAGGCGGCGTACGGCGCCGGGTTCGCGGACCGTTGCCAGCGGAAGAACTCGAACGGGTCCTGGACCGCGGGCAGCCGGACCCGGTTCGTCAGGTTCACCTCGTAGGTCTCGCCGGCCTCGAGCTCGGCGAGAACGCGCGCGATCCCGGCCAGGTACGTCGCGCGGTCCTGTTCGAGGTGCGATTCGAGGTCCAGCCGGGCGATCGCTGGTTGGTCCACCGACCCCATCCACCAGTCGGCGGCGGCCTCCTCGGCGCGGTCCAGCCAGTCCTCCCCGGCGCCGGGGAGGTCGAGCGCGACGAGCCAGGTGCGATCTCGGTCGTGGTCGATGACGACGAACCGGTTCGCCCAGATCCACAGGGCGTCGGGCGTCGGCGACTCGTGAGCGGTCACTCCCCCGGTGAGCGCCTTCAGCTCGTAGCCGAAGTACCCGACGTAGCCGCCGCAGAACAGGCCGGCCAGCTCGGCCGGCGGTTCTCCGGCGCGCGCCGCCAGCAACTCGTCGAGCTCAGCGAACACGTCGCCGTCGGAAACATCCCGGGTGATCACCTCGGCACCGGCGCTCGTCCCGAGGACGGAGACGCGGCGCGGCACCCGGTCGGTCAGGCTGCCGTCGAGCCAGAACGCGACCGGTTCAGCGGCCAGCAGTTCGCGGTAGACCGTCTCACCGTCGAGCGCCCGGTCGAGCGTCCGGACAGACCAGCGCAGCGCACTCACAGGCACACGGTACCGACCGCGCGCTGCGGATGGACCCGGTGATCAGGAGACGGTCAGTGCCACCTTGGTGCGCATCGCCGTGATCCGGCGGATCGGGATCGCGACCTCGAGCCCGTCCTTCGACTCCGCACGGTCCGCGAGCCAGGCCGCGGCGGTGTCCCGCCGTACGTCGGGTGTTCCTGGGAGGTACAGCGCGTTCACCAGCCGGAGGGCGTCCTCGCGGCTGCGGATCGTGTACACGTATCGCTCGCGCTGGCTCTCCATCACGTGGAACCCGGCGTGCTTGAGCTGGTCCTTCAGCTCGGTGATCTCGCCACCGGCCGGGAACTGCGGCGTCGACCGCAGCCGCGTGGTGAGACCGCTCAGCGTCCGGATGTCCCCGCGCCGCAGTGGGCGGACGGCGGGCACGATCGCCGCCAGTACGCCGCCACGCCGCAGTACCCGGGCCGCTTCGGCGAGCACCTCGGGCAGCGGCTGCAGGACCATCAGGCCCATAGAGCAGGTGACGACGTCGAAGACCTCGTTCGCGAACGGCAGGTGCAGCGCGTCCGCCTGCACCTTCGGTCCGGGCGCCCCGGAGAGCTGGGCCGGGTTGTTGTCGACCCCGACCACCCACCGCCCGTACAGCTCGCGCGCCACCGGACCGTTACCGCAGGCCAGGTCGAGCACTCGGCGCGCCTCACCGGACACCGCGCGGACAAGCCAGCGGTACGGCGTGTGATCACCCGCCACCGCGCGGGACAGCAACGCCTCGGTGCTACCCGGCGCTGAGGTGTGGAACTCCCGCAGGTACTGCGGCCAATCAACTGGATTCTCTGACATCGCGGTCCGACGCTACCCGCTGGCAACCCGGCGTACCTCGTTGGGTGCGCAGCGTTAACGCAGTGTTGACCTCTCTCAGACCCGGCTGACGAAGATGTGGCCGGCGGTCTCGTCGCTGATCACACCACCGGCTTCGCGGCTGCCGACCAGGACACCCTCGGCGTCCAGGGTCGAGTCGACCTCACGACCGGGCAACGCACCGGCCTTACGCAGCACCGCCATCGCGCCGTCGTCGGTCTGCACCGGCTCGGCGATCCGGCGGACCAGTACCCGCACGCTCTCACCGGTGGCCGTGTCGAGCACCTGGTCGAGCGGCTCGACGCCGATCCGGAAGTCCTCGATCCCGCTGGCCTGGCTGCTGGTCTGCAGCTCCTCCAACCCCGGGATCGGGTTGCCGTACGGCGATTCGGTCGGGTTGCCGAGGAGCTGGAGCAACCGCAGCTCGACGGCGTCGCTCATCACGTGCTCCCAGCGGCAGGCCTCGGCGTGCACGTCCTCCCACTCGAGCCCGATCACGTCGACCAGCAGCCGCTCGGCCAAGCGGTGCTTGCGCATCACCCGGACCGCCTGCTTGCGACCGACGTCGGTGAGCTCGAGGTGCCGGTCACCTTCGACCTTGATCAGACCGTCCCGCTCCATCCGCGCGACCGTCTGACTGACGGTCGGGCCGGACTGGTGCAACCGTTCGGCGATCCGTGCCCGCAGCGGCACGATGCCTTCTTCTTCGAGCTCGTAGACGGTCCGCAGGTACATCTCGGTGGTATCGATCAGGTCGCTCACGACAACCATTCTCACCTATGTAGGCAAGCCTCACCCAATTTCGCTGGGTACAGGCGGAGGATGGGCCCAGTGACAGCAGTGATGTGGTTTCGGCGAGACCTCCGGTTGACGGACAACCCCGCGCTCCTGGACGCGGTGAACGCGGGCGACGGACGGGTGCTGGGCGTGTTCGTCCTGGATCCGTTGCTGTGGGGGCGGTCCGGCGACCCACGCCGCGAGCACCTGGCCGGGTCGCTGCGGGCGCTGTCGGCGGCGATGGACGGCCGGCTGGTGGTGCGGCAGGGCGATCCGGCCACCGTGATCCCGGAGATCGCGGCGGAGATCGAGGCGGCGAGTGTGCATATCAGCGCGGACTACGCGCCGTACGGACAACAGCGCGACGAAAAGGTTGAAGCCTCATTGAAGTGTCCGTTGGTGCGCACGGGGTCGCCGTACGCGATCGCGCCCGGGCGGGTGCTGAACCAGCAGGGCCGGTCGTACCTGGTGTTCACGCCGTACTACAAGGCCTGGCTCGCGCACGGCTGGCGGCAGCCGGTCGAGGCGCCCGCGAAGGTGACGTGGGTGAGCGTGGATGGCGAGAAGCTTCCGGAAGGTACGGCGGACGGTGCCGGCGAGAACGCGGCGCGCGAGCACTGGCACGAGTATCTGGACAGCGTCGGCGAGTACGACGACCAGCGCGACCGCCCCGACCTGGACAGCACCTCGCGGATGTCGATCCCGTTGAAGTGGGGCGAGCTGCATCCGCGGACGATGCTCGCCGACCTGGCCCGCAAACGCAGCGACGGCGCGCAGGCGTACGGCCGCGAACTCGCCTGGCGGGAGTTCTGCGCCGATCTCCTGGCGCGCTACCCGCAGGCGGCGTGGAAACCGCTGCGGTCCGAGTTCGAGAAGATGCAGTACGACGAACCCGACGAACTGTTCGACGCCTGGCGCGCGGGCCGCACCGGCTTCCCACTCGTCGACGCGGGGATGCGGCAGCTCGCCGAGACCGGGTTCATGCACAACCGGGTCCGGATGGTCGTCGCGTCGTTCCTGGTCAAGGACCTGCATGTGCACTGGAAGTACGGCGCCCGCTGGTTCATGCAGTCGCTGTACGACGGTGACCTCGCCTCGAACTCGCTGAACTGGCAGTGGGTGGCCGGCTGCGGCGCGGACGCGGCGCCGTACTTCCGGATCTTCAACCCGATCACGCAGGGGCTGAAGTTCGACCCGCAGGGCGACTACGTCCGGCGCTGGATCCCCGAACTGCGCGGGCTCGCGGGCAAGAAGGCGCACGAGCCGTGGAAGCACGGCGGCGCCGACGGCTACCCGGACCAGGTCGTCGACCACGGCGAGGCCCGCCACGAATCCCTCCGCAGGTACGAAGCCATCCGCTGATCCACCGCGCTCTTGACGCGGCGCTTGCCCATACACCTATAGTGCTAGGTAACTAGATGAATGGGGTTATGGATGATCGAGTTCCATCTGGACGGGCGGTCGGGGGTGTCGCCGTACCAGCAGATCGTGCAGCAGGTCCGGAACGCGTTGCGGCTCGGACTGCTGCGGGAGGGTGATCAGCTGCCGACCGTGAAGGACGTCGTGGCGGCGTTGGCGATCAACCCGAACACGGTGCTCAAGGCGTACCGCGAACTCGAGCACGAGGGCCTGGTGCAGGCCCGGCCGGGGCGCGGCACGTTCGTCACCCGCACGCTCACCGACAACTCGCTGGCCGCCCACGGCCCGCTCCGCCAGGACCTCCGCCGCTGGCTGGCCAAGGCACGCAAAGCAGGCCTCGACGACGAAAGCATCGAGGCGCTGTTCCTGACCACCTTTCGGTCCGCCGCTCAGGAGGACATAGCTTGAACACCGTTCTGCAAGCTCAGGGGCTGGGGAAGAAATACGGGCGGCGCTGGGCGCTGACCGATTGTGAGCTGGAGGTGCCGGCCGGGCACGTGGTGGGGCTCGTGGGGCCCAACGGCGCCGGTAAGAGCACGTTGCTGAATCTGGCGGTCGGGATGATCACGCCGAGCGCCGGAGCCGTCGAAGTACTGGGGGCACCGGCCGGGACACAGCAGGCGAAGGTCGGGTACGTCGCGCAGGACACGCCGACGTACGCGCGGTTGAGTGTCGCCGACCACCTGCGTCTCGGTGCGCGACTGAACCCGGCGTGGGACGAATCCCTTGCCCAGCAACGGATTCAGAACCTGAAACTGGACCCGAAGCAGCGCGCCGCCCGGCTGTCCGGTGGTCAGCGCGCGCAGCTCGCACTGACACTCGGGCTGGCGAAACAGCCCGACCTGCTCATCCTCGACGAACCGGTCGCTGCGCTCGATCCACTCGCGCGCCGGGAGTTCCTGCAGGACCTGATGGAGGCGGTCGCCGAGCAGGAGCTGAGCGTCCTCCTGTCCTCGCACCTGGTCTCCGACGTCGAACGTGCCTGCGACTACCTGATCGTCCTCGTCGACTCGCGCGTGCAGGTCAGCGGCGAGATCGACACGCTGCTCGGCACGCACTTCCGGCTCGTCGGTCCGCGGCGTGACCAGAAGGACCTGCCGAAGGACCAGTACGTGGTGACCGCGAGCCACACCGACCGGCAGTCGACGTACCTGATCCGGACCGACCAGCCGATCCTCGATCCGGCCTGGACGGTCACCCAACTCACGCTCGAGGACCTGGTACTGGCCTACATGGGCCGCGACGTCCAGCCCGAGCGCCCGGTTCTGGAGGTACAGCGATGATCTGGCTGACCTGGCGGCAGTTCCGCGTCCAGTTCGTGGTCGTCGCCGCCGTCATCGTCGCGGCCGCGATCTTCCTCGCCGCGACCGGACCGAGTCTGCTCGACGACTACCACCGACTGACCGACGGCTTCATCCAGAGCCTCGGCTACCAACGCCTCAATCCGGCGCTCTACCGCGTCGGCGAGGTCCTGCTGTACGCCGTTCCGCCGGTGATCGGTGCGTTCTGGGGCGCGCCGATGATCGCCCGGGAGCTCGAGACCGGTACGCATCGGCTGGTGTGGAGCCAGAGCATCTCGCGGCGGCGCTGGCTCGCGACGAAGCTCGGCGTGACCGGACTGTCCGCGATCGCGATCACCGGGTTGCTCAGTCTCGCGGTCACCTGGTGGTCCGACCCGATCGACGACGCGATCAACGCGGGCCAGGACTCGAACACCTACCTGCCGCGAATGTTCCCACCGATCTTCTCCGCCCGCGCCCTGGTCCCGGTCGGGTACGCCGCGTTCGCGTTCGCGCTGGGAGTCGCGGTCGGGCTGGTGGTACGCCGTACCGTGGTCGCGCTCGCGGTGACGCTCGCGGCGGTGATCCTCGTGCAGGTGGTGACCCCGATGTTCATCCGGCCGCATCTGCTCGCGCCGACGGACAAGTACATTGTCGCGACCGCGGAGAACGTTCGCGGATTCGGGCTCAGTGGGGACGGGCCGACCCCACAGGTGCAGATGATGGAGGTCGCGACCGGAGCAGTCGGTGCCTGGAAGCTGTCCGACGACACCGTCGACAAGTCGGGTCACAAGGTGGGCATCCTGCCGTCGTGGGTGATGAACTGCGCGCCCGCGCCGCCGCCGGGGCTGAACCAGCAGCCGACGACTCCCGCCGACCGGAACGCGTGTTTCCAGCGGCTCGCCGACGAGGGGTACCGGCAGCACGTCAGGTACTTCACCGCGGATACGTTCTGGGCGTTGCAGTGGCGCGAGTTCGGGCTGTTCTTCGCGCTGGCGTTGGTGCTCTGCGGGTTCAGCTTCTGGCGGATCCGGCGCGACGTGTCGTGAAGCGCCGGGCCACCAGCCCGACAACCAGAACGCCGGCGGCCGCGACCGCCGACACCCACGGGAGCGTGACCGCGAGCACGACACAACCGGTCAGGCCGACCACGTTCACGAGGCGCGGCCAGCGGCGCTGATCGGCCGGCTGGGCGAAGGCGGAGGCGTTCGCGATCGCGTAGTACAGCAGGACGCCGAACGAGGAGAAGCCGATCACGCCGCGCAGATCGGTCGTGAGGACGAGGATGCCGACCACCACGGCGAGCGCGAGCTCGGCGTGGTGCGGCACCTGGTACCGAGGATGGACGGCGGCCAGCCAGCGGGGCAGGTCGCGGTTGCGGGCCATCGCGAGCGCAGTGCGGCCGATGCCGGCGATCAAGGCGAGCAGGGCGCCGAGGCTGGCGAGCGCGGCACCGATCCGGACGATCGGCAGCGCCCACACCGCACCGACGTTGTCGAGCGCGGCCACGAAGGGCGCCGCGGCCGCCGCGGGATCACTCACCCGGAGCAGCGCCACCGCGACGACCAGGTAGATGCCAACAGCAACAGTCAGCGCGATCGTCACCGCGCGCGGGATGGTCTTCGCCGGTTCGCGGACCTCCTCGCCCATGGTGGCGATCCGCGCATACCCGGCGAACGCGAAGAAGAGCAGTCCCGCCGACTGCAGAACGCCGTACGGCGAGGTCGCGGCGGCGGTGTGGTGGTGCGAGGGGTGGGTGAAGAGCGGGACGAGCACGATCGCGAGGATCACGAACGTGAAGGTGACGATGATCCTGGTGAGCTGCGCCGTTCGGGTGATGCCCCGGTAGTTCACGGCGGCCAACGCCAGCACCGCGGCGAGAGCGATCAGCCGCCGAAGCCAGCCGATGTCGGTCACGTACGTCGCGAACGTCAGCGCCATCGCTGCACACGAGGCGGTCTTGCCGATCACGAAAGACCAGCCGGCCGCGAACCCCCACCACTCCCCCAGGCGCTCGCGCCCGTAGACGTAGGTCCCGCCCGAGACCGGGTAGACCGCGGCGAGCTGCGCCGACGACGCCGCGTTGCAGTAGGCAACGACCGCCGCAATCACCAGACCGACCAACAGCCCGGCCCCGGCTGCGCGCGCCGCCGGCCCCCACACCACAAACACACCGGCCCCAACCATCGACCCCAGCCCGATCACGACGGCGTCCCCGAGACCGAGACGCCGCGCGAGACCGGGCTGGCCGGACATCAGACGGCTTTCAGGACACTCAGCAGGCGGGCGACCTCGGTGGCGACCGTGTCGCGGGCCGGGCCCAGGTACTTGCGGGTGTCGACGAGCTTCGGGTTCTCGGCGAGGACCTGGCGGACCTTGTCGGTGAAGACGTTGTTGAGGTGCGTCGCGATGTTCACCTTCGTCATACCGGCCTCGACCGCCCGGGTGAGGTCCGGGTCCGCGACGCCGGACGAGCCGTGCAGGACCAGCGGGACCGCGACGGCCTCGTGCAGTTGAGTGATCAGGTCGAAGTCGAGGGTCGCCGTACGCTCGGTCATCGCGTGCGAGGAGCCGACGGCGACCGCGAGCGCGTCGACGCCGGTCGCCTCGGCGAACGCGACGGCCTCGTCCGGACGGGTCCGGGCGCCGGGCGCGTGTACGCCGTCCTTCCCACCGACCTCACCGATCTCGGCCTCCACGAAGACACCGTGGTCGTGGCAGTACTTCGTCACCTCGGTGGTCGCCGCGACGTTGTCGTCGTACTCGAGCTTGGAGCCGTCGTACATCACCGACGTGAAGCCGAGCGTGACGGCTTCGGTGACCAGGTCGCGGTCCATCGCGTGGTCGAGGTGGACGACGACAGGCACCGTCGCGGCGGCGGCCGCGGCGAGGGTCGCGACACCGATCGGCTTGAGCGCGCCGTGGTACTTCACCGCGTTCTCGCTGATCTGCAGGATCACCGGCGCACCGGCCTGCTCGGCGCCGGCGATCAACGCGGTCGCGTGCTCCAGCTGGATCACGTTGAACGCGCCGACACCACGACCGGCCTTAGCAGCGGCCAGCACAACTTCAGCCCCAGAAACCAACGGCATGAGGGAACTCCTTCTACTTAACGATGACCTGGGGTTGCCAGCGGCGGTATGCGGCCAGATCGATGTCTCCGGCAACGGGCGTCAGCACCGCGGCAGCGGACGCGGCGACAGCGGACTTGAGGACGACGGACCAGTCGGGCTCCGGCGACTCCGCGACCGCCGCGGCGACCACCGCCGTACACGCGTCGCCCGCGCCGGTCGGATTGCCACGCACGGTCTCGACCGGCAACGCCCGCCAGACGCCTTTCTTGCTCGCGGCAACCATCCCGCGCGGTCCGTCGGTGATCACTGCCGCGGTCGCACCGCGCGCGACCAGCTCGGACGCGCCTTCCTCGACCTCGACGTCACCCACCGCCGCTCGCAGCTCGGCCGCATTCGCCCGTACGACGGCGCCCGCGCCCGCGGCGGCCGTCAACGCGGCACCACCGGCGTCGATCACCGACAGTACGTCGTGATGGCGGGCCCGCACCGCGAGCTCGGCGTACGCATCGACCGGCAGACCCGGCGGCAAGCTCCCGGAACATGCCAGCACCGCCAGCCGTCCCCACGGCATCCGGTCGCCGAACGCGCGCCACTCGTCCGCGGTCACCGACGGCCCCGACTCGTTGAAGATCGTCGCGTCCCCGTCCACCCCGTTGACGACGGCGACGGTACGCCGAGTCTCGCCGGCGATCGGAGTGAGCAACGCGGTCAGCCCGGCGTCGAACAGCTCTTCGGCGACCAGCTCACCGGTGACCCCACCAACGAATCCGAGCACCAGCGCCTGATGCCCGAGAGTCGATGCGACCCTGGCGACGTTGACGCCCTTGCCGCCCGCGCGCCGGCGTACCTGCTGGACGCGGTGACTGCCGCCGACCACCAGTTCGTCGACGTCGTAGGTGACGTCCAGCGCCAGGTTGAGGGTGACGGTGCCGATCAGTCCAGCCATGATCCGGCCCGCATCACCTTCTGGACGGTGTACTCGGCATCCAGCAGCACCAGGTCCGCGCGCTTGCCGGTCTCGATCGAGCCCACGTCGTACCAGCCGAAGTTCTGCGCCGGGGTGGTGGAGGCCATCCGGGACGCGTCCACCAGCGAGACGCCGGCCTTGACCGCGTTGCGGTAGGCGACGTCCATGGTCAGCGTGCTGCCGGCGATCGAGTGCGTGCCGTGCGCGAGCGTCACCAGGCCGTCCTTGACGTCGACCTCGAGATCGCCGAGCTTGTACCGCCCGTCGGGCATCCCGGTCGCTTCCATCGCGTCGGTGATCAGCGCGATCCGGTGGACGCCGGCCGCGGCGAGCGCGACCCGGACCACCTGCGGGTCCAGGTGCATGCCGTCGTTGATCACCTCGAGCAGCAGTCGCTCGTCGTTCAGCGCGGCACCGACCGGACCGGGGTCGCGGTGGTGGAACGGCCGCATCCCGTTGAACAGGTGCGTCGCGACGGTCGCGCCGGCGTCGGCACCCGCGACCATCTGCTCGTACGTCGCGTCCGTGTGCCCGAGCGCGGCGACCGCGCCCGCGTCGACGACCTGACGGATCGCGTCCAGTCCGTTCTCCAGCTCGGGCGCGATCGTCACCATCTTGACCGCGTCGCTGAGCACCTTCGCCACGTCGTCCTTGAGCGGCGGCCGCAGCAGCGACGGCTCGTGCGCGCCACACCGCGCCGCGGACAGGAACGGCCCCTCGAGGTGCACGCCCGCGATCACGCCGTCCTCAAGCAGGTCCGCCAGGCAAGCGGTCTGCGAGACGAGTACGTCGAGCGGCGCCGTCACCAGGCTGGCCAGCGTGGTCGTCGTACCGTGCCTGCCGTGGAAGGCCGCGACCTTGCGGGCCTCCTCCGGATCGGTGGTCGAGTACGTCGACCCGCCGCCACCGTGGGTGTGGATGTCCACGAACCCCGGCACCACTGTCACGTCACCGAGGTCCTCGGGCCGCTTGCCGTCGGCCGGCATCCCCTCGGACCGGCGCCCGAACGCGCGGATGTCCTCGTCGACCACCTGGATCCAGGCGTTCTCCAGAACATCGTCCGGCGTCACCAACCGCCCCACGCGGTACGTCGTCATTCCTGGCCCTCCTCAGTGGCGCGGTCCCAGGCCATCTGTGCGGCGCCGAGCATGCCCGCTTCCTCGCCCAGTACGGCGGCGACGATCTCCGGCTCGCGCTGGAACGTGAGGCGCGCGTGCACACCCTCACGCAGCGGCTCCAACAGCGTCTCACCGGCGCCGATCAGACCGCCACCGATCGCGATCCGGGTCGGCGCGACGAGGGTCGTGTAGAGCACCAGCGCGTCGACGAGGGCGGCCAGCGCGTCCTGCCAGACCTGCGCGGCGTCGGGGTCACCGGCCGCCAGCAGCTCCATCACCTCGCGGGCACCGTCGACGGTCCGGCCGGTGCGAGCGGCGTACCGGCGGGCCAGCGCGGCGGCCGAGGCGACCGTCTCGAGACAGCCCCACTGGCCGCAGGCGCAGAGTTCCGCGGCGTCGCCGTGGATGAACTTCGAGTGGCCTAGCTCACCGGCGTACCCGTCGCCGCTGACCAGCGAGCCGTCGACGATCATCGCGGCCGCGATCCCGGTGCCGAGCGGGAGGAACATCGCGTTCGTGGTCCCGGCCAGGGCTCCCTGGCGCAGCTCGGCGTACCCACCGGCGCGGACGTCGTGAGCCAGCACGATGGGGACGTCGTCGCCGCCGGTCGCCTGGACCGCGGCCTTCAGCTCCGCGAGTACCGGCGTACCGACCCATTCCAGGTTCTCGGCGCCGACGGTGCCGTGCTCGGCGTCGATGACACCGGGCACCACGACCCCGATGGCACGCACCCGATGGCCTTCGGCCCTCGCCTTCTGGCCGAGCTCGACAACGGTCTCCAGCAACGCCTCGAGAATCCCGAGACCGCCGCCCCGAGGATCATCGGCAGGCTGCGGCGTCGGCCTGGTCTCGCGGTGCAGCAGGGCACCGTCGGCAGCGACCAGGCCGCATTTCATCCGGGTTCCACCGAGGTCGACGGCAACCACGACTTCACAGGGGTCCACGGAGCGCCATTATGCAGCGTTTCTGCCCCGCCCGAACATCCGTGAGCAAAACGCGGACAAATTCAGGCGGACCACTGTGCACGGTGGTCCGCGGAGCCGTGGGCATGGAAATCACGGCCCCGCGGACGTCGATCAGGATCGCAGACCGCGGTCGAAGGCCGCGACCAGGAATGCGACCAGGTTCTCGGCCAGCTTGCCGGGATCCTCCGGACCGGCGGTACCCAGTCCGGTCGCCTGTGACGTCGACGACAGTGTCGACGGTGTGGTGGACGACGTGGTGGACGCCATCGTGGACGGCGCGACGGCCAGTGCCTGTGACTGGTGCAGAGCCAGCAGACCCAGCATGTTCACGTACCCGAAGGCGACCGCGTCCGGCGTGGCCTGCGGCAGCGCCCGCTGCAGCGCGGCCAGGTACCGGCTCTCGATCGGATCCGACTCGGCCGCGTACAGCTCGCGGATCCGCCGGCTCGGATCGAACGCGATCCGGCCGATGAACCGCGCGATCACGGCACCCCGCTCACCGCGGCGCAGCACCAGGTCCAGTCCGGGCTCGATGAAGGCCCGGATCAGCTCCTCCGGTGTCGGTGACCCGCTGGCCTCCAACTGGTCCAGCCGGCGCCGGCGCTCGGCGTTGACGGGCGCCATTGCCCGGCTGACCGCGGCCCGCAACAGGGCTTCCTTCGATCCGAAGTGGTAGTTGACCGCTGCGATATTCGCGGCGGCCGCGACCGTGATGGCCCGCAGCGAGGTTCCTTCATAGCCCCCTTCGCCGAACCGCTGCTCGGCGACGTTGAGCAGCCTTTCCCTGGTCGTTTCGACCGGTGTCTCCACAGAGTTCTCCTTCCCCCCGGCTACCGCTCGCTCAGGCACCCCACCTGCTCACGCGCAGTAGCCTGCAGTCAGCATAGTTCAAACGGTCATTTGAACTGGAGGGCTCAGCCCGGTTGTCTCCGAGAAATCCTCAGATTTCTCTGAAACCCTCTACTTCCCACCACTCTCCGCGTTCACACCTCGATCACACCCTGTGCTCCGGCGAGTAGTTCCGGTGACTGGTCTAGGGTCGTGAGCCATGACTTTCGTGCGGGTCGAGCGGCGGTTCCAGGGGCCGGAGCGGTCGGGTAACGGCGGGTACGTCGCGGGTTTGGTCGGGACCGCACTGGCCGGGAAGCTCGACGGATCGCACGTTCCCACGGTGACGCTGCGGAAGCCGCCGCCCCTGCAGAAGGACCTCGGGCTGGCGGCCGCGGCGGACGGCGCGCGGCTGACCGACGGTGACGCCGTGGTCGCGGATGCAGTACCGGTCGGCAGCGACGAACTCGTCGACGCGACGATCGAACCGGTGCTGCCCGAGGAGGCGCGGGCGGCCGAGGCGTCGTACCGCGGGCTGCGGGATCACCCGTTCCCGACCTGCTTCGTCTGTGGGCCGGCGAATCGGGACGGTCTGCAGTTGAAGCCCGGGCCGATCGGCGACGGGCGGACGGCGTGCACCTGGAAGCCGGGCGGCGATCTCGCCACCGACGGGCTGGTCGACGAGGTGTTCCTCTGGGCGGCGCTGGACTGTCCTGGCGGCTGGACGATCGATCTCGAGGGCCGTCCGTCCGTGCTCGGCCGGCTGACCGCATGCATCGACGCGCGACCGCAGGCCGGCGAGGAGTGCGTCGCCCTCGGCCGCTACCTCGGCGAGGACGGCCGCAAGACGTTCACCGCAAGCACCCTGTACGACGCCGACGGCCGCGTTCTCGCCCGCGCCAAGCACACGTGGATCACGGTGGACCCCGCCGCGTTCAACTAGTGCGGGGCACTAGCGCACGCGGGCCGCGTGGGCTCGGACCTTGGCTCGGTTGCCGCAGGTGGCCATCGAGCACCAGCGGCGGCGGCCGCGCGGGTCGAGGAACAGCCAGCCGCATGACGGGCAGATCCGAACGTGCTCGCGGGACGGACCGGTCAGCAGGTCACCCGCGAGCAGCGCGACGTTGTGGAGCGGGAGCGCAGCGTCTTCGGGCAGCTGCCAGATCGGGCCGCTGTCCGATCGGACGAGTCGCCGGCGGCCGGAGGCGTCCTCGATCAAGTGGGCGACGGCCTCGAAAGTGTTGTCGGACGCCTGACCCGCCAGGACGTCGTACAGGTCGGCGCGGAAGGTGAGCGCGGCCCGCAGGTGTTCGTTGGGGGCGCCGACGAGTCGGGTCACCGTGGCGGGCGCGAGCAGGCCGACGTACGAGTTCCAGATCAGGAAGGCGTCGTACGACGTCAGCCACTCGGTCCGGGCGGGGCCTCGGGTGGTCCACTCGGACCGAGTGTTGACGAAGTCGAGCACCGGGTGCGCGCCGACCGGCTTGGGCAGGACGACGCCCTGCACGAGCTCGAGATGGGACGGCAGCGCACTCATGCTTTACCTGGCCGGCTGCGTCGGGGTGACCGGCGCGGACGGCTCCTGGTTCGGCAGCTGTCCCTGTTGGGTGGTCGTCGGCACCGGGATGCTGACGTTGCCGTTCTGCGGGATGACCATGAACTGGATCTTGCCCGATTCGATCGCGGTCTTCAGCAGGTAGCCGTTCGCACCAAGCATCGCGACCTGCTGCTTGACCGACTGCAACTCGACGTTGACCTGCTGGTTCTTCTGCTCCTGGGTGGCCTTCGCCAGCTCGGCACGCTGCTTGGCTTCCAGGCCGTCGATGATGCCCTTGTCCAGCGGCATCGGCTTCTGGACCGTGAACGACAGCTCGCCACAGTCGTTGCTGCCGTTGTAGCCCGGGCCGCAGAAGTAGTCGCCACCGACCGCGGCCGGCAGCAGCCGGGTGAATTCCTTGGCCGCCGCGCTCTGGAACGCCGACTTCTTCGCCTCGTTGTTGTAGAGCTCGGCCCACCCGTAGTTGGTCGCGACCGCGGCCAGCGCCCGGTCGATCTGCGGGCGGAAGTAGCTCTGCAGCATCGTGTTCCAGCCACTCTCTTCGTACGCCTCGGTCTTCAGGCCGATCCGTTCGTGGAAGGACTTGATGACGTCCTTGTCCCGGTTCAGCGTGAAGTAGACCTGGACCCGGACGCCGAGCCGGACGTTGTCCTTGCTGACCACGGTGACCTCGTCGCCCGCGTCGGTGTCCGCGCCGTCGCCGCCGATGATGTACGAGCGCTGGTCGATCGGGTACGTGTAGACGGTGTCACCGGGGCCGATCAGCGAGTTCGTCGAACCCGGCGGGATGATCGACTTGAACTTCTTGTCCTCGATCACGCCACCGCCGTAGTGCAGGCCGATCCGGTTCGCGTCGGTGTTCGCGAAGTTGAAGATGTTGAACAGCGCGATGATCACGATCACCGCGACGATCAGGCCACCGATCAGCTTGGCCTTCCCGCTGCCACCACCCTTCGGCTTGATCGCCGTGGCAGCGTTCCCCAGTTTCACCATCAGTCGTCGAGCTCCTTGTTGCTTTCCACCAAGCGCCGGATGTCGGCGAGGGTCAGGTCGGCGGTGACCGCGACGTCGCGCGGTACCGACGGATGCGAGCTGAGCGTACGCAGGCCCTGCTCGGCAGCCGCGACCGCCCGCTCCAGCGTCCGGACCTCCCGCATCAGCGCCCGGTGCTCGGCGTTGACCTCGGCAAGTGCCTGCTCCGCCTGGGCGGCCCGGCGGTACGACGCCCACGCCCACCAGGCGGTTCCGATCAGCAGGACGAGGGGAATCAGGCCGAGTCTGATCATCTTCCGATTGTCGTTCATCCCTGGGCGAAAACTGGTTGAACGGTGATCCGGGCGGCAGTAAGTTCTCAGTACACGCGAAGGGAGGTGGTCCAAGGCATGTATAGCTATCGGACTCGTGAGGTGGCGGCGGGCTGACCCGCCAACCACATTTGTGTGGGCAACGTGGTGGGCTAATTCAACGCCGGCCACCGGGCCCGCGGGCAGTCAGGTAGTCCGCCTGACCCTGAGCGTCGACCACCCGGTCGTGTCTCTGGAAGCGCCCGCGGGCTTTTTCTATTCCGGAGCAGGGCAGTCGAGGCCGAGAGCCTCGCCGATCTCGAAGAGCTGCGCCTCGAAGTACGCCGCGGCGTCCGGCAGCACCCAGTGCAGCTGACCGAAGACCTCCATGCAGATCAGGCCGTAGAGCCTGGTCCAGTAGTTCAGCGAGAGGTAGATCGCTCCGGGCGGCATCCCGTGGAAGTGCTCCGACTCGGCCGTGAGCTGCTCGACCAACGCCGTACCCAGTTGTTCCTCGGCCGGGTGCGGGAACGGCTTCTGGTGCCACACCTGCGCGACCAGCTCCTTGAACAGCGCCCCGAACCGCATCGCCGCCTGATGCCCCGGCGTCTCCTCGTGACAGTCGTCCTCCGGATCCGGTACGGCGGTCCCGAACAGCAACCCGAACTCGGCCGGATGGGCCAGCGCCCAGTCCCGCAGCCCGTTCGCCAGCAGGTAGAGCCGCGCGCCGAGGTCCACGCCCTCGTCGGTGCCCTGCAGATCGAGCAGCGCGCCGGTCAACTCGTCGTACAGGTCGGCGATCAGTGCACTGATCAGCGCCTCGTGACTCGGGAAGTACCGGTACAGCGCCGGCGGGGTGAGACCGAGCTCGCGCGCCACCGCGCGCAGGCCGACCGCGGCCGTCCCGCCGCTGACCAGCAGCCGGCGTGCGGCCGTCTTGATCTCGGCGAGCGTCGCCGCCCGGCGACGGTCCCGTCCGGTCACGCGGAACTCCTCCTTGACAGGGGTACAGGTCAAACCCCTAGAGTGAACACCGTTAACAGTTAACACTGTTCACTCTAGCTTCTGCGCTTCAATCTACGCCTTCGGGAGAGTTTCGTGTTCGAGACGCTCGGCCGTTTCACGTATCGGCGGCGCCGTCTGGTGCTCGCCCTGACCGGAGTCTTCGTCGTCCTCGGGCTGGCCTGGGGCACCGGCGTGTTCGGCTCCCTGGCGAACGGCGGTTTCGACGCGCCGGACACCGAGGCCGCGAACGCGGTCAAGACCATCGAGCAGAACATCGGCCGCACCGGCACCGACGTGATCGTGCTCTACAAGAGCCCGACCGAGACGGTCGCCGACCCGGCGTTCCGGCAGTCGGTCGAGCAGCACCTGGCCGGTCTCCCGAAGGACGACGTGGTCGGCGCCACGACGTACTGGAGCACCAAGTCGCCGCTCTTCGTCTCGAAGGACCAGCACAGCACGTACGCCGTCCTCACGCTCGCCGGTGCGACGCAGGAGGAGCGGCTGGCCACGTTCCACAAGATCGCCGACCAGGTCCGAGCGACGCCGGCCGGGCTGGACGCGAAGGTCGGCGGCGAGGTCGCGGTGTTCGACGAGGTGAACACGCAGACCGAGCACGACATCGTCCGGGCCGAGACGATCTCGACGCCGATCGTGCTGATCCTGCTCGTCGTGGTCTTCGGCGGCCTGGTCGCCGCGTCGCTGCCGCTGTTCGTCGGGGCGCTGGCGATCCTCGGCGCGTTCGTGCTGCTCCGCGGGTTGTCGGCGGTCACCGACGTGTCGATCTTCTCGATCAACATCGTCACGATGATCGGACTCGGCCTGGCCATCGACTACGCGCTGTTCATCGTCACGCGTTTCCGCGAAGAACTTGCCAAGGGCAATGACGTGGAGACGGCGCTGACCACGACGATGGGCACCGCCGGACGGACGGTCGCGTTCTCCGGCGTGACGGTCGGCGTGGCGATCAGCAGTCTGGTGCTGTTCCCGGTGATGTTCCTGAAGTCGATGGCGTACGGCGGTGCGGCCGCGGTCGCCGTCGCGATGATCGCTGCCCTGACCGCACTTCCGGCCCTGCTCGCGGTCCTCGGCCACCGGGTGAACAACCTGCGAATCTTCAAGCCCCGCAAGGCCACCGCGGAACACGGCGCCTGGTACCGCCTCGCGCACAGCGTCATGCGCCGCCCGGTCCGGTACGTCGTCGTGCTCGTGCCGGTGCTGCTCGTCTTGGGGATTCCGTTCCTCACCGCACAACTCGGCGGTGTCGACCACCGGGCGTTGCCGGCCGGCGCGACCTCGCGAACGGTGACCGAGACGCTGCAACGCGACTTCCCGGGCGCCGGTGGGTCGGACATCTACGCAGCGGTGCGGTTCGACTCCGCGCCGGGCGATCCGTCTGCGGCGCTGGCGCCGTACCTTGCCGAACTGCGGCGGGTGCCGGATGTGGAGAACGTGCGGATCGGCGGTTACCAGAACGGCGTCGCTTCGGTGGTGGTGCACACGAAGTACACCGGGCAGGAGTTGCCGGCGCGGGCGGTCGTGCACGGGGTGCGGGCCGTCGCGGCGCCGGCGGGGACGCAACTGCAGGTCGGCGGTGAGACCGCGGCGGTGATCGATCTGCTCGACGTACTGAAGCAGCGGGCGCCGTACATGGCGGGGTTCATCGTGCTGGTGACGTTCGTGCTGCTGTTCATCGCGTTCGGGTCGGTGGTGCTGCCGGCGAAGGCGCTGCTGATGAACGTGCTGTCACTGTCCGCGGCGTTCGGGGCGATGGTGTGGATCTTCCAGGAGGGGCACCTGTCCGGACTCCTGGACTTCACGCCGGCCGGGTTCCTGGACGCGACGAACCCGGTGCTGCTGTTCGCCGTGCTCTTCGGGCTGTCGATGGACTACGAGGTGTTCCTGCTCAGCCGGATCCGGGAGGAGTACGACAAGACCGGTGACAACACCCAGGCGGTCGCACTCGGATTGCAGCGGACCGGCGGGATCATCACCAGTGCCGCGTTGCTGCTGATCATCGTGGTGGCGGCGTTCTCCACCTCTGGCATCGTCTTCGTGAAGATGATCGGCGTCGGGCTGGTGATCGCGATCGCCCTGGACGCGACGATCGTCCGGGCGCTGCTGGTGCCGGCGACGATGCGGTTGCTGGGTCGCGCCAACTGGTGGGCGCCGGCGCCACTGCAGCGGTGGTGGAAGCGACACGGCTTCCGCGAAGGCGATCAGGGCTGGAGTCGGGACAGCTCCCAGCCCGCTGAACCTACAGGGCCTACTGAGCCTTCGGGGCCGGAGCTGGCGCGGCGGTAGGCCAGTCGGTCGTGCAGCCGGCCGGTGCGGCCCTGCCAGAACTCGAACGCCTCCGGGGCGACCAGATAGCCGCCCCAGAAGTACGGCGTGGAGATTTCGGTGCCCTCCGGCCATTGCCGCTCGTACGACGCGTACTGCAGGTCGAGCTCCTCGCGCGAGTCGACGGGCTGACTCTGCTGCGACGCCCACGCTCCGAGCTGTGATTCGCGCGGTCGACTCGCGAAGTACTCGTCGACCTCGTCGGCCGGGAGCTTGGTGACGATGCCCTCGATACGGATCTGGCGTTCCATCGCGTGCCACGGGAACACCAGCGCGCAGTGCGGGTTCGCCGCGAGGTCGTCGGCCTTGCGGGACTGCTGGTTGGTGTAGAAGACGAATCCGCGCTCATCGACGCGCTTCAGCAGCACAGTGCGCGCCGAGGGCTTCCCGTCTTCGTCGGCGGTGGCCAACACCATGGCGTTGGGCTCGGCGAGACCCGCTGCCCTGGCCTGGTCCAGCCAGAGCTGGAACTGCACGATCGGGTCGGCGTCCACCTGGCTCTCGAGCAGCTCACCCAGTCCGTACGTCTGCCGCATCTCCGCAAGGTCCACGCATCGAGCCTACTGAGGTCCGAATCTGCTGGTCCGGTAGGCCCTTTTTGTCGCTGCTATGGCGCGGATCAGCGGGCTACGGGCGGGGACGTGCCTGTTGACCTCCGCGAGGTGCTGGTCGAAGGTCGCGCGCCACAGCGCCTGGCGGAGGGTGGACTCACCGGTTGCCGAGCTCGCACCGGCTACCGAGGCGGCCCACAGCGTGCTGAGCGCCTGCGAGTCGAAACCGTCGACGTCCGCGAGCACCTGCTCGATCAGGTCGCGGTCGGCCGCATCGGCCAGACACCGGAGCTTGGCCGGGCTCCTGCGCGTACTGACCTGCGGGCTGGGCGTGAAGTCGGCCCGCTCTGGGACGAGCAGTCGTACCAGCTCGCGGTGCAAGGCGTTCTCGATGCGCTGGGCGGGATCGAGCGCGAAGGCCGCGCGAACGAACGAGGGGATGAGGAGAGGCGAGACGACGTCCCCTGTTGTACCCCCGCGGCGGAGGCGTTCTACGACGTAGAAGTAGTCGAGCATCGTGGCGTTCTCGATGCCGCCGTCGACTGCGGTTCGCAGTACCCGGTCGATCTGGTCGGCGACCGCGCTGCGAGCTGAGTCCGCGGGGCCGGCCGCTGGCATGAGGCGGGACTGCAGGTGGTTGCCGAAGGCGCTCAGCTTGGCCGGCAAGGGCAGTGCGTCGATTTGCAGTACGTCGCGTGGGTAGAAGTGGCCGTGTGCGATCTCGCCACCCGCACTGCCGATCTCCAGACGCGTCACGCCTGCCAGCGTTGCCGGAGGCGTGTTGAAGAGGTCGCTGGCCGGGCGGAGCCCTTCGGCGTACCGGTGCCAGCGCAGCGCTCGGTCCACCAGCTCGAGCGGCTGCGGTCTCACCTGCTTGCTTGGGGTCGTTTGGCTGTCCACATCGACGCCTGCGGCAAAGAATGCACTGGCAACCAGCCGCGAGTCAGGGCCACCACTCAGGTCGACAGTCGGACGTTCCTGCCACAGGCTGCCCACCGATCGGGCCACGTCCTGCAGTGCCGCTGCTGTCTCCTCAACGTCGGTCGACAACACACTGGTGGTCTCGATCCGACTCACCGTCGGTCGCTGACGGTAGCCCTCGGCAACGATGTGTGTTGCCCCGGGCACCGTGAGTACACTGTCGTACGGCGTGCTGTCGTCCATGAACCAGCCACAGCCCGCGGCGAAGGTCCAGCCACGGGACGACGCCACGGCCGGTACGCCGGCGAACAGCAACGCGGCAACGGGGCGATTGGTCCAAACCCACCCGTCCGGTAAGCGCAACTGAAACAGGCGACCGACACCAATGAAGTCAGTGAACAACTCCAGTCGCTCGTCCGCCGGGTCCAGGACGGCCATCGTGAACGGGGACGCCAGTTCGAGGAAGCTCGCCGGAGTACGTCGTACCGCGTGGGCCAACCGAGGAGGAGCGTCGTACGGCGCGATCTCGCCGATCACGCGTTGGTATCCGAGTGGAGCGTGCACACTCGCCACACAGACGTCACCGGCGTCGTGCCAGGACGGCCACCGGCAGCTGCCGTCGCGGCGGTCCCAGAGATGCAGTCCGACCGAGCTGCCGTCGTACCCGTGGTGTTTGGCCTCGTGCTGCCAGAGATCGCCGTAGTACGCCTCCACACGAGCACGACCGGCGGTTGCCCGCGCGGCGCTGTCGTGCGCGAAGGAGTAGGCGATCAGCGTTTCCATGCAGAGCCAGATGCGGGCTCCGCGGTGAAAGTTATCGGGGTGGTTGCTGCCCCGGGTACTGCTGCTGGCCGGGGTTCGGCGGCTGCTGTTGCTGGCCGGGGTAGCCGCCCCACTGCTGCTGTTGCGGGTACGTCGACTGGTAGCCGCTGCTGTCCTGGATCTGCCCAGGTGCCGCCGCCAGCTTCGCCAACTTGGCGTCCACGGCCCAACGCCGCAGACCGACCATCAGCAACGGAATGCCGAACAGGATGAACGTTCCGTCGAACAGCATGTAGCCGCTGTACTGCGTGCCCGGGAACTGGAACAGCTTCGTCAGGTCGAACGCCTGCCGCATCGGCAGCAGCAACACGGCCACGCCGACGACGCTGAGCAACGCGCCCGCACCGGTCGTCACACCGGAACCGATCGCCGGCACCAGCATCAGCAGGCCGACAACGGCCGCGATGGCGACCAGCGCGGCCAGCCACGGCAGCGTGTGGCCCGTGTCCGCGCGGAACGTCTGGATCCGGAGCATCAGGCGGGTGGTCGCGTACGACGCGCACACCATCCCGACGTACGTCACGATGACGCCGATCACGAGCCCGAGGGCGGGGAGGGGCTTTGTCATGCCCTCGACAGTAGACCTCTGACCGGTCCACCCGTGCGGAACCGACGCGTTGCACGGGGTGCACCGGGCGCCTCGAACCGGTCACAAAGCTGTCCGGTCCTCTGTACGGAGAACTATGCTGCGGAAGCGCCCATGGGTGCGCGGCTCTCCTGGTGAGCCTGCGTATTCACGACGAGGACGAGGGAGTCGCATGTCTGATCCGAGGACCGAGGTGCAGCACGGGCTGGAGGGTGTGGTCGCGTTCGACACGCAGATCGCCGAGCCGGACAAGGAAGGTTCGGCGCTGCGCTACCGCGGTGTGGACATCGAGGATCTGGTCGGCCGGGTGCCGTTCGAGAACGTCTGGGGCCTGCTGGTCGACGGTGCGTTCACGCCGGGCCTGCCGCCCGCCGAGCCGTTCCCGCTGCCGGTGCACACCGGCGACGTCCGGGTCGACGTACAGTCCGCGCTGGCGATGCTCGCACCTGCCTGGGGTCTGCGGCCGCTCTACGACATCGACGACGTCCAGGCCCGCGAGGACCTGTCCCGCGCGGCGGTGATGGCACTGTCGTACGTCGCCCAGGCCGCGCGTGGCATCGGGCAGCCGATGGTGCCGCAACGCGAGGTGGACAAGGCGAAGACGATCACCGAGCGGTTCATGATCCGCTGGCGTGGCGAGCCGGACCCGAAGCACGTCCGCGCGGTCGACGCGTACTGGACGTCCGCGGCCGAGCACGGGATGAACGCGTCGACGTTCACCGCGCGGGTCATCGCCTCCACCGGTGCGGATGTCGCCGCGGCGCTGTCCGGTGCGGTGGGTGCGATGTCCGGTCCGCTGCACGGTGGCGCGCCGGCCCGGGTACTGACGATGATCGAAGGGGTCGAGCGCTCTGGTGACGCTCGGGCCTACGTGAAGGGCCTGCTGGACGCCGGCGAGCGGTTGATGGGCTTCGGCCACCGGGTCTACCGGGCCGAGGACCCGCGCGCGCGGGTGCTTCGCCGTACGGCGCGAGAGCTGGACGCACCGCGGTACGAGGTGGCCGAGGCGCTGGAGCAGGCCGCGCTGACCGAACTGCGCGAACGGCGACCGGACCGGGTGCTGGAGACGAACGTGGAGTTCTGGGCGGCGATCGTCCTGGACTTCGCCGAGGTCCCGCCGCCGATGTTCACGTCGATGTTCACCTGTGCACGCACCGCCGGCTGGAGCGCCCACGTCCTGGAGCAGAAGCGCACCGGCCGCCTGATCCGTCCCTCGGCGATCTACTCCGGCCCCGCCTCCCGCCCGGCCGACTCCATCGAGGGCTGGAACCCCAACTGGGCCTAACGGTCCTGGCTTGGGTTGCGTCCTGTGCGTTGTTTGTACTGGCGGCTGAAGTACGGGACATCTGTGTAGCCGAGGGCGGCGGCCGTCTCTGTGACGGTCATGCCGCTCTCGGTGAGTAGTTGGTGTGCCCTATCGATCCGCGCCTGGATCAGGTACTGCGCAGGCGACATCCCGAACTGCGTGACGAAGCGCCGGGTGAACTGGGCCCTGGACAACGAAGCGCGGCGCGCCATCTCGGCGACCGTCCAGTCCCGGCTCGGGTCCTCACGTAACTGCCTCGCGAGCTCGTCGACGGCGGCGTCGGTGACGCTGCGGCCGGGATTGTGGACAGCGTCCCAGACCAGCGCGATCAGTTGCTCCAGGCACAGTTCCGCCTGTCGCCGCCCGATCGCGTCACCCCGCCGGTACGCCGCGTCGCTCGTCCGCGCGAGGACGCCGAGCAGCTCACGATCCATCACCTCACCCCAGCGTGGATCCGGTGCGGCCGTCGGCACGGTCGCGAAGTGCATGCCGAAGACCAGGAGTCTTCGGTGCGGGTCGTGCGTGGCGCGCGGCGCGTCACCCGGCTTGAACACCGCGCAGACGCCCGGCCGCAACTCCTGGCTCTGACCGTCGAGCTCGAGCGCGCCACGGCCGTCGACCACACACCACAGCAGGTGGTCCACGAGCGGCCGCGACGTCCAGGACCAGCGGGGTTCGCAGCGCCAGAAGGTCGGTGCGGACATCCGCTCCAGAGCGAGCCTGTGCAACAAAAGTTCAAGTCCTCGCGTGAATCGTCCGTGGTTCCGAACCAGGTTTGGGCAGGAAAATAGGGTTCACAAGCAGCGTAGAGCAGAGACGCGGGAGACGTGCATGAGCGTTTCATACAACACCGACGAGCGGGCCGCCGTACTCCGGGACGAGTTCGAGCGGACCGGGTACACCCTGGTGCGCGGGCTGTTCGCCACCGACGAGGTCGACCGGCTGCGGGACCACTACATGGAGGTGCGGCACGGCGGACCCCGGTCGCACGACTTCGCCGGGCACAACTCGACCGATCGCGACCCGCTGAAGCGGTACCCGCGGATGGCGCAGATGCACCGCTGGGACGACGCCTCGCTGCAGTGGCTGGTCGACCCGCGCATCGACGAGGTGATGACCGCATTGCTCGGGAGGTCGCCGTACGCCGTACAGACGATGCTCTACTTCAAGCCGCCGGGCTCCCGCGGACAGGCGCTGCACCAGGACAACTTCTACCTGAAGGCCGATCCGGGGACGTGCGTCGCGGCGTGGATGGCGCTGGACCGGGTCGACGAGGCGAACGGCTGTCTCGAGGTCGTGCCCGGGTCGCACCGCTGGCCGATCCTGTGCACCGAGAAGGCCGACACCAAGGTCAGCTTCACCGACGTGACCGTCCCGCTGCCGACGAACGGGGCCGCCGTACCGGTCGAGATGGAACCGGGTGACGTGCTGTTCTTCCACGGCGCGCTGGTGCACGGGAGCAACCCGAACGTCACCACCGACCGGTTCCGGCGGGCGCTGATCGGCCACTACATCGAGGGCGAGGCGGAACGGGTGGCGCAGTACTACCACCCGGTGCTGCGGATGGACGGGACCGAACTGCCGCTCGAGGTCGCCGAGGGCGGCGGCGCCTGCGGAGAGTGGACCGACACGCCCGATGGCCCGGTCGCCCTCCTCACCGGCACGGAGCGAACCACCCGCAAGCACGAGTAGCCCTTTGTGCACCAGATCCGTACGGCGGGGCGCTCGGCGTACGGATCCGGTGCACAGAGTGGACCCGCGGTGGTGGGTTGGGCGGGATGTGCGAGGATAGAGCGCGCTGACAGCGTCGTCGGCTTTCTGGAGTGCAGACGACGAAGGGAAGACGCTGGTGACCAGCGACATTCAGATTCCTGCAGAGCTCAAGCCCGCTGACGGCCGCTTCGGTTCGGGTCCGTCGAAGGTTAGCCCGGAGGCCATCGCCGCGCTGGCGAACGAGGGCGCCAAGCTGCTCGGCACCTCCCACCGGCAGGCGCCGGTGAAGAACCTGGTCAAGCGGGTTCAGGACGGCGTGGCCGAGCTGTTCCAGCTGCCCGACGGCTACCAGGTGGTGCTCGGGAACGGCGGCTCGACCGCGTTCTGGGACATCGCGACGTTCGGGCTGATCCGGGAGAAGAGCCAGCACCTGAGCTTCGGTGAGTTCTCCTCGAAGTTCGCGAAGGCCTCGCAGCTGGCCCCGCACCTGGGTGAGCCGTCGATCGTGAAGTCCGAGCCTGGCACCCGCCCGGTCGCGGTCGCCGAGGCCGGCGTCGACCTGTACGCGTGGCCGCACAACGAGACCTCCACCGGCGTGATGGCCCCGGTCAAGCGGGTCGAGGGCGCCGACGAGGGTGCGCTGGTCGCGATCGACGCCACGTCCGGTGCGGCCGGTCTGCCGGTCGACATCAACGAGGCCGACGTCTACTACTTCGCGCCGCAGAAGGGTTTCGCGTCCGACGGCGGCCTGTGGATCGCGCTGATGAGCCCGGCGGCGCTCGCGCGCGTCGAGGAGATCAGCGCGTCCGGCCGGTGGATCCCGGCGTTCCTGGACCTGGCGACCGCGGTCGACAACTCCAGCAAGAACCAGACGTACAACACGCCGTCGCTGGCCACGCTCTTCCTGATGGCGGAGCAGACCGACTGGATCAACAGCCAGGGCGGCCTGGAGTGGAGCGTCGCGCGGACGACGGACTCCAGCAACCGGCTCTACACGTGGGCCGAGAAGTCGGAGTACGCCACGCCGTACGTCGCCGACGCGGACGCCCGCTCGCTCGTGGTCGGCACCATCGACCTCGACGACGCGATCGACGCGACCGCGGTCGCCAAGACGCTGCGCGCCAACGGCATCGTCGACACCGAGCCGTACCGCAAGCTGGGCCGCAACCAACTGCGCGTCGCGATGTTCCCCGCAGTCGACCCCGACGACGTCGAAAAGCTCACCCAAGCCATCGACTACGTCGTCGAAAGCCTCAAGTAACCCGATAACCCCCAACAGCCGCCGCACCCACCGGGTCGCGGCGGCTGTTCACGTCTGCACCAGCAACCGGCTGCCGCACCCACCGAGGTGCGCGGTGGCCACCGTCCCCACCCAAGTAGCTACACACGCGTGGGTGGGGTTAGGGGTTAGCGACGGTGGGCTGTGGGAGGTCCTTGGCCGGTGAGGCGGTCGTTCTCGGCCTGGCGGTCGCGGCGTTCGCGGCGGCCCGGCGGGAACGTGATGAAGGTGATGATCAGCGCGAACAGCGCGGCGCCGATGACGATCCAGCGGAGGCTGTGGCTCTTGCCGGAGCTCGAGCTGTCGCTGTCCGAGCTACCGGCCGGCTTCGGAGTAGCGCTGGAACTCGGCGGCGTGGACGCAGCCGCCTTCGCCGGGATCGCGACTTGGTACACGGCCGAGTTGGGCCCTTCGCTCCCCACCACGACGGTGGTGTCGGTCGGCCCGAGCGCGACAGTCTCCCCCTGGCCGAGCGGCGCGGCGCCACGGGCGATCGCGTTGGGCGTGTCACCCCACGCGACGGTCGCGACATCGGCGTACGTCCGAAGCACCACCCGCTGGCCGTCCGGCAGGAACGTGCCGTCGGTGATCACGCCCGACGGCGCCGGGGCGAGCTTGCTGAGTTTGTTGGTGCCCTCGCGGGACGGGGCCGGCGGGGCGGCGTAGATCGCGCCGGCGCCCTTGAGCGACTTCGTGACGATGTACAGCTGGCTCGTCCCGGGCTCGACCAGCAGCGTCTCGGCGTCGTGCGCACCGTCGGGGTAGGTGAAGTCGAAGCGGTGGTACTTGACGTCCTGGTCCTGCAGCGTCTCCGGCTCCGGGACCGTGTAGATCTCGACCTGGTCCCGGTTCTCCTTGTTGTCGCCGATGTCGGCGATGTAGAGCGTGCCGTCCCGGCCGACCCCGAGCGCCTCGACGTCGGTCACCTTGGCGCCGAACTTCAGGACCGCCTTCACCTTGCCGGTCTGGTCAATTGCGAACACCCGCCCGGTGTCACCGGAGTCGTTCACGGTCCAGTAGATGCCCTGATGCTTGACGCTCTTCGCCAGCCCGGACGATTCCTTGATCCGATCGTCCCGGATCGTGAAGAGCTTCTTCGGTGCCGGCGTGGACGGGTCGGCGGCCGCGGACGAGGTGGTCGCGCTGGTCGCAGTGGCTGTTGTGGGAAGCGCCACACCTGTCAACGCGCAGAGGGCCACGCCCACCAGCGCCAACACCGACCGGACCTGTTTCACGAAACCACCTCGGCGCCCACGCTGTGCTCGGTGGGCGCTAGCAGGAGCTGGGCGAGCCGCGGCGTCACCTGCCACTCGGTGACGAGTGAACGGTACTCGGCCTGGAGGTCCGGTGTCGGCTTGGCGCCGGTCCGCGCTGCGCGGAGCAGCAGATTGCGCGGCGTGTGCTCACTGTCCACGAACTGCACGACCTCCACCCGGTATCCGACCTGTCGCAGCACGGCTGCCCGCAGGGAGTCCGTCAGGACGTCGGCGAACCGCTCACGAACGATGCCATATCTCGTCATCAGCGCATAAGGCGCCGGTGGTGTGACGCTCTTGAGCTGCTTTTGGATGTCGTGATGGCAACACGGAGCTGCGAGCACCAGCGGAGCCTCCCAGCCGACGGCCCGCGCGAGCGCGTCATCGGTCGCGGTGTCGCACGCGTGCAGCGCCAGGACGACGTCGGGCCGGACGTCCAGCTCCGCCGCCTGAATGGTCGCGTCGACGAACCGCAGGTGGTCCTGCCAGCCGAGCGCCTCGACCACTCGGCTGTTCCGTTTCCGGGCCGCCGGATTGTGGTCGATACCGGTCATCCGGACGTCGCGTCCAGCCGAGGACAGCAGGTGGTACGCCGCCAGCGTGAGATACGCGTTACCGCAGCCGAGGTCGACCACCTGCAACGGCCGCCCGGTCGCGATCCGGCCCGCCGAGATCGCCTCGTCGAGCGCCGGCGCGAGCAGCTTGCAGAACTCCTCGATCTGCTTGTACTTCGCCTGTCGCGACGGCTTCACGCGGCCTTGGTGATCACTGATCCCGAGCTCGATCAGGAACGGCGCGGCCGGGTCGAGCACCCGCCGCTTCACGCGGTCGTGAGCGGTCTCCTGCTCCCGGTCGCTCTGCTCCCGGTGCAGCAGCTCCTTGCCCTTCTTGGTGTACCGCAGCCGCAGGGTCTCGCTGGTGGTCTCGACATGCCAGGACCCGTACGCCAGCGCGAGCAGCTCGTCGACGGCCTTCTCCAGGTCCGGCCCGGCGACGTTCCGCGTGTGCGCCTGCCGTTCGTCGAACTCGGTGATCTGCAGGTGCCGCTGCCCCTTCAGATCGACGTACCGCACCTCGACCCGGAGGTACGCCGGCGGCTCCAGCCCGCGGCGCCGACCGGACGCAAGCCCGCGGACCAGACCACTCTGGTCGAGCAAGGCGGCACGGATCTCCGCCGACGCTCCGGACTCCTCCGGCTGCGCCGGACCGCCCGACCGCTCCTGTTGCTGCATCGCGCCATTGTCCCCGACCCCTCCACCGGATCTCAAAAGGGTCTCGACCACTGGCAGTACCCCTCCCAGAACTCCCCGCATTCACCCTTCCGATTCCCACCCTCGAACGGCGAACTGGACGCCGGCATTTGGCACATGTACCACCTTGGAGTCATGGATACGTTTGGGCTCCGCGAACTCCGGCAACACGCGAGCGACCCCGTCCGTCGCGCCGAAGCTGGTGACCACTTGGTGATCACGGTCTCCGGCCGCCCTGCCGCGGTGCTCCTTCGGCGCCGCAGGCCGTTCCGTCGCGCCGGCGTATCCGGCGCCGTACCCGCCGTGCGGCGACGCGCGGTGCGATGGCCGCGGCGGTGTCACGGGGCGTTGCTTGTTGTCTTGGGATGCGTGGATCGGTCGCGTCTGGGCGGAGCGGGGGTTAGGGGAACTTTTGTGCCGCCTGGTGGCAATTAGTTTCCCTAGATCGGAGCAGGTGGCGGACGGCGGCGGTGCGTGAGGCAGCCCTCTACACGCGCAATCCGACGGACTTCCGCGCCCTCCACGACCTCGTCGAGGCAGCAGCCGTCTGACCCGGTTCCCGCCGCACGCCCCACGGATGGTTGCCCCCTCGCGCGGTGTTGGATTGCCGAGCGGAAGCGCCAGAAGAACTGTCGCCACACTGCCCTCGTCGCACGTGATGGTCGCGAGGGTCCGGTCCCCCGAGGTGGGGTCGGACGCGCCGGTGACGGAGCCCGGTGAGGCCGCTTTGCGGCACACCTCACACCCGGACCTTCGCCGAGGCAGCCCACCACACCACGACCCGCGCGCCGCCGAAGGCGGCCAAAAGAACCGTCGCCGCACTCAGCCCCCTCCACACATGATGCTCGCGAGGAGCCGGGCCCCAGGCGGCGACCTTTCTCCTCCGGTCGGGGCGGTTCAGGTGAGTCTTTGGTCGTCTTCGATGAGGCCTAGGGCTCGGAGGCGGGTGGCGATGCCGCCTTCCTGGCGGCCGAGGGCTTCGACCAGCTGCTCCTTGGTGGCGCCGTTGTTGAACATCTCGATCAGGGTCTGCTCGTCCTCGGGCGTCCATTGGCGGAACGCGTTCGGGTGGTTCTTCCGGGCGCGCTCGATGCGGCGGGTCATCGAGCGGGCGTTCAGTACTTCGAGCGAGCGGATCCGGAGCTGCCGGTGGCGGCCGACCTCCTCACCCTCCCGCCAGAACACCACCGCCCCGTCGTCGAACGTCATCAGGTCGGCCGGGACGTCGCAGTAGTCGGCGTCCTCGAGCATCACGCGCATCATCGGTGGTTCTCTCCGTTCCTTGGTGGATGCGTGGTCGCCAGAGAAGATGCCGCGATCGCACCCCTACCGACCGGCCGATCCGCAATCTGTGGACAACCAACCCCAGAACTGCTTTGCAAAACCTCTTTGCAAAGAACCTTTGCAGTCCTATGCTCAGACCCATGAGCGACGACACACCGGCGCACGACAGCCCGGCGCACGACAGCACCCAGGCCGACGAGGTCGCCCGGACAGTCCGGCTGGACCGCCACCTCGTCCGCGCCCTCGCGCACCCGATGCGGAACCGGATCCTCGGTCTGCTCCGCGTCTACGGTCCACAAACCGCCACCACACTCGCCGGCCGACTCGGGGTGAACACCGGCGCGACCAGCTACCACCTCCGCCAGCTCGCGGACGCCGGGCTGGTGGTCGAGGACGACAGCCGCGGCAACGCGCGCGACCGCTGGTGGAAGTCGGCGCACCAGGGCACCGAGTTCAACGCCGCCGAACTGCTGGACCAGGAGCCGGAACTGGCACTCGGCTTCCTGCACGGCGTCGGCCAGACGTACGCCGAGAACATCTTCGGCTTCATCGACGCGATGCAGACCCTGCCGGAGGACTGGCGGGACGCCAGCCTGCTCTCGGACTACTTCTTCCACCTGCGCGCCGACCAGCTGGACGCGATGATGCACGAGGTCATGGCGGTCCTGGAGAAGTACAAGACGCCTGACCTCACCGCCCCGCTGCCCGAAGGCGCCGAGCAGGTGACGGTCCAGATCCAGGCCTTCCCGCGCGAGACGCGGTAACCGGACCAGGGGGTGAGGCAAGCGATGAACGACAAGGGGAACCGGGCGCCGTTGGTGGCGTTCCTGGTGGCCAACGTGGTCTCGATCTGCGGGACCCGCGTCAGCGCGATCGCGATCCCGTGGTTCGTGCTGATCACGACCGGGTCGCCGATCAAGACCGGTGTGGTGGCGATGGCCGAGATGGCACCGCTCGTCCTGGTGAAAGCCATCGGCGGCCCACTGATCGACCGGGTCGGCGCGCGTCGGGTCAGCGTCGTCGCAGACACAGCCAGCACTGCAGTCGTGGGCCTCGTCCCCCTGCTGCACACACTCGGCCTACTGCACTTCCCGACCCTGTTGGTGCTGGTAGCGATCGCGGGCGCCCTGCGCGGGCCAGGTGACGCCGCCAAGGACACGCTGATCCCGGACATCGCCAGAGCCGCCAAGGTCCCGCTGGAGCGAGTGACAGGCCTGGAGAGTACGACGGAACGCCTCGCCGGCTTCTTCGCGTACGCACTCGCCGGTGGACTCATCACTCTCGCGGGAGCGGTCAACGCCCTCTGGATCGATGCGGCGTCGTTCGGCGTCTGCGCCGTACTGATCGCCCGTTGGATCCCCAAGCCCGTGCAGCAAGAGCCCACCACAGCCGAGGCCGACGCAGAGGCAGAGCACAGCTACGGACAACGCCTGCTGGAAGGTTGGCGTTTTCTCCGCACCGACAAGCTGATGCTTCCGCTGGTGGTCATGATCGCGGTGACCAACCTGCTCGATGCCGCGACCAGCGGCGTACTGCTGCCGGTCTGGATCAAGGACCACGGCTACGGCCCCGGCCACACCAGTCTGATTCTCACGTCCTTCGCAGCGACCGCCACCGCATTCGCACTGCTGGCGGCCGCGATCGGCGATCGTATCCCCCGCAAGCTCGTCTTCACCGTGGCGTTCCTGATCGCCGGCGCCCCACGCTTCATCGCCATGGCGACCGACGCGCCAGTCTGGGCGCTGATGGCCGTGTACGCCGTTGGCGGGATCGGCGCCGGCTTCATCAACCCGGTCCTCGGCGCACTGTTCATCGAGCGCATCCCGAGTCACCTGCTCGGTCGCGTCCGTTCACTCAGCGGGGCGGTGTGCTGGACCGGCGTACCGCTGGGTGGCGTGATCGCCGGTGCGGCTGTCGCCGGTGTCGGACTGGCGCCCGCACTGCTCGCCGGTGGGGCGATCTACCTGGTCGCAACGATGTCACCGGTGCTGATCGGCCGGCACGAGCAGTGGAAAGCTACACCGGGTCCGACGGGTCCTGCGGAAACGGCGGCAGCTCCGGATCGGGTGGCAGTCGGAGCGTCTTAGTCTTCACCGTGGTGTCCACCGCGCGCCGCATCCGGTCGCGCTCCGCCCGCAGGATGCCGAGCATCACCAGGTCCAGCAGCATGCCGAAGGCGGCCGCGAACTGGGTGGCGGCGAACTGGAAGACCTGTGTCATCAGCAACGAGACGAGCACCGCCAGCTCGAACAGCCGGACCGCCCTGGCCCGGTTGTTCTTCCGCAGCGCCAGCGCACCGCGCACGGTGAACGTTGCTGACAGCAAACTCCCGACCGTGACTCCGACCACCGGGAGATGACCGAGACCGTCACCCAGCACGATCGCAATGATGAGCTCACCCACCACCTGGACCGCCAGCACGATGACCGCCACCCGCGGAGCCTTCGGGTGGGTGGCGAGTCGCTCGAAACCCTTCTGCAGCGCCTGCCAGGCCGCGTCCACCGGCGCGGCCAGCTCCACCTCGTCGGGCGGGCAGGCGGCCAGCAGCTCGGTCGTCTCCCGGCGACCGGAGATCTTCGGCGGAACGATCCGCAGCAGCTCTTCCGCCTCGGCCCGGCGCCGCCGGGAGAGGCCACCGGCGACGCCCTCGACGGCGTGGTCGATGACGTTCGCCAGCTCCTCGCGCGCGTCGATCGGCCGGCGCGTGGTGAGGAACCGGAACCCGAGCACGATCAGCACGAAGACGACGTACACGATCGCGGCGGTCGGTTTGTAGAAGTAGTTGTTGTCCGAGGTGACGAACTTCCCGACCTCGTCGATGAACAGCCCGAACCCGATCCCGCCGACTGTCGCCGCGGCGGGGCGGACCACCGGACCGACGTACCCGAGGAGCAGGGAGATCGCGATCAGCATCAGCAGACCGCCGGGGAGTACGTGCGCGATGTGCAGGCCGCGGCCACCGATCTGCGGGTAGCCGCTCAGGCTGAGGATCAGCCGCGTCACCAGCACCGTTGCCACACCGGACACCACGAACGTGGTCAGGTGCTCACCCGACCGGACGTTACGGACCAGGCCCGCCCGCATCAGGTACGACGACCGCGCTCCGGTACTGGTGGTGGCACTCATGGGCTCGACGTTAGCCTCCTCAGCGGAGGAACGCCGCGACCACGACGATGGCGACCAGGGCGGCCAGTACGAGAGAGGTCACCAGTCGGCGCGTGCGGGGGTCCACCCCGTCAGAGTAGGGGGAAGTTCCCAGTCAGTGTGCCGAGGGGGTCGACCCGGCGCTTGATCTCCCGCAGTCTGACCAGGTCCGGCCCGCTGACGCAGTCCTGCAACGAGCCCCACGCGGACAGGCCGGTCGGTGGCATGTCACCCGTGCGCCAAGGCGCCAGCGCCTCCTGCAGCGACCGCAGTGCGGTCTCCGCAGACTCCTGCAGCTCCGGCTTCGGAACGATGGAGACAGCCAGCACCATGTACTGCGCTGACGGGTCAGCCGAGGCCACTCCGGGACGACCGGCGTCACTACTACCCCTGAGGTGTCGCAGCTGCACCTGGAAGAGCAGCGACGGTTCACCGCCGTACTCGAGCAGCGTCGCGATCAGCTCCGGTGTGAGCTCGTCGAACGTCGACGTGATCAGTGACAGCGCCTGTGGTGGCGCCGGCACCGAATTCATCTCACCGACCTCACTGGGCTGCAGTGGACCGACGACGTCGCTCACTGGGGTGCCAGCAGCCCGGATAGTCGCCAGCACCCTGTCAAGAGCCTCCGGCTGGTACGGCGTCATCGCATCGACCATGCAGAACGACTGCCCGCGCACCTCCTCCGGCAGCGCCGGTGAGTCCGGGTAGTGGATCAGGTACGCCCACAGCGTCACCTGCTCCGCCGCGTCCCGCGTCGCCTTCGCGTACGCCGTCAGCACCGCCTCGGACTGCCCGATCGGGAACATCAGCCGCCCACCGGTGATGGCCGGAGCAGGATGCAGCTCCACCTCGGCCGACGTCACCACGCCGAAGTTCCCGCCACCACCACGCAGCGCCCACATCAGGTCCGCGTCGACGGTGTCATCGACCCACCGGCGTACTCCGGTCCCGTCGACGAGCTCCACCGCTCGGAGGCTCGCCGCACCGCTTCCGAACGGCCTGGCGAACCACGAGAACCCGCCACTCGTGCAGAACCCAACCACCGAGATGTTCCCGGTCGAACCAGGCAGTCCGGTCAGCCCAGTGCCGTCCAGCGCTGTCTGCACGGCTCCCCAGGTCACACCGGCACCAAGCCGTACGACGCGCTCCGATACGTCGACCGTGAGCTCCTCGAACGCTGCAGTCCGCACCACGATCGTCCCGTCGAGCGCGGGCGTCGTACCGTGGCCGACTGCCTGTACCGCGACCTTCAGTCCGTGCGCAGCGGCGTACGCGACGGTCTGCTCGACGTCACTCGCGTCAGCCGCTTCGACGACCGCTAGGGGGTGCGAGTCGACGGACCGGTTCCAGCCACGTCGTACGTCGTCCCAGTCCGGGTCGTCCGGGGTCACCAGCCGTCCGGTCAGTCCCTGCCGCAGCTCTTCGACCATGCATCCGGCCTACCACGCAGAGTGGGTCAGTGCAGGCTGACCAGCGGCTCCGGACGGTGCACGCCGCGAGGCCGGTAGCCCAACGCGTCGGACACGCCCAAGTAGTCGGACAGCAGCCAGATGATCGCCAGCCACATCTCGGTCCCCTGCAGACCAGGGATCGCCCGCTCGTCGGTGCCGTCCGGGGCGAACGCGAAACCGGCGCCGTCGACCCAGCGGGTGAGGATCGCGCGCAGCTGCTCCTCCGCCCAGCGCTTGCCGTCCTGCTCGCCGTACGACGTCTGTTTGCGCGCCAGCCACAGCGGGTGGATCACGTCCAGGATGTTGCACGAGTTGTAGTTGTCGCCGGTGAACATCCGCTTGTCGTTGCTGTGAGCAAGCACCGTCGCGACGGCCTGTTCGGGGTACGGCAGCGGCAGACCGAACTGCGCGTAGGTCCCCCGGGTCAGCCGGTAGAACCCGTTCACGACCTGCAGCCAGCCGTCGTCGGGATGCGGCTCGCCCCACATGCCGGTCTTCGGATCGACGTGCGTGAGGAGCCAGCCCATCAGCGGTTCGAGCGGGCCGGATTCCTTGTGGTCATGGAGATTCCGCGCCAGTGCGGTGCCGAGCGCGTCGATGCCGGAACCCGACGACCAGGCGCGCCGCTCCCACGGCAGGTTGTCGAGCTGGTCGAGGGTGAACTCGGTGGTGATCGGGTGCTCGAAACTGCTCCCGAGAACCTGGAGCGCGTACCCGATACAGAGGACGTGATAGCTCGCGGGCCCTTCCAGGACAGCGAGTTCGGCGTCCGACGGCTTGCCGAGACCGTCGTCGGAGAGGTCTCCCGGTGATACCAGTCCGGTCGCGGGATCCTGACGCGCGCGCAGTCGGCGTACCAGGTCGTCGCGCGTGTGGCCGGCCGGAGTCCGGCGTACCAGCAGATCCGCGATCTCGATCGCGTCGCACCACGGACGGATCTCGGGCGCGGCGTCGAGACCGGGGCGGTCGACGAAACGCTCACCGTCCCAGCAACGCGCCACTACGTCGTCGACCTGGGCGCGCGCCTTCGCGGCGAACTCCTGCAGTTTGGTCCGAAGGTCACCTGACATGGAAGCTCCTGTCCGCGAGCGGAGGACGCGGGCCGGGTTCCCGGCCGCGACGGAGTTGGCGGGGATGTTCTTCGTGACGACCGCGCCGGCGCCGATGATCGTGTGCGGGCCGATGGTGACACCGTCGAGGATCGTCACGTTGGAGCCGATCCAGACGTCGTCGCCGATCGTGACACCGCGCGCGGTGATCGGCTGCCGGAAGATCGGCTTGTCCGGCGACGTGCCGTGGTTGAACGCCAGGATCGACGTGTGCGCGCCGATCCGGACGCCGTCGCCGATCGTGATCTGGCCCCGGACGGTGGCGAACGGGTTGATCGTCGAGTCGGACCCGAGCGTGATCTCGCCGGTGACGTAGGCGTGCGCGGCGATGTACGAGCGCTCGCCGAGCCGCAGTACGTCGCAGTACACGGCGGCGGACTCGGCGACGTACACATCGGTGCCGAGCTCGACCGACCCGCCGAGCCGGGACTGCCGCTCGGCCTGCCGTTCGCGCTCGGCGTCGGAGCCCTTCCGGGCGTACTCCCAGGGCAGGAAATCCAGTCGCAGCGGCTCGGTCGAAGACATGGGAAAACGCTATCCAAAACCTGGCGGCACCGCCAGCCCCGAAAAGCCGCTGCTAATCTCCCGTCTGTGCGGGGACCGACATGAACACTTTTCCGTCTGTGCGAGGTGCCGGGCGATGACGACCAGCGGATCCGTGACCGACGGTGACGCCGACGGTCCGGCAGGCAGTACGCGCCGCAGCCATCGGGTCACGATCAGCGACCTCGCACGCCGGCTGCACATCTCGAAGGCGTCGGTCTCGTACGCGCTGAACGGCCGCGCCGGGGTCAGCGAAGAGACCCGGCAACGCGTCCTCGCGCTGGCCGAGGAGCTCGGCTTCCACCCGAACTCCGCCGCCGTCGCCCTGTCGGCCAGCCGGACCCGGACGATCGGCATCGTGATCGCCCGCGACCCCACGCTGATCTCGACCGAAGCGTTCTACATGCGCACGCTGGTCGGCATCGAGCAGTACCTGAACGAGGTCGATTCCTCGCTGCTCCTGCGGCTGACGGGCGAGCACGGCGAGGATCTCGACGTACTGCGGCGTTGGTCGCGGCAGGGGCGCGTCGACGGGTTCATCCTGTTCGATGAGCACGACGACGATCCGCGGATCCCGGTCATCAAAGAGCTCGGGATGCCGTGCGTGGTGGTCAGCTCGAACGCGCCGGACGACTCGGTCGGGCGGCTGATCAGCTCATCCGAGGAGACCGTCGCGCTCCTGCTCGAGCACCTTGTCGAGCTCGGGCACACGAACGTCGCGCACATCAGCGGGCCGTTCACCTTCATTCACGAACGCCTGCGGGTGCAGACGCTGCGCGACCAGGCGGCCCGGCGCGGGATCACGGTCCGGCACATCGAGGGCAGCTACCGGTACGACGACGGCGCCGAACTCACCCGCCAGTTGCTCACCGGGCCGAACCCGCCGACCGCGATCGTGCTCGGCAACGACCTGATGGCAGTCGCCGCACTCCGCGTCGCGATGGACCTCGGTACGGCGGTCCCCGGCCAGGTCTCGGTGCTCGCGTGGGACGACTCGCCGCTGTGCGAACTCGCCCGGCCCGGCATCACCGCGGTCGACCAGAAGACGATGGAACGCGGCCGCGCCGCCGCCGACCTGCTCCTCCGCATCGTCACCGGCGACCCGGACCTCCACGAACAAGCCCCCGCCGGCGAACTCCGCCGCCGCGACTCCTCCGGCCCAGCCCCCACCTGACGGCCCCCACCAACCCGCCACCGAACGGCCACCAACCCGCCGCCGGCCCCCAGCGCGGTTGAGGGGCCGGCCCCACAAACGGCACTGGATCGGGCGTCAGGTTAAGACTCTTTGAAATCGGGTGGTTTCGGAGAGTGTTGGATTGCGTTTGCCGGCGTCCTGGTGAAGTTTGAATGAGTCACGAGGTCGTAACGAAGACCCGAGAACTGAACCGGTTAGGGTTTCGAAACTTAACCGGTTAGGTCAGGATGGGGCCGATCCGCCCCCGCCGTCCGCGCGGGGGCTCGACGGGACGAGGGAGTCCGACGTGAGACTACGTTCGCTTGTAGCCGCGGTTGCGGCGACCGCCATGGGAATCAGCCTCGCCGCCTGTGGTGGCGGCGACAAGAATGACTCCTCGGGCGGCAGCTCCGGTGACCAGACGCTGACCTACTGGGCCAGCAACCAGGGCACCAGCCTGGACAACGACAAGGAGGTGCTGACCCCGGTCCTGCAGAAGTTCACCCAGGACACCGGGATCAAGGTGAACCTCGAGGTGATCGGCTGGAACGATCTGCAGACCCGGATCCAGACCGCGATCACCTCCGGCCAGGCGCCGGACGTCGTCAACATCGGCAACACCTGGGCGGCCTCACTGCAGGCCACCGACGCGTTCCTGCCCTTCGACGGCGACGCGATGTCGGCGATCGGCGGGAAGGACAAGTTCGTGCCGACGGCTCTGGCGACCGGCGGCAAGGAAGGCACCGACCCGACGTCGGTCCCGCTCTACGGTCTGGCGTACGGCCTGTACTACAACAAGGCGATGTTCGCGGCCGCCGGCCTGCAGCCGCCGAAGACCTGGGAAGAGATGGTGACCGACGCCAAGAAGCTGACCATCCCCGCGAAGAACCAGTGGGGTATGGCGCTGGCGGCCGGCAGCTACACCGAGAACGTGCACTTCGCGTTCATCAACGCCGCGCAGAACAAGGCCGACTGGTTCAACGGCGACGGCAAGCCGACCTTCACCGGTGACGGCAACGTGCAGGGCGTCCTGCGGTACCTCGACCTGATGCAGAAGGACAAGGTCGCGAACCCGTCGAACGCGCAGTACGACAACGGCACCAAGTCGGTGAACGACTTCGCCACCAAGAAGGTCGCGATGGTCATCAACCAGAACAACGCCGACTCCTCGATCGTTGCCAACGGCATGAAGGCCGGCGAGTACGGCGTCGTACCGTTCCCGTCGCCGTCCGGTGGCGAGCAGGTGGCCAGCCACGTCGCGGGCATCAACCTGTCGGTGTTCAAGAACACCAAGCACAAGGACGCGGCGCTCAAGTTCGTCAAGTACATGACCGACGCGCAGACCCAGACCACGCTGGGCAAGCCGTTCTCCTCGCTGCCGGTACTGAAGGACGCGAAGCCGGTGTTCACCACCGACGCGGCCGAGGCGGCGACGTTCTCCGACGTCTACAACACCAAGTCCAAGCCGCTGCCGCTGGTGCCGGCCGAGGACCAGTTCGAGAGCACCGTCGGCAAGGCGATGAACTCGATGTTCGCCAAGATCGCGACCGGCGGGACGGTGACCGCCGACGACGTGAAGGCAGCGCTGAAGACCGCCGAGGATCAGGTAGCGGCGAGTAGCTGACGACGGCCCGGTGGCCCGGACGCGGATCGTGTCCGGGCCACCGACCGCGTCAGCCCACCCGCACCCGACAGACAGGAGGCGACCCGGAGGATGTCCGTCGCCACAGAGCAAGCGACGCCGGCCGCCACGCAGCCCGCGAAGCAAAAGACGAAACGCGGCCCGGAACGCCGGCCAGGTCTGCACCGGTGGCTGCCGTACGCGCTGCTGGCTCCAGCGGTACTGATGGAACTGATCATCCACATCATCCCGATGCTGGTCGGGATCTGGATGAGCTTCGTGAAACTGACCAAGTTCTTCATCGCGAACTGGTCGGCCGCACCCAGCGCCGGGTTCGCCAACTACAAGGTCGCTCTCGACTTCAACAACGCGGTCGGCGAAGGACTGCTGAAGTCCTTCGGTGTCACCATCGTGTTCTCGCTCGTCACGGTCGCGTTCTCCTGGGTGCTCGGGATGGCGGCCGCGGTCGCGCTGCAGCCGGAGTTCCGCGGGCGCGGCGTGATCCGCACCCTGTTCCTGGTCCCCTACGCGCTACCGGCGTACGCCGGGATCCTGACCTGGAACTTCATGCTCCAGCGCGACACCGGCGCGGTGAACCACACGCTGCACCAACTGCACCTGGGCGACGGCAAGACGTTCTGGCTGATCGGGGGCAACGCCCTGATCTCGTTGATCATGGTGGCCGGCTGGAAGCTGTGGACGTTCGCGTTCCTGACGCTGATGGCCGGCATGCAGAGCATCCCGCGGGACCTCTACGAGGCCGCCTCAGTGGACGGTGCCGGCAACATCCGGCAGTGGCGCAACATCACGCTCCCCTCGCTGCGCCCGGTCAACCTGGTGCTCGTACTCGTGCTGTTCCTGTGGACGTTCAGCGACTTCAACACGCCGTACGTGCTGTTCGGTACGGCGCAGCCGCCGGCCGGTGACCTGATCACGTTCCACATCTACAACGCGTCGTTCCTGACCTGGAACTTCGGCACCGGTGCGGCGATGTCCGTACTGCTGCTGATCTTCCTGATGATCGTCACCGGCGCCTATCTGCTCGTCACCGGAAGGAGGTCGCGTCGTGCGTGAGACCAGAGGCTTCAAGATCTACCGCGGTGTCGTGCTGGTCGTGCTCGGGTTGTTCGTGCTCGTGCCGCTGTACGTGATGGCGACCTCGTCGCTCAAACCGCTGAAGGACGTGCAGGGCGCGTTCACCTGGTGGCCGTCGAACCTGACCATCGACCCGTTCATCGACATGTGGAAGACGGTGCCACTGGCCCGGTACTTCGTGAACTCGACGATCGTCTCGGTGGCGGCGACGGTGTTCTCGGTGGCGATCGCGATCCTGGCGGCGTTCGCGGTGTCGCGGTTCATGTTCCGCGGCCGCACCGTGTTCACCACGACCGTACTGTCGACGCAGATGTTCCCGGGTGTGCTGTTCCTGCTGCCGTTGTTCCTGATCTTCGTGAACATCAACAACTCGTTCGGGGTGCAGCTGGTCGGGACGCGTCTCGGGTTGATCATCACGTACCTGACGTTCAGCCTGCCGTTCTCGATCTGGATGCTGGCCGGGTACTTCGACAGCATCCCGCGCGAGCTCGACGAGGCCGCGCTGGTGGACGGTTGCGGTCCGATGGGAGCGCTGTGGCGGGTCGTACTGCCGGCCGCGCGGCCCGGTGTGATCGCGGTCGCGATCTACTCGTTCATGACGGCCTGGGGTGAGGTGCTGTTCGCGTCGGTGATGACGACCGAGGCGAACCGGACGCTCTCGGTGGGTCTGCGGCAGTACTCCACGCAGACCAACATCTACTGGAACCAGATCATGGCGGCCGCGCTGGTCGTCAGCGTCCCGGTCGTGATCGGCTTCCTGCTCGCGCAACGACACTTCGTCGCCGGTGTAACTGCCGGCGCGGTCAAATAGGACGCATGTACTTCGAGGACTACGTGCCGGGTGTTCGCACCGAACACCCGGCCACACTCACCGTCGACCAGACCGCCGTCATCGAGTTCGCGGAGCAGTTCGATCCGCAGTACTTCCACGTCGATCCTGAGGCCGCGGCCGACGGCCCCTTCAACGGCCTGATCGCCAGCGGCTGGCACACCGCAGGCCTGATGATGCGCCTGTACGCCGACCAGTACTTGTCGAAGGTAGCAAGCCTCGGCGGCCCCGGCGTCGACGAACTCCGCTGGCCAGCCCCGGTCCGCCCCGGCGACACCCTCCGCCTACGCACCGAAGTCCTGGAAGCACGCCGCAGCAAGTCGAAACCGGATCGTGGTCTCGTGAAAACCCGAACCGAACTCCTCAACCAGCACAACACAGTCGTCTTCACCTGCACCGTCCTGAACTTCCTCGCCGTCCGCCCCTGACGCAGTTCAGGTCGTGATCGCGGCAGCTCGACAGGTAGTGCACCAGTGAGACGGTGTACACGCCGCGCCGATCACGCTCAGGTGCACTACCAGCCCACCGACATCTCCTGTCGAGATGCCGATCAGTCAGCCGTAGGTTCAAGAACCGAGTGGTTCAGGTGAGGAGTTTTTCGCCCCAGTAGGAGCCGGGGGTTACGCCTGGGGGGCAGGCGAAGATGCCGGAGCCTACGTGGTGGATGTACTCGTTCATGGTGTCGTTCTTGGCGAGTTGGTTCTGGATCGGGATGAACTGTTTGCGGGGGTCGCGCTGGTAGGCGAGGAAGAACAGGCCGGCGTCGAGCCGCCCTAGGCCGTCGGAGCCGTCGACGAAGTTGTAGCCGCGGCGGAGCAGTTCGGCGCCCTTGTTGAACTGCGGGTGCGCCAGCCGGACGTGCGAGTCGGTGGGGACCTTCGCCTGGCCGTCGGCGTTCTTGGCGTTGAAGTCGATCGCGTCGAACTCGTCGGCCTTGCCCAACGGAGCGCCCGTACCCTTGCCGCGCCCGATGATGTTCTCCTGCTCGCTGAGCGACGTACGGTCCCAGATCTCGATGTTCATCCGGATCCGCCGCGACACCAGGTACGCGCCGCCGACCATCCAGTCCGGGCCGTCCTCGGGTTGCACCCACAGCTGCTGCTCGAGCTTGTCGGCCTCTTCGAGCTTCATGTTGTTCGTGCCGTCTTTGAACCCGAACAGGTTCCGCGGCGTGGCCTGCGCCTTCGACGTGGACGACGTCCGCCCGAAGCCGAGCTGCGAGTACCGTACGGCGACCCGCCCGAACCCGATCCGCGCCAGGTTCCGGATCGCGTGCACGGCGACCTGCGGGTCATCGGAACACGCCTGTACGGCGATGTCCCCGCCGGAGCGCGCCGGCTCCAGGTCGTCGCCGATGAAATGCGGTAGATCCACCAACGCCTTGGGCCGTTGCGAAGCCAGCCCGAACCGCTTGTCGAACAGCGACGGACCGAACCCGACCGTGATCGTGAGTCGCGCCGGCGGCAGCCCGACCGCCTCGCCGGTGTCTTCCGGCGGCGCCTCGCCCGGCCCGTTCACCGCGCCGTACTGGCCGATGTCGCGACCGGCTGTGAGGAGCGCGGCGGCGGCCGTCCACTCCTTCAGCAGCGAGATCAGTTCGTCCCGCTTGGTCGTGGTCACGTCGAACGCGGCGAAGTGCAGCCGGTCCTGGACCGGCGTGATGATCCCGGCCTGGCGCGGACCGTGGAACTCGACCGGGCCGTTGGTGTCGGCGGCCTGCGATTCCTCACCGGCCAGCGCGGAGTGCGCGGCGTACCCCGCGACCCCGGTGGCGACCGCGGCTCCGGCTGCCCCGAACAGACCACGCCGGGACAGCCCGCGACGGGTCGGCGCCGTCTCAGCCGGAGCGGAAGGCGTCGTGTTGTCGGTCATTTCTTCGCGATCACTCCGGCGACCTGGCTGACCGGCTCGGCCAACCCGTCGACGACGGCACCGAGGGCCTTCTTCTCGGCCTCGGACGCCGTGTAGGGCTTGAAGCCGTCACCGTCGCGGTACTTGTCCAGCGAGGCGAAGACCGCCTTGAAGTTCGTGTCCAGCTGGGTGACGAGCGCCGCGTTCCGCGCCTGCAGGGCCGGGCGGAGCGCCTGGATCGCGGCCTGCGAACCCTCGACGTTCGCCTGGAAGTCCCACAGGTCGGTGTGCGAGTAGCGGTCCTCCTCGCCGGTGACCTTTCCGGTCGCGACCTCGTCGAGCAGTTCCTTCGCACCGTTGGCCAGCTGCAGCGGGGTGAGCTTCACGACCTTGGCCTTCGCCACGACCGTCTTCACGTCGGTGAGCAGCTGGTCGGCGTACTTCTCCATGCCCTTGGTGGTGTTGGAGACCCAGAGCGCCTGCTCGATCCGGTGGTACCCGGTCCACTCGGTGCCCGGCTCGACGTCGTTCACGCGGGCGTCGATCTTCGGGTCGAGGTCGCCGAACGACTCCGCGACCGGCTCGATCCGCTCCCAGTACGTGCGCGACACCGGGAACAGCGCCTTCGCCTTCGCGACGTCGCCGGCCTTCACCGCGGTGACGAACTCGGTGGTCTTGTGCTCGAGCGCGATCGCCTGCGAGTTCACGTACCGCTGGTAGCTGTCCGCCGCCTGCTTGAGCAGCGCGTCCTCGGACACCTGCGACGGCGCGTCACCGGTGACGGTCAGATCGCCGCGGATGCCGTCGCCGACCATGCCGGGCTTGCAGACCGCCTGGTACTTGCCGGTCGGCAGTTCGACGATCAGGTCCCGCTTCAGGCCCGGGCCGATGTTCTCGACCTCACCCATCACGCGGTCGCCGTCGGCGTACACGTAGAACTCGGTGACCTTGCTGCCATCGTTCGCCACCGAGAACGTGCTGGTGCCGGACTTCACGTCGCGGCGGCTGAGGTCACACCCCGAGTCGGACGCCTTCACCGACACCGGGCCGGTCCCGTCGTCCTTGGCCGCGGGCGCGTCCTTCGCGCACGCGGTGAGCGCGGCGAGGCCGAGGACGACACCGAGGATGGAGGCCTTGCGGGCCAGTGAACTGGGCATGTTTCTCCTGAGCGGGGAACGACGAGAGGTGTTTCAGGCCGCGCGGCCGGTGGCGGGTTCGCCGACCGGGACAGCGGGCGGTGTGGAGCTCTTCACCGGGCGGAAGTAGAGCACCATCACCGGGACCAGGTACACGAGCCACGCGCTCGCCTCGAGAACACTCGGGGCCGGGTTGAAGTTGAAGATGCCCTTGAGCAGTACGCCGTACCAGCTGTCCGGCGGGATCACGTGGGAGATGTCGAAGGCCAGGGTGTGCAGGCCGGGCAGGATGCCGGCCTCCTGCAGGTCGTGGAAGCCGTAGGCGAAGATGCCGGCCGCGACCACGATCAGCACCGCGCCGGTCCACTTGAAGAACACGGCCAGGTTGATCTTCACCGCGCCCTTGTAGATCGCGATCCCGAGCAGCACCGAGGTGGCCAGGCCGAGCAGGACGCCGATGAACGGTACGGCGGTGGTCGCGGTGGCAGCGGACGCGTACACGATGAACGCGGTCTCGATGCTCTCCCGGAACACTGCGAGGAACGCCAGGATGACGACCGCGCGGGAGCCGACCTCGAGGGCCTGGCCCATCCGTTCGCGGAGCTCCTTGGCGATACTGCGGGACGCCTTGCGCATCCAGAAGATCATCCAGGTGACGAAGCCGACGGCGAGGATCGACATCACCCCGCCGACCGTTTCCTGGGTGGTGAAGGACTTGGCGGTCAGCGCGGTGACGAACTGGAGCAGCCCCCAGGCGGCGGCCGCCACGGCGAGGGCCGTGGCGACTCCGATCCAGACCAGTTTGAGTCGATCGCGATGGCCCGACTTGACCAGGAAGGTGGCGAGGATACTGACGACCAGTGAGGCCTCGAGTCCTTCACGGAGTCCGATCAGGTAGTTCGCGAGCATGGCGGGACTCTCTCATAGCATTAGGTACGGCTAACCTTGCTGAGGTTAGCCTAAGAAGTCCCATTCGCCTACAGTGAGGTACGCCGCACTGTGGCCCGGACCCTCGCCGAGCCGGGACTCGATCAGCCGCAGACTGCGCGCTGTCCACACAGGACTCTCGTACGTGTCGAAAACCCGTACCCACTTGGTGACGTCCATCTGCCGGCGCAGCCGCGCGAGCGTGAGATGCGGGTTGAACTTCCGGCCCTCGACGGTGACCCCGGCCCGGTTCGCCGCGGCCCGAGTCGTCATCGACAAGTGTTTGAGTGACTCGGTCTCGTCGCGAACTCCGGCGTACAGCACCCGGGCGTCCGGGACGCCGGGGAAGGCGCCGGCTCCGGCGAGCTGCAGTTCGAACGGTTTCTGCCTTCGCGCGGCCCGTTCCAGCCGCTCCTCGAGTTCCTCGGTCTTCCAGTCCGGCACCTCGCCGAGGAACGCCAGCGTGAGATGCCAGTGCTCGTCCGACGCCCACCGGATGTCGTCATCCGGATGCTCCCGGCGCGGTTCGACGAACTCGCTCAGATCCTCCACTACCTCGCTAGGTGGCACGACGGCCACGAACAATCGCATCCCGAAATGCTAGTGCCTCGCTTACGGGACACTGGCGGTGATGGAAACTGCTTTCTGTGGAACTCAAGCTGCCGTCGCCGTGCGTGGTGGTCCTGGCTGGGCCCGGGGCCTCGGGGAAGTCGACCTGGGCGGCCGAGCAGTTCGCGGCGGAGCTGATCGTGTCGAGCGATCGGTTGCGGGCGCTGGTCGGCTCGGGCGAGGACGACATCGCGGCGAGCACCGACGCCTTCGCACTGCTGGAAGTGGTAGTGCGACAGCGCATCGGGCGCCGACTGACCACGGTGATCGACACCCTGGGACTGGATCGCGAGCGGCGGACCCGGTGGCTCGGACTGGCGCGCGAGGCCGGGATGCCCTGCGTGGTGGTCGCTTTCGACACCCCGGCCGAGGAGTGCCGCCGGCGGAACCGGGAGCGGACGTCGAAGCGGATCCCGGCCGACGCGCTGACGTCCCAGCTACGGTCCTGGTCGTCGGTCAAGAAAGAACTCCCGACCGAGGGGTACGACGACGTACTGCAGCCGACCGCGGCGCGGGTGGTTCCGGCGGACTTCGTCGAGTCGACCGCCGCGCACACCCGGCAAGCGGAATCCCCGGTGGGACTGCGGTTCGGATTGCAGCTGAGCAGCTACCCCGGCGGCCGCGAAGGGCTGGCCTCGTGGGTGCGTGAGGTGGCGGAGCGCGCGGAGGCGGCCGGCTTCGACGCGATCTACGTGATGGATCACTTCCGGCAGATTCCGCAGGTCGGGCGGGCGTGGGACGACTTCCTGGAGAGCTGGACGACCCTCGGATACCTCGCCGCGTGTACGACGCGAGTTCGGCTCGGTACGCTGGTCTCCGGGATCACCTATCGCAACGTCGCGCACCTCGGGAAGATCGCGGCGACGCTCGACGTGCTCAGCGGCGGACGCGCGGTGTGCGGTGTGGGACTCGCCTGGTTCGAAGCCGAGCACAAGGCCTACGGCTGGCCGTTCCCCACCGTCGGCGAACGGTATGCGCTGCTGGCCGATGCGCTGCAGCTGCTCCCCGTCTTATGGGGACCAGGCAACAAACCGTTCCACGGCACGATGCTCGAGGTGCCGGACACCACGTGTTATCCACGCCCGTTGCAAAAACACCTGCCGCTACTGGTCGGCGGAAGCGGTCAGCGAACGTTGCGGCTGGCCGGGCGGTACGCGGACGCCGTCAACGTCTTCGGCGACACCGCGACGGTCCGCGAGCGTGCGGCGTACCTGCGGCAGGTGAGTTCGAGGGCGGTTGAGCTCACGCATCTGTCCGCGACATTGGTCGGCAAGAACCAGCAGCAGGTCGACCAGTTGGTGCAGGGACTGCGGCCGCGGAACGTGAACCCGGCACGGTACGCCGCCTCCGTGAACGCGGGCACCGTCGACGATCAGATCGGGCGGTTCCGCGAGCTGTCCGAGGCCGGGGTCGCCGAGGTGATGATCAGCCTCCCGGACCTCGACACACTCGATGCGGCCGCCGACGTGATCTCAGCCTTTCAGGTCTAGATCCAGCTTCAGCAGCGCGTTCTCGATCAGCTCGGGCATCGCCGGGTGGATCCAGTACTGGCCGCGGGCCATCGTGTACGCGTCGAGGCCGAAACTCATCGCCTGGATGACCGGCTGGATCACGGTCGGCGCATGCGGACCGATGATGTGGCAGCCGATGATCTGCCCCGTCTTCGGGTCGGCGAGGATCTTCGCGAAGCCGGTGGTGTCCTCCATCGCCCAGCCGTACGCGATGTCGGCGTACCGCTGAACCGCTGTGACATAAGGGATCCCGCGGTCCTTCGCCTGCTCCTCGGTGAGGCCGACGGAGGCGATCTGCGGCGAGCTGAAGACGGCGTGCGGGACGAACCGGTGGTCGGCCTCGATCCGGTCGTCCGGGTTCAGCAGGTTGTGCTTGACCACCCGGGCCTCGTGGTTCGCGACGTGCTTGAGTTGGTGCGGGTTCGTCACGTCACCGAGCGCGTAGATGCCGTCGACGCTGGTCTGCTGGTACGCGTCCACGAGCACGCGGCCCTCGCGGTCGGTCTCAACCCCGGTGGCGTCCAGGTCCAGTACGTCGGAGTTCGGCATCCGGCCGACCGCGACGAGCAGTTCGTCGACGACCAGCTCGTCGAGACCGTCCGGACTCAGCATCTTCACCAGCACCGAGCCGTCGTCGCGCCGGCTCACCCGGACCGTCTCGTGATTCAGCCGGACGTCGTACTTCTGCTGGGCGATCTCGGTGTAGCGGGCGGCGATCTCACCGTCCTCCGGGCGGAGCAGCTCCTTCGAGCGGGCGACGATCGTGACCTCGACCCCGAACGCCCCGAAGACGTGCGCGAACTCGGCGGCGACGAACCCGCTGCCGATGATCGCGACCCGGCGCGGCAGCTCCTCGAGCCGCATGATGCTGTTCGAGGTGTGGTACCCGGTCTCCTCCAGCCCCGGGATCGGCGGCACGATCGGCCGGCTGCCGGTCGCGATCACGAACCGGTCGGCGCTGAAGACGCTCGTCGAGCCGTCCTTGCCGTCGACCGTCAGCTCCTTCACGCCGGTGAACCGGCCGGTGCCGTCGTACATCCGCACGTTGGTGTTGTCCGGATTGTGGTGCCGGTACTCCGACCCGCTCGCCGAGATCGGGTCGATCCGGCCGAAGATCCGGTCCCGGACGTCCGGCCAGCGGACGTCGAGCAGCTGCTCGTCGACGCCGTACCGCGCGCTCTCCGACGGGGTCGCGGCGACGTCGGCGGCGTGCACGAACATCTTGGTCGGGATGCAGCCGAAGTTCAGGCAGGTGCCGCCGAAGATGCCCCGTTCGACGATCGCCACCTTCCAATCGGCGAACCGCCGGTTCACGATCGTGTTGCCGGAACCGGTCCCGATGATCACGAGGTCGTAATGGGTCACACCCCATTGTGGGGGTGACGGGCCAAAATCTGCGGTGAACCCACGGACCAGGGAAGATGAGCAGGGTGGCAAGTGGTGAGCTGAGAAGCGCGAACGGGACAGTCGTCTGGGACGGCGTCGGGACGCTCCGGCTCCGGTACGACGCGGCGGCGCCCGACCCGGTGCGCCCCCGCCTGGGCGAGCGGACCCTGCCGGTCGAGGCACTGCAGGCGGTCGAGATGAGCGGTACCGGGATCCGGTTCGTGCTGCGCGAGGGGGCCGACCCGCTGCAGTCGGTGACCCAGCCGGCTGTCGACCTCTACGACTTCCCGGGGGTCGATCCCGAGGTCGCGGGCGCGATCGCCGGCGATATCCGGCGGACCCTCACGCGGCGCGACGTACCGGCGACCCGGGCCAATGCCTGGCTGCTCGCGCCGCCGGTCGCGCCGGACCGGATCGCGGGCCGGGACGTGTCACTGGCGGTGGCGAGCGGACATCTCACGTTCTCCTACGCGCGGGCCGCGAGCCGGAAGAAGAAGTCCCTCGGCGCCCCGCGGGCGGTCCCGCTCGGTGACATCCTCGACGTGGAGTGGTCCCCGCAGCAGGGCCGGATCCGCGGCCGCGGCTTCCTCCGGATCAGTACGGCGAGCACGCCGTACGACCGCCCGAAGCCGAAGCACGACCCGGCCGCGATGGTCACCCGCCGCGGCGCCGACGTCGACGCCCTGTTCTTCGCCGCCCGCCTGCTGACCCGGATCAGGCCTTAAGCAACCTGAGGTCCGGCGTCCTGCTTCTCCTTGGAGGGAGAAGCAGGTTCCGGAAGAGGTGCGCCCTCGACGACGGCCTTCTCGCCGAGCAGCTCGGTCTGCGGCAGTACTTCGAGGCGCGGGCGCGGCAGCAACCGCGGCCGGATCGCGAGACCCCGCCGGCGGGAGAAGTACAGCACCGATCCGATCGTCCCGAGGACGGTCAGCCCACCGCCGACGATCAGCGAGTAGCGCGCACCGAACTCCTGACCGACCCAGCCGATGAACGGCGACCCGATCGGCGTGCCGCCCATCAGGACCGTCATGTAGAGGGCCATCACCCGGCCGCGCATGGTCGGCTCGATACTCAGCTGCATCGTCGCGTTCGCGGACGTCAGCATCGTCAGCGAGGCCAGCCCGACCAGCGGCAGCACCACCGCGAACCCGACGTACGTCGGCATCAGTGCGCTGACGACTTCGAAGACACCGAAGGCCAGCGCCGCGCCGATCACCAGCCGGGCGCGGATCCGGACCCGGCGCGCCGCCAGCAACGCACCAGCCAGTGAACCGATCGCGAGCACCGAGCCGAGGATGCCGTACTCCCCCGCGCCCTTGTGGAAGACCTGGGTCGCCATCAGCGCCGACGTCAGCTGGAAGTTCAGCCCGAAGGTGCCCGCGAAGAACACCGCGACCAGCACCATCATCAGGTCCGGCCGGCGCCACAGGTAGCGCATGCCGTCGCGGATCATGCCCTTGTCGCGGGCCGCGGGTTTCGGCGTGTGCAGCTCGCCGACCCGCATCATCCGCAGCGACAGGATGACGGCCGAGTAGGTGAACGCGTTGATCAGGATCACCGGACCGGTGCCGATCCAGTTGATCAGCAGACCGGCAAGGGCCGGGCCGAGCAGCCGTGCGGCGTTGAACGAGGCGGAGTTGAGGCCGACCGCGTTCGACAGCTCGTCGCGGCCGACCATCTCGACCACGAACGCCTGCCGGGTCGGGGCGTCGAAGGCCGTGCCCACACCGAAGAGCAGGGCCAGCAGGTACACGTGCCAGGGCTGGACCACACCGGCGATCGTGAGGCCACCAAGGACCAGCGCGACGGAGGCCATCGCGATCTGGGTGCAGGTCAGCACCTGCCGCTTCGGGAACCGGTCGGCGACCAGACCGGCGTACGGGCCGAGCAGGAGGGCCGGGAGGAACTGGAGACCGGTGACGATCCCGAGCGCGGTGCCGGAGTGGGTCAGCTCCAGGACCAGCCAGTCCTGGGCGACACGCTGCATCCAGGTGCCGACGTTCGAGACGATCGCGCCGGAGGCGTAGAGACGGAAGTTACGGACTTTGAAAGCACGGAAGGTGGGGCTCATCGAGCCGCCAGTCGTTCGAGAACAGGTGCTGCCTTGCGCAGGATGTCGCGCTCCTCGGGGGTCAATTGCTTCAGTTTGGTCTGCAGCCACTCGTCGCGGCGCCGCCGGTTGGCCAGGATCAGCTCGTCGGCGCGGTCGGTCAGCTCGACGACGACCTGCCGCTTGTCGGTCGGATGCGGCCGGCGGGCGACCAGGCCCGCCTCCTCCATGTTCGTCACGATCCGCGTCATCGACGGCGGCTTCACCTGCTCGTGGGCGGCGAGCTCGCCGATCGTCATCGCGTCGTGCTTCGACAGCGCGCCGAGCACGCTGAGCTGGTTGGCGGTGAGGTCGTGACCGGGCTCACGCTGTCGGCGGATCTGCCGGGACAGGCGCAGCGTCGACGACCGCAGGGCACTCGCCAGCCCGACATCACTCTTCACCTGCTGCGCTACGACCTCGGGCATGTCTTTACCTTAACTCATTACCTTTGCTAACTAAAAACCCACGATCACTCTGTGGTATTCCCGGACCGATAGAGTGCGCGGTCATGAGCACGAGCGGCGAGCTGGAGCGGTACGAGCAGCGGTTCCGGCGGGCGGGGCTGCCGCTGTTCATCGAGGACTTCTCGCCGACGCACGACATCTTCACGCGGGCGGCGCCACTGCTGGCGCTGGTGTTCCTGGCCGAGATGATCGGCGCCACCTCCCTGGACTGGGACTGGTGGCAGAACCTGCTGGCCGCGGTCGGCGGCCTGGTCGCACTGGTTGCCGGGTTCGGGCTGCTGAACGGGTTCCGGGGCCGGCCGTTCTGGTCGCTGCCGACCCGCTTCGGGATCCCGGAGCTCGCGGTGTTCGTGCTGCTTCCCGCCCTGCTGCCGGTGGTCACCCAGGGTCAGCTCAAGCAGTTCTTCGGCGTCGCCTTCGGCAACCTGCTGCTGGTCGGCGTCGTGTACGTCGTCGTCGCCTACGGATTCATCGCGACCATCGTCTGGGGTGTGCGCCGACTGGCCGGCGAGCTGGCCAACTCCGTGGCCAGCTTCATCCGGGCGTTGCCGTTGCTGCTGGTCTTCTCCCTGGTGCTGTTCATCACCGCGGACATGTGGCAGGTGTTCGCCGGGATGCCGACCGCCTTCATCGTCTTCTCCGTGGTCGCGTTCACCCTGCTGAGCACGGTGTTCCTGCTGATCCGCCTACCCAAAGAGGTCGACGCGATCGAGCGCGACGCCGGTTCCGGTCCGGCGCTGCAGCCGATCCAGCGGGTGAACCTCAGCGTCAACCTGATGATCCGGCAGTGGATGCAGGTGCTCGTGGTCAGCGCCGGCGTCGGCCTGTTCTTCGTCGCCTTCGGCCTGCTCGCGATCAGCGAGCACATCTACGACCAATGGGGCATCACGCAGGGCAGCTGGTCGTACAACCTGACGCTGATGAACCACCCGCTCGTCCTGAGCGCGTCGCTGATCAAGGTCTCGGTCGGCATCGCGAACTTCACCGGTCTCTACTACTCGATCGCGCTGCTCACCGACTCGACGTACCGCACCGAGTTCCTCGACAACGTCAGTGCGGAGCTCCGCGACCTGTTCACCGCGCGGACGGAGTACCTGGAGCTCCGCAAGACGTCCTTACAGCCCGACGCGGTCCGTTAGACGTTCGCGCCGAACAGCTCGTCGACCCGGCGGGCCCATTCGGGGTACATCTCCATCTTCCGGGAGGCGACGCCGTACACGGCCTTGCCGATCTCCGGGTCCGCGTCGTCGCTGAAGCGGACGGCGCTCATCTTCTCGATCTTGCCGAGGATCTGGTCGTCGCCGGTGAGGTGCACCGGGTCGTGCATGTAGCGCTCGAGCGCGTCGAGGTCCGGCACCGCGGACAGGTACGCATGTGTGAAGCCGTCCTCCGGGTTGCCGAAGTCCTTGCCGACGGCACCGAACGTGACCGAGTCCACCCCGGCGGTCCGGCGCATCACCGTCAGTACCTCCTCCTGCTCCACGGCGCTGACGCCGGCCTTGAACCGGAACCGCAACACGTTGACAATCATCAGTTCTCCTTTTTTGCACTGGCCAGTGCAATCTACTGTACGTCATAGTTCAGCAAGCTACCCTGACCAGGTGCCAGCCACTCGCGGGAGAATCGACAAGCGCCAGGCGATCCTGGACGCGGCGTTCACGGTCTTCGCCCGGGACGGCTACCGACCGGCGAGCGTCGACACCGTCGCGGCCACCGCCGGCGTCGCGAAACACACGATCTACAACCACTTCGGCGACAAGCAGTCGCTGTTCCGGGCCGCGGTCGCCGCGCTCGCGGACGACTCGCTCGCCCGCAACCTGACCGCGCTGGAGGTGCTGCGCGCCGACCGGGACCCGGCAGAGGCGCTCACCGAGGTCGGCCTGAAGCTCGCCGACTGCTACTGCGACGAGAAATCGTGGGCGCTCCGCCGGCTCCTGTACGCCGAGCTCGCGAGCATGCCCGAGCTCCAGGACGTCATCCGCGACCGCGCGACAGACCGGGTGAACGACGCCCTGGCCGACCGCCTGGCCCGCCTGGCCCTCGCCGGAAAGCTCCGGATCACCGACCCGGCGGTCGCGGCCGAGCAGTTCGGCGCGTTGCTGACCGCTCCCCTGGAGACCCGCTCCCGCCTCGGCACGCGGAAGATCCCGGCCCGAGAACTGGCCGAGGTCACGCAGAACGCCGTACAGACGTTCCTGCGTGCCTTCGGATCAGAGTAGGTGGCTCGTTCGGGTCAGAGTAGGTGGCTCGAGAGGAAGGCGAGTTGGGAGCGGAGCAGGCCGACCGAGGCTGCCTCGCTGGTCGCCATGTGGGTGACGTTCGACAGCGGAAGCACTTGATGAGGACGGCCTGCCGCTGTGAGTGCGGCCGACATCCGGAGCGTGTGCGCCGCGAACACGTTGTCGTCGGCGAGCCCGTGGACGAGGAGCAACGGGCGGCGCAGGTCGGCGGCGTACGTCATCAGTGACAGGCGGTCGTAGACCTCCGGGTTCTCGTCCGGATGACCGAGGAACCGCTCCCGCCAATGCGTGTCGTACAGCCGCTGATCCGCCGGAGCGGCACCGGCGACGGCGGCATGGAAGACATCCGGACGCCACAGTACGGCGGCAGCCGCGAGCAGCCCGCCGTAGCTCCAGCCCCGAATCCCCACCCGGCTCAGATCCAGCGCACCGGTCTGCTCCGCGGCCGCGTGCAATGCGGTGACCTGGTCCTCCAGCGGCGCAGTCAGGTTGTCGAGGTGGACGGTCTTCTCCCACACCGGCCCTCGGCCCGGCGTACCGCGACCGTCCGCGATGACGACCGCGAACCCGGCTTCGGCGAACCACTGCGCGGTCGCGTACGCACCTCCGCTCGTCCGCATCACGAGCTGCGCCGCAGGACCGCCGTACGGCGCCATCAGGACCGGCAGCGGCTTGTCGCCAGACCGGTACCACGACGGGAGCAGTACGGCGGTGCGCAGTTCGAGCTCGCCGGCGCGCAGCCGGGTGATCCGCGGTGTGACGACCGGCGTGGCATTGCGGGCCTCGATGGACCGATCCGGCCGACCTGCCCGACGTACGACGAACGAACGGCCGGACTCGGTGTGGGACGTGAGGAGCAACGTGTCGTCGACGAGGCTCCCGCTGTGCACGCCCTGGCCGTCGCTCAGTCGCCGGAGCCCGTGCCCGTCGTACAGCCAGAGGTGGCGCTCGGTCGGCTCGTCGTTCGCCTGCAGCAGGACGGACTCTCCGGAGACCTCGAGAACACTGCGAACCTGGAGTCCGTCCGGAGTCACCGGTACGCCGTCGATCACCAGCCGCCTGGTCTCGCCGACGTCCTCGGTGTGGACGAGCTTGCCCGACGCCGTCCGCGCCGGGGTGCCGTCGATCAGCTCGACCCAGGCCTTGTCCTGCTGCTCGTGCAGGACCCGCGTCTCGCCGGTCTCGGGATCACCCGCCAGCACCAAGAGCGTACGCTGGTCGCGCGACTGTACGGCGAACAGCGGGCCGTGCGCGTCCCAGTCGGCCGCGGTCAGGTACTCGTACGCCCTCCGGTCCCAGCGCAGCTCGACCGAGCCGCCGTCGAGGTCGAGAGCGTGCAGGGTGACGATCGCGTTCGCCGTACCGGCGACCGGGTATGCGACCTCGCGTGGAAGGCGGTCGGGGTTCGCCGGGTCCGCGATCCACCAGCGCTGCACCGGGGTCTGGTCGACCCGCGCTGCGAGCAGCCGGGTGCCGTCGGGCGACCACCAGTACCCGCGGGTGCGGCCCATCGACTCGGACGCCTCATGCTCCGCCAGGCCCCAGCTGACCTCCGGGTCGGGGTCCGCCGCCACAGTCAGGTCCTTGCCGTCGGCAAGGTCCACCACATGCAGCTCGCGACCGGTCACGTACGCGACCCGGCGTCCGGTCGGATCGATCCGCGGATCGACGACCAGGCCGGCCGTCCAGATCTCGCGCGGCAGTGCGTCGGGCCCGTCCAGGTGATACAGCACGCCCTGGAGCGCGAAGACGATCTGCCGGGCGGAGCGATCGGTCGAGTAGGCGACGATGCCCGAGCCACGTTCGCGGCTGCGTTCCCGCCGTACCCGCTCGGCTTCCGGCAGCGACCCGTTCGAGTCCAGGTCCTCGGGGGCGACGACGAGCTGTTCCGTGCCGTCGGCGGTCAGTTGCCACAAGCAACTGGTGCGGTCCTCCGGGCCGGTGGTCCGGAGGAACAACACGTGCTCGCGGCCCAGGGTGAAGGCCTTCGGCAGGCCGTACGTGAAAAGCCCGGTGCGTGCGGATTGGCCGGGGAAGTCTTCGATCGGATTCACCGTGGTCAGGTCAGCCAGTCGGTCAGCGGGCCGATCGCAAAGTAGATCACGAACAGGCCGGCCACCACCCACATCAGCGGGTGCACCTGGCGGGCCTTGCCGCGGACCACCTTGAGGATCACGTACGCGACGAACCCGGCACCGATCCCCGCCGAGATCGAGTACGTGAACGGCATCAGCACGATCGTCAGGAACGCCGGGAACGCGACCTCGAGGTCGTCGAAGTCGATCCCCTTCACCTGCGTCATCATCAGGAACCCGACCAGGATCAGCGCCGGCGTCGCCGCCTCGTACGGGACCAGCGTGACCAGCGGCGCGACCACCATCGAGATCAGGAAGCAGATCCCGGTCACCACACTCGCCAGACCGGTCCGGGCCCCTTCACCGACCCCGGAGGCCGATTCGATGTACGACGTGTTGCTCGACACCGACGCGGCGCCACCGGCGGCCGCCGCGACGCTGTCCACGATCAGGATGCGCTGCGAGTTCGGCGGGATGCCGTCCTTGTCGTTCAGCCCCGCCTCGGCGCCGATCGCGGTCATCGTGCCCATCGTGTCGAAGAAGTCGGCGAGCATCAGCGAGAAGATCAGCAGCAGCGCCGAGACCATGCCGATCTTGTCGAACGAGCCGAACAGGTTGAAGTCGCCGATCGTGTCCAGGTTCGGTTTCGTGAACCAGGAGTCCGGCAGCTTCGGCACACTCAGGCCCCAGCCGCCCGGGTTGTCCTGCGTCCGGGCGCCGATCTTCGCGACCGACTCGAGCACGATCGCCAGCACCGTCGAGGCCAGGATGCCGATCAGGATCGCGCCCTTCACCTTCCGGGCGTACAGCGTGACGATCAACAGCAGGCCGAACACGAACACCAGCACCGGCCAGCCGCGCAGGTTGCCGCCGACCCCCAGTTCGACCGGCGGACCGGTCGGCGCCGCGGGACGCCGTACGAAGCCGGAGTCGATGACGCCGATGAACGTGATGAACAGGCCGATACCGACGCTGATCGCCACCTTCAGCTGCAGCGGAACCGCCTCGAAGACCGCCTTGCGGAAGCCGGTGAGCACCAGGATCAGGATGATCAGGCCCTCCAGCACCACCAGGCCCATCGCGTCCGCCCAGGTCATCTTGGTGGCGACCGTGAACGCGATGAACGCGTTCAGGCCGAGCCCGGTGGCCAGGGCGAGCGGGAAGTTCGCGACCACGCCCATCAGGATCGTCACCACGCCCGCGACCAGCGCGGTCGCGACCGCGATCTTCGCGATCGCCGCCGCCGGGTCGGTGCCGCCGCCGACGAACTGACCGGTGCCGTCCTTGACGGTGCCGATGATCAGCGGGTTCAGCACGACGATGTAGGCCATCGTGAAGAACGTCACCAGCCCGCCACGGACCTCCCGGCCGAGCGTCGATCCGCGTTCACTGATCTTGAAGAAGGAGTCCAGAGGACCGGAACCGGAGCGGGCCGTCGCGGCCTGGGGCGAACTCATAGGCGCATCGTGCCAGGTCGGCCAGGGCAGTTGCGAGCACTTACCGCAAACCGTTGCGCGGCGGAAGCTAAGGTAGGCACGTGACGGAGGATCAGGGGGCATCCAAGAAGCGCACGGACCCGACCAGCCAGCTGGCCCGCGGCGAGCTGGTGCACGCCGAGGTCAAGCCGCTGGACCTGTCCGGCATCCCCAGCGTGATCACCGGTATCGCGCTCTGGGTGGTCGCTTTCGTCGTCCTGCTGATCTTCCGCGACGAGCTCAAGGCCGACGGCCTCGACTGGTGGCTCTGGGTCCCCGTCGCCGGCTTCGGCCTCGGCCTGATCGGCCTCTGGTACTGCAAACGCCGCTGGGCCGCGATCCAGGCCGGCCACCGCCCGGAGACCGAGGACTGATCCCGCACTCCCCCGGCTCGATGATCGAGTACGAGGCGAAGGTCCTGGACATCGATCCGGATGCTGTCGCCGCAACGATCCTGGCACTGGGCGGCCGCCAGATCGCCGACCGCTTGCTGCGGCGCTACGTCTACGACATCACCGCCGGCGACGACTCCCGCTGGATCCGCCTGCGCGACACCGGCTCCGAGGTCACCCTCACGGTCAAGCAGATCGCCCACGACGGCATCGACGGTACGACGGAAACCGAGGTGACCGTCAGCGATTTCGCCACCACGAACGAACTGCTCCGCCTGATCGGCTACACACCGAAGTCGTACCAGGAGAACCGCCGTACCAGCTTCGCACTGCGCGGCGCTGCGCTCGAGATCGACCGCTGGCCGCGCATCCCGCCGTACCTGGAGATCGAAGGGCGATCCCGCGCGCACGTCGTCGAGGTCGCGAACCTTCTGGGCGTCGCCGAGACCAAGCTCACCGGGGAGAACACCACCAAGGTGTACGCCCGCTACGGGATCGACCTGACGACGATCCCCGACCTGCGGTTGGCCGAGTAGTCAGTCCTCGGGCTGGGCCAGCTCGAGGTTGTCGTAGCCGGTGGTGTCGAAGGCGTGCTCGGGGGTCGGCTGCTCGGCGATCTCGATGGTGGCGTCGGAGTGGGCACCGCAGCCGTAGTCGTAGGCGACGACGCGAGCCTCCCCCGGGGCCATCTCGTTGGCGCAGACCCCGAACGCCTGACCGAGGCTGTCGGCGAGGCGGATCCAGTAGCCGCAGGAGAAGCACTTGTACGGGACGGCCTGCGCGATCGCGGACGACGGCCCGAACTCCCCGGCGTACCAACGCTCGGCGGCGTCCTCCCGCCCGACCGGCGAGAGCACCCGCTCGCGACCGAGACCGAGCTCCTCGACCACCGTCAGGACCTCTTCGGGAGCGTCCGCGGTGTCGGTGAACCCCGGCTCGAGGCGCGGGTCGTCGGCGTGCGTCGGGAACAGGTCGCCGGGGCGCAGGTCGCCGGGCTGGACGCGCTCCGACCACGGGACCCACACCGGCGCGACGATCGCGTCCTCGCCGGGCAGCATCACGACCTCGTTGACCGTGACGGTCTTGGCGCGGGACGCGCGGGACAGCGTGACCGCCCAACGCCACCCGAGATACCCGGGGTGCGTCGAGGCGAAATAGTGGGTGACGAGGCGCTCGCCCTCGACCGACTGACCGAGGTGCTCCCCGACCTGCGCCGCGCCGGCCTCGGCGATCGCGGCCTCGCGAGCCGGTTCGACCGCCGCGACGCAGACGGCGTCAGGCTTCGCACGTACCTGGTCCGGGATTCTGACGGGAGTCACAATCGCCCATTCTCGCACGCCGTTCCAGCGACGCCGAACCGCCGTCGCGGAACCGCCAACTACCGGACGCACGCGCGGTGCCTGCGCGCTGTCCCCGGCAGGAGGCAGGATGGTTGCATGCACTCCCCCGACCCTGGCGACCCGAAGGCCACTCCCGGCGGCAAGCCCGCCGACGGCCCGGCGCGGAGCGACACCGGCCGAGCCGCCGGAGCAGGTGACGCAGGTGGCGCAGGTACGACGGGGCGGGCCGGGGCGGGAGGCGCCGAGCCGTCAGCCGGGAAGTCTGGGCAGTCGGCTGGGACGTCTGGACAGTCGGCTGGGACGTCTGCTGGGAAGTCGGCCGGTGAGCGGTTCGGGGACGCGCGCGGGCGGGTCGGCGGCGCCGGTAAGAAGGTCGGGAGCGCCGGTAAGAAGGTCGGGCACGCGTCGAAGGTCGGGGCCGAGGGCGTCGCGTCGGCGTCCAAGAAGGCGGCCGAAGTCAGTGGCAAGGTCGGCCGTGCCACCGGACGGCGGATCCGCGGACTGACCGGTGCGCAAGGCGCCGGCGAGTCCGGGCTGTCCCGGATGATCGAGCTCGGCGCCGTGAACGCGGCCGGTGACACGGCGTTCGCGGTGTCACTCGCCGGGACGGTGTTCTTCACCGTGCCGAGCGACCAGGCCCGCGACCGCGTCGCGCTCTTCCTGGTGCTGACGATGGCGCCGTTCGCGTTGATGGCGCCGCTGGTCGGCCCGATCCTGGATCGGTTCCGCCACGGCCGCCGTTGGGCGATCGGCGCGACGCTCGGCGTCCGCGCGTTCCTGGTCTGGAGCCTCGCGTCCTCGATCGCCGGCCAAGGCTCCGCCTGGCTGTATCCGGCCGCCCTCGGCTGCCTGGTCGCGTCCAAGGCGTACGGCGTCACGCGCGCCACCGCCGTACCGCGGCTGCTGCCCAAGCAGATCACGCTCGTCACGGCGAACTCGCGCATCTCACTCGCCGGTGTCGCCGGCGCGACCATCGGCGCCGGGATCGCCGCTGCCTTCGCCGCGATCGGTCCGCAGTGGTCGCTGCGCTGGGCGGCGCTCGTGTACATCGTCGGCCTCGTCCTCGCGATCCGCCTGCCGAGCGCGGTCGACTCTCCGGCCGACGAGGAAGTCACCGGTACGGCGGGCCGCGAAGCCCGTCGGCGCGCGATCACCGCCGCGGTGTCGCGCGGGATCCGGTGCAACCTCGGGCTCCGGTTCGTGTCCGGGTTCCTCACGATGTACCTCGCGTTCCTGCTGCGGGACCAGCCGATCAGCGGCGTAAAGGGTGCCGTCGCGGCCGGCGCGGTGATCGCCGCGGCCGGGATCGGGAACAGCCTCGGCACCATCCTCGGATCGTTGCTCAAGGCCCGTAAACCGGAAGCGATGGTGCTCGTCGTACTGCTGGCAGACGCGGTCGTGGCGATCGCGGTCGCGGTGCTCTACGGGTTGCCGATCCTCATCGCGCTCGGCCTGGTCGCCGGTTTGTGCAGCTCGCTCGGGAAGCTGTCGCTGGACGCGATGATCCAGCGCGACGTGCCCGAAACCGTGCGGACGTCGGTATTCGCGCGCTCCGAGACCGTGCTGCAGCTCGCCTGGGTGATCGGCGGCGGTTGCGGGATCCTGATGCCGCTGATCCCGCGGCTCGGGTTCGGCTTCCTGGCCGCCGTACTGCTGATCGTGGTCTTCCTGGTACTGCGGATGCGCCCGACAACCCGCCCCACCGAAGGGCCGCTGCGCCCGGGCGGTCTCGGCGGTCCTCGCACCGACGCCCACCCGCAGCACGATCACACGGACGAGCACGCGGACGAGCACGCGGATGAACACGCAGGCGAGCACGCGGACAGCACCACGCGGACGATCCTGACCACGAGCGTCGCCGAGCAGCGCGCCAACCGCGCCCAACGCTCGAGCTCCCACGACGAGCCGACGATCGAGTGGCGGGCCCCCGGCCGGCAATCATCCGGCCAGCAGCCGCCCAGCCCGCCCCAACACGACCATCCCCGTGAGGACCAGCGTCGTCAGGAACGGCCGTCGGGTTCGGGTCCGGAGCAGCAGTCCGCCGGCCGTTGGTGGAGCGGTCAGCCCGACGAGGACGAGGACACCACGCAGAACCAGGCCCCGTGGGCCGAGGAACCAACGGTCGAACGCAACAAGGGCGGCCTGTTCAAACGCCGCGGCGGCCACGACCCGCGTCGCCCACCCCGCTGACAGCACGAAGCTGACAGCACGAAGCGGGGGGCGGGGGGGCGCCGCTTCGGGTTCAGATCGGTTTCAGGATGCGCTGACTAGTTCAGCCTCCTCGGCGGCCGGCTCCTCGGCGGGGGCAGTCCCGCGGAGGGTGAGGGTGGCGGTGACCGCGGTGACCAGCAGGAGCACGGTCCCGACGAGCGCGACCACGTTCATGCTGTGGGTGAAGGCGTGCTGCGCGGTGGTCAGGACGGTGCCGGCCAGTTCCGCCGGCAGGTGGGACGCCGCCGCGGTCGCGGCCGGCAGGCCCTCGCGAACCGGTGCGGCGACGCCCGCTGGCAGGTTCGACGGGAGGTCGGCGCGGTAAGCCGCCGTACCGATCGAGCCGAGGACCGCGATCCCGAGCGCGCCACCGAACTCCGAGCAGGTCTCCATCACCGCGGACGCGGACCCGGCCCGCTCCGGAGCGACCGAACCGACGACGGCCTCGGTGACCAAGGTCATCACCATCACCAGGCCGGCGGCCAGCAGACCGGCTCCGGTCAGCGGCACGGCCAGCGACGAGTCGGGGTGCACCTGGGTCAGGACGCCGTACCCCGAAGCCGCGAGGACGAAGGCACCGCCGATCACGTACGCCCGGTCCATCTTGTTGGCCAGCGCGGTGGCCAGCGGCGCCGCGCCACCGACCAGCACCGACGGCGCCAGCGACCACAGTGCGGCCTTCAGCGGGCTCAGGCCGTGCACCAGCTGCAGGTACTGGGTGAGGAACACCGCGTTGCCGACCAGCGCCAGGGTGCCGACAGTGTTCGCGGCCAGCGACCCGCTGAACGCCCGGTTCCGGAACATCGCCAGCTCGACCATCGGGTGCGCCGCGGTCCGCTGCCGCTGCACGAACAGCGCTCCGAAGATCAGCCCGGCCACGATCGCCACCACCGGCAGCGTGGAAACACCGTTCGCAGCGATTTCTTTAATCCCCCAGATGACCGGAAGCACGGCGGCCAGCGACAGCACCGAACCCAGCAGATCGAAGCGTCCACGGGCCGCGGTCTTGAACTCGGGCAGCAGAATCGGCGCGAGAATCAGCAGCAGAACCATCGCCGGGGTGTTGATCAGGAACACCGAACCCCACCAGAAGTGCTCCAGCAGGAACCCACCGAGCACCGGGCCGAGGGTGATCCCGCCCATCATCACCGCGCTCCAGAACGCGATCGCCTTCGACCGCTGCTTGGCGTCGTGGAACATGTTCCGGATCAGGGCCAAGGTCGAGGGCATCAGCGTCGCACCGCCGATCCCGAGCAGCGCTCGAGCCGCGATCAACTGTTCCGGGCTCTGCGCGTACGCCGCGGCGAGCGAGGCGACGCCGAACCCGATCGCGCCGAGGATCAGCAGCCGGCGGCGGCCGATCCGGTCACCGAGCGAGCCCATGGTGATCAGCAGACCGGCGAGGACGAACCCGTAGATGTCGAAGATCCACAGCTGCTCGGTCGCGTTCACCCCGAGGTCCGCGCTGATGAACGGAACCGCGAAGTACAGGACCGAGACGTCCATCGAGACCAGCAGCAGCGGCAGTGCGAGCACGCCGAGCGCGATCCATTCCTTGCGGCCCGCCCGTTCGGTGGTCCCCATGATGCCCCTCCGGTTTATCTGTCTACGCCGCACACTGTGTGCGCCATACACAGACCATAGGACATGACTGTCTATGTTGTAAACAGATAGGATCCAAGGGAAGACGGCCTCGCTCCGCTCGGCGGTGGAGAGGGAGAAAAGACGGCCTCGCTCCGCTCGGCGGTGGGAGGGAAGGGTGGAGACCATGGACGAGAGCGAACTGCCGCGGGTGCTTCAGCAGCTCTGGGGGATCGAGGGGCGGTCGCGGCCGGGGCCGAAGCCGGCGTTCCAGGTGAGCGACATCGGGCGCGCGGCGATCAAGCTCGCGGACGCGGGCGGGCTGGGCGCGCTGTCGATGAGCAAGGTCGCCGCCGAGCTCGGCGTCACCACGATGGCGCTCTACCGGTACGTCGAGGCCAAGGACGACCTGTACGTCGTGATGCTCGACCAGGCGTTCGGACTGCCACCCGAGGCGAGCGACGGGCAAGACTGGCGGGACCGCATCACCGCCTGGGCGACCGCGTTCCAGGCCGCGTTGCTGGCGCATCCGTGGATCCTGCAGGTGCCGGTGGTCGAGCCGCCGCTGTCACCCAACCAGCTGGTCTGGATGGAGGAGGGCCTGCGCGCGTTCGCGAACACACCGCTGACGCCGGGTGACCGGATGTCGGCGATGCTGCTGGTGAACATCTACGTCCGCGGCACCACCGGACTGAGCGCGAGCATGCTGAGCATGCCGCCGGACGAGGCCGCGGCGGCCGGCGAGCGGTACGTCCGCCGGCTGCGGGGCCTGGCCACGCCGGACCGGTTCCCGACCATCGCGGCCGGGCTCGACGAGCCGATGGATTACGTCGACAACGACCCGTCGGAGTTCTACTTCGGCCTCACTACAGTGCTCGACGGCATCGAATCCTTGATCAACCGCCGCAGCAGTTGATCAGACGTCGAGTTTGTCCGCGACGCCGCGCAGGACCGTCGCGACCTGGCGGGCGGACTTGTTGTCGGGCTGGCGGCCGCGGCGGTAGCCCTCGCCGAGGCGGTCGAGGAGCTTGATCAGGTCCTCGATGACGACCTGCATGTCCTCCGGCTTCGGCCGCATCGCCTTCGCCACCGACGGCGGCGGGTCGATCAGCCGGACCTGCAGGGCCTGCTCGCCCTTGCGGCCCTCGACGACGCCGAACTCGACCTTCTGCCCCGGCTTCAGGTTGGTCACACCGGACGGCAAGGCCTCGGCGCGGACGTAGACGTCCCCGCCCTCCTCCTTGCTGAGGAATCCGAACCCCTTGTCGGAGTCATACCACTTCACCTTGCCAACGGGCACGGGAAACCTCTTCAGTCGTCAATCGTTCGGAAGCCCATCGGACCGTGAAGTCCGATCGGAAACCCAGCGTACGTGAACCTGCGCGACGGCGCCTCCGGGAAACTACCTGATCGAGCAGCCTCCCCGCATCCCTACAAATTCCGGTACTTGTCGGGCTCCGAAAGCCGCTCGTTCATCGACCCGGACCGGAACCCGCGCGGGTCGACCTGCGCGGCCGCGAACCCTTCCGCCACCACGGCATCCACCAGCGTCTGCTGGTCGATCCGGTCGAGCAAAGCGGCGTCGATCTCGATCGACGCACTCTCCCCCAGGTCCCGCACGCGCACGTTCTGGACGTCGTACGCCGTCAGCTGCGCACGCACCGCCTGCTCGGCGCGATCGACGCGGACGAGCAGGTTCGGGGTGATCCGGATGCCGTACGCGATCCGGCTGGACAGACAGGCGGCGGCCGGCTTGTCCGAGGTCTCGAGACCCCAGCTGCGCGACGCCGTACGGATCTGGGCCTTGGTCAGCCGCGCGTCCTTCAGCGGGGTCAGCGCACCGCGCTCGTGGGCCGCGCGGATGCCGGGCCGGAAACCGGCGATCGCGTCGTCGGCGTTCGTCCCGGTCGCGATCGCGGTGATACCGAACTCGTCGGCGATCGGTTGCAGCGTCTCGATCAGTTCGGCCTTGCAGAAGTAGCAGCGGGCCCCCGAGTTCGCCTGGTAACCCTCGCGCTCCATCTCGTGCGTGTGCGGGGTGACATGCCGTACGCCGATCCCGTCCGCGAACCGCGCCGCCGGCTCCAGCTCGGCCGCCGGCAACGACGGCGAGATCGCAGTCGCCGCAACGACATTGGCCGCGCCGATCGCTCGCGCGGCAGCCGCCAGCAGGAACGCCGAGTCGGCGCCACCGCTGAACGCGACGACCATCGTGTCGTACGTCGACAGCCGCCGCATCAACGCTTCCAGCCGCTGCTCGAGCACATACGCGTCAAGCCACGCCGGGAACTCGGTCAGATCGTTCAGTACGACGTCGGCGCCGTACGCCCGCAGCTCGTCGGCCGTGAACGGACCGGTCGCCACCGACACCGCGACCGCACCGGCGGCGTGTGCACCGTCGATGTCGGCGGTGTGATCACCGACGTAGATCGTGGCCCGGTGCTCGCGGAGCGCCGTACCCTTCTCGGCTCCGTGCAGGTCACCGACGGGCTCGTCGACGTCCAGGCCGAGGTGCTCGAGGTGCAGCCGGACCGACGGCGTGTACTTCGCGGACACCACCATCGTCCGCCCGCGCAGCGCCCGGATCGCGGCCAGCGACTCGGCCACGCCGGGCAGCGGCAGGCTGCCCGTGATCGCGTGCGACGGGTAGTGCTCGCGGTACCGCGACACCATCGCGTCGACCTGCTCCGGCGGGAACCAGTTCGCCATCTCCCAGGTCAGCGGCGGGCCGAGCCGGCTCACCACCAGGTCGGTGTCGATGGCGACGCCGGTCTCCGCGGCCAGCAGGTCCCAGACGGCCTGGATCCCTGGCCGAGAGTCGATCAGCGTCATGTCGAGGTCGAAGCCGACCACCAACTCCGGGACGTCGGCGGTGTCGGGGGCGGGTTCAAGAGCGGCGGCTGACACGTCCCCCACACTACGTGACCCGTCACCGACACGGTCTCGCATCCCGAAACAGACCCTATGTCTACTAAATCGGTCGGATTATGGGAGATCACCGACCGTGAGGGAGCAGTCATGACAGCGCAACTGGAAGCACCGGAGATCACCGTCGACAAGGCCGGCGGCGCGCTCGGCGCCGTGATCGGGAACGTCCGGCTCGGGGGCGACCTCGCGCCGCCGACCGTCGCCGCGATCCGGCAGGCGTTGCTCGACCACAAGGTGATCTTCTTCCGCGAGCAGCACCACCTCGACGACGCCGGCCAGCTGGCGTTCGCGCGCCTGCTCGGCACGCCGACCCTCGCGCACCCGACCTCGAAGAGCCTCGACGGCGCGGCCGAGGTACTGCCGATCGACTCCGACTACAGCAAGGCGAACAGCTGGCACACCGACGTCACGTTCGTCGACCGTGTGCCCGCGATCAGCCTGCTCCGCGCGGTCACGCTGCCGGCGTACGGCGGTGGGACGACGTGGGCCAACACCGTCCGCGCGTACGCCCAACTGCCCGAGTCGCTCAAGGCCCTGGTCGACCGACTGTGGGCCGTGCACAGCAACGTGTACGACTACGCCGGCCATGCGGACGAGGGCCGGATCGGCGGGGTCGACGTGAAGTTCGAGGAGCACCACAAACAGTTCGAGTCGAAGCTGTTCGAGACCGAGCACCCGGTGGTCCGCGTGCATCCCGAGACCGGTGAGCGGGCGTTCGTCCTCGGGCACTTCGTCCGCCGCTTCGTGGGCCTCAGCAGCACCGAGACGAGCGCGCTGTTCCAGCTCCTGCAGAACCGGATCACCAACCTCGACAACACCGTCCGCTGGCAGTGGCAGCCGGGCGACCTGGCGATCTGGGACAACCGCGCCACCCAGCACTTCGGCGTCGCCGACTATGACGACCTGCCGCGCCGCCTGCACCGGATCACGCTCGCCGGCGACGTCCCGGTGAGCGTCGACGGCGTCCGCAGTACGCCGCGATCGGGTGACGCCTCGCACTACTCCAGCATTTGACAAACGAAGACACGATGTCCGAACACTTGACACCGGAGACGATTTTGTAAACCCTCGTCCCCATGGACTCGTTTGCCGATCGGACCAAACGCCGGCTCCACGACGAGCTGCTCGACGCCGCACAGGACGCCATCGAAACAGGTGGGTACGACGGACTTCGGATGGCCGAGGTAGCCCGTCGTACCGGGGTGTCCCGCCAGACCGTGTACAACGAGTTCGGCGACAAGTGGGGCGTACTGGAAGCCGTCGCGGCGCGCGAGACCGAACGGTTCCTGCTGGATGTGAACGCGGCGCTCGCCGAGGAGTCCGACCCGATCGACGGCCTGCGGGCCGCGGTCGAGCGGGCCCTCACGCTGGCCGGGGAGAACCCGCTGGTGAAGGCGGCGCTGAGCCAGCCGGGATCGGACCAGGCCAGTCAGCTGCTGACCACACGGGGGCAGCAGGTGCTGGAACTGGCACACCTCCGGCTGGATGCCCATGTCAGGGAGCACTGGCCGGAGGTCCCAGCCGAGGACGCGACCAGTTGCGTCGACGTCGCGTTACGCGTCGTCCTGAGCCACATTGTCACGCCGGGCCCTCCCCCGGCGGTGGTGGCCGCGCAACTGGCTCGCGTCCTCTCTCCGTTCCTGTCCGAGACGAGGAGGCAGCACGTATGAACGAACTGCACCGTAAGGGTTTCAGCTCGCTGCGGTCCGGTGGCCTGAACTGGGACGCGCTGCCCCTGCGTCTGTTCGACAAGGGCAACCGCAAGTTCTGGAACCCGCGCGACATCGACTTCAGCCAGGACGCCAAGGACTGGCAGGAGCTGGGCGACAACGACAAGGACAACGCGTTGATGCTCTGCTCGCAGTTCATCGCGGGCGAGGAGGCGGTGACCGAGGATCTACAGCCGTTCCTGCAGGCGATGGCCGCCGAGGGCCGGTTCGGCGACGAGATGTACCTGACCCAGTTCTGCTTCGAGGAGGCCAAGCACACCGCGGTCTTCCGGCTCTGGCTGGACGCGGTCGGCGTCACCGAGGACCTGCACCGGTACGTCGAGAACAACCCGGGGTACCGCGCGATCTTCTACGAGGCGCTGCCGGTCGCGCTGAAGTCGCTCGCCGACGACCCGTCGCCGGCCAACCAGGTCCGGGCGTCGGTGACCTACAACCACGTGGTGGAAGGGACTCTGGCCCTCACCGGGTACCACGCGTGGAACCTGCTCTGCACGTCGCGCGGCGTCCTGCCCGGCATGCAGGAACTGATCCGCCGGATCGGCGACGACGAGCGGCGGCACATGGCGTGGGGCACGTTCACCTGCCGCCGGCACGTCGCCGGTGACGCGTCGAACTGGAAGGTCGTCACGGACACGATGGAGGAGCTCCTCCCGCACGCGTTGACGCAGATCCAGTGGGCTCTCGACAACTCGCCGGAACTCCCGCCGGAGATCAGCCCGACGGCGTTGATGACGTACGCCGGTGATCGCGCGACCCGCCGCCTCGGCGCGATCGAGTCGGCGGTCGGCGCGGACGTGGCCGGGATCGATCTCGACTACTCGCCGGAGAAGCTCGAGGACACCTTCGGCGACGAGGACTCAGCCGCGCTGGCGGCGGTTCGCTAACAGGACCAGCAGGGCGGCGGTTGCCAGCGTTGCGGGCAGCCAGGTGACGGTCGTCGTACCAAGGTGATCGGCGACCTGGCCGCCGGCGAAGGCACCCAGGGCGATGGATCCGTTGTAGGTCCCGACGAGGACGGCGGAGGATGCTTCGGGCGCGGTGGGTGCCGCGGCATGTCCCCACGCTTGCGTGCTGACCGTCGTCCCGCCGTACGCGAGGCCCCAGATCACCAGCAGGACAAGGGATCCGGCGAGGGTGGTGCCGACGACGGGCAGGGCGAAGGCGGTCAACGCGATGCCGGCTGCGATGAGGGTCAGGGCGCGGGCCGGGCGGAGAGCGCCGGTGAGGAAGTTGCCGATGACACCGGCCACGCCGTACGCGAGCAGCAGGGTGCCGATCAGTGCAGGGCCCGTGTGCGGTTCGAGGAGCGGACGGACATAGGTGTACGCCGCGAAGTGGCCGGTCACGATGAGCCCGACGAGCACCAGACCGACGCGCACCTGCTTGACCTGCAGCACCTTCGCCACGTCGTTGAAGCGCACTGCTTTCTCGGCGGCCAGTGGCGGTAGGTAGATGGTCAGCGCGGCAGCCAGTGCGATGGACAGCAGCCCGACACCCGCGAAGGCCCAGCGCCAGCCGACAAGCTCGCCGACGTACGCGCCGGCCGGAATCCCCAGTACAGAAGCGATTCCGATCCCGCTGAAGATGAGCGACGTCGCGGGACCGGACGCATGCGCAGGTACGACGCGACGCGCGAGGCCGACCGTGAACAGCCAGACGCCGCCGATCGAGATCCCCATCAACACCCGGCCGCTGACGAAGACGGAGTACGCCGGGGCGATCGCGGCGAGGAAGCCGGCCGCGGCGAGCAGGAGCATCAGGCCGATCAGCACCGTGCGGCGGTCGAGTTTGCCGAGCAGCAGCGGGAGGACGGGCGCGGCGATCGCGGAGACGACGCCGGTGACGGTGAGGCTCAGGCCGGCGGTTCCTTCGGTGACATGCAGGGCGTCGCTCATCGGGGTCAGCAGGCCGACCGGCAGCATCTCGGCGGTCACCACGGTGAACACGGTCGCGGCCATCGTCACGGACGCGGCCCAGGCCCGCGCGCCGGAGACCGGCTGGTCGACGCAGATCGTTGTCATGTCACCAGTGAGCGGCTCAGCGGTGGTCCCGAACAACGGCGATCTGGTCATCCTTGTATTAGCTGAGCTAATCGATGACCCTGGACCCATGGCCGTCGAGATCCGCGAACTCGAGTGTTTCCTCGTCCTCGCCGACGAACTCCACTTCGGCCGCACGGCGGAACGCCTCTACCTCTCGCAAAGCCGAGTCAGCCAACTACTCCAGGCACTCGAACGCCGAATCGGCGGCCCGCTGTTCGAGCGAACCAGCCGGCGAGTGGCGCTGACCCCGCTGGGCAAGGAGCTGGTGACGTCCCTGCGCCCGGCGTACGCGGCACTGGAGCGGGTCGTCGAGAACGCCCGCGAGTACGCCGCGTGCGTCCAGGGGAAGCTGAAGATCGGGTTCCAGGGTGCGGCGAGCGACGAGATCCTCGCCGCGGTTTCGGCCTTCCAGGCGCGCAATCCGAACTGCCTGATCGATGTCTGCGAGCTGCCGCTGAACGATCCGTTCGGCGCTCTTCGCCGCGGCACGATCGACGCTGCCGTCGTACTGCTGCCGGTCGCCGAGGATGACCTGGTCGTCGGTCCGGTCTTCTCGCGCCACCCGCAAACCCTCGCGGTCTGCGAGCGGCATCGGCTCGCCGGGCGGGACTCGGTCGACGCGGAGGACCTGGCCGGCGAAACCCTGATCGCGTTCGCCGGGCCTGCGCCCGACTACTGGCGGCAGGCCCAGGCTCCGACGCAGACACCCGGCGGCGCACTCATCCACCGCGGGCCCGACGTCAACACCCTTCAGGAAGGCATCTCGCTGATCGCCGCCAACCGCGGCGCGATGATCATCTGCCGCCCCACCGCCGACCTCAACGGCCGCGCCGGCATCGTCACCGTCCCCCTCACCGGCCTCCCCGACTCCGCCCTCACCCTGATCTGGCGCCGCGGCGAACAAACCCCGTCAGTCAAAGCCTTCGCCGAACACCTGCGGGACTAGACGCGCGATCGGCAGCTCGACAGGAGGTGTCGGTCGGCCAGGTAGTGCACCTGAGCGTGATTGGTGTTCCGTGTACAGCGTCTCGCCTGTGCTCTACCTGTCGAGCTGCCGGTCAGACCTTGTGGACCTCGGTGTCGGACGGGGTGATTGGGCGGCCGTCGGCGGCGTGTACTTCGAGGGGGCGTAGCCGTAGGTGGTCGCGGCGGTCCAGGAGGACTGAGTGGTCCTCGCCCGGCTCGAAGGCGAAAGCCTCGCCCCATTGGCGGAGGGCGACGATCACGGGGAAGAGCGCCTCACCCTTGGCGGTCAGGACGTAGTCGGGGCCGGTGTGGTCGAGGATGCCGTTGTCGACCAGTGCGCGGAGCCGCGAGCTGAGGATGTTCTTCGCGACGCCGAGGCTGCGCTGGAAGTCGCCGAACCGGCGGCTGCCGTCGAAGGCGTCGCGGACGATCAGCAGCGACCACCAGTCGCCGACCGCGTCCACCGACCGCGCGACCGGGCAGCTCTCACCGTCGAATCTCGTGCGCTTGACCACTCCACACCTCCTGGTTGCAATATGCTACCAACTCCTCCTACGGTAGCAAGATGCAACCAAACAGGCTGTTCCTCGCGCTGACGGCCGGGGTCGCGGTCGCCACGGTGTACTTCGCCCAGCCGCTGCTCGTGACGATCGGCGGCGACCTCGGGATCGCCCCCGGAACGGTCGGAGTGTTCGTGACGGTCACCCAGGCCGGGTACGGGCTCGGCCTGTTCTTCCTGGTACCGCTGGGCGATCTGCTCGATCGGCGGCGCCTGATCAAGGTCCAGTTCGCCCTGCTGGCCGCGGCGCTGCTAGCGACCGGGTTGGCGAGGAACTCCGCGATGCTGCTCCTCGGCCTCGCCGCGGTCGGCGCCCTCGCCGTCGTCACCCAGTCCCTCGTCGCCTTCGGCGCGTCGATGAGCGACCCCGCCGAACGCGGCCGCACCGTCGGAACCATCACCAGCGGCATCGTGATCGGCATCCTGCTGGCCCGCACGACGTCGGGAATCCTCACCGACCTCCTCGGTTGGCGATCCGTCTACCTGATCGCCTGCGCCGTCTGCCTCGCCATCGCCGCCGCTTTCGCTCCCGCCAGACCGCGTCCCGCGAGCAACCTCACCTACCGCGCGGTGCTGCGATCCACCGCCGGGCTATGGCGGGAGCCGTTGTTCCGTGAGAGCGCGGTCCGCGCGTTCTTCGTCTTCGCGTCGTTCAGCACCCTGTGGACCTCGATCGCGCTGCCGCTCACCGAACGCGGCCTGTCGCACACCGAGATCGGTGCGTTCGGCCTGATCGGCGCGGCCGGCGCGCTCGCCGCCGGACCGGCCGGGCGGCTGGCCGATCGTGGCCACGGCCGGGCCGTCAGGATCGCCGCTTCGGTGCTCTTGGCAACGAGTTGGCTGGCGACGTCGCAGTCCCTGGTGGGGCTCGCGATCGGAGCGGTGCTGCTCGATCTCGCCGTACAGGCTGTGCACGTCACCAACCAGAGCCTGATCTACCGGCCGGACGCCGGCAGCCGGCTGATCGGTGGCTACATGGTGTTCTACTCGCTGGGCAGCGGCGTCGGCGCGATCGCCTCGACCGCGTTGTACGAGCGGGCCGGGTGGTCCGCGGTGTGCGGACTCGGCGCCGTGTTCGGGATCGGCAGCCTGATCAGTTCAGTCCGAGGAGCTCGACGGACTTCTCACGCATCTCGACCTTGCGAATCTTGCCCGTGACGGTCATCGGGAAGTCGTCCACCAGCAGCACGTACTTCGGGATCTTGAAGTGCGCGAGCCGGCCGTTCGCGAAGGCCCGGACGGCGTCCGCGTCCAGCGGGTCCGAGCCGGGCTTGAGCTTGATCCAGGCGCAAAGTTCCTCGCCGTACTTCTCGTCGGGGACACCAATGACCTGGACGTCGGCGATCGACGGGTGGGTGTAGAGGAACTCCTCGATCTCCCGCGGGTACACGTTCTCGCCACCGCGGATCACCATGTCCTTGATCCGGCCGACGATCTTCACGTACCCGTCCTCGCGCATCGTCGCGAGATCGCCGGTGTGCATCCAGCGGGCCCGGTCGATCGCCTCCGCGGTCTTCTCCGGCTCGTCCCAGTACCCGAGCATCACGGAGTACCCGCGGGTGCACAGCTCGCCGGTCCCGCCGCGCGGGACGACCAGGCCGGTGGCCGGGTCGACGAGCTTCACCTCGACGTGCGGCAGCACCCGCCCGACAGTCGACGTACGGCGGTCCAGGTCGTCGTCGCGGCGGGTCTGAGTGGACACCGGCGACGTCTCGGTCATGCCGTAGCAGATCGCGACCTCGGCCATGTGCATGTCGGCGACGCAGCGCTTCATCACCTCGATCGGGCACGGCGATCCGGCCATCACCCCGGTTCGCAACGAGCTCAGGTCGTACCCCGAGAAGTCCGGCAGCCCGAGCTCGGCGATGAACATCGTTGGTACGCCGTACAACCCGGTGCACCGCTCGTCCTGGACGGCCTGCAACGTGGCGGCCGGGTCGAACGCCGGCCCCGGGATCACCATGCAGGCACCGTGGGTGGTGCAGCCGAGGTTGCCCATCACCATGCCGAAGCAGTGGTAGAAGGGCACCGGGATGCAGAGCCGGTCCTCGGGAGTGAACGCGATCGTCTCGGTGACGAAGAAGCCGTTGTTCAGGATGTTGTGGTGGCTGAGTGTCGCGCCCTTCGGGAACCCCGTCGTACCGCTGGTGTACTGGATGTTGATCGGGTCGTCGAAGGACAGCTCGGACTCGCGGGCGTTCAGGGCCTCGACGGTGATCCGGCTCGCGTCGTCGCGGAGCGCGTCCCAGTCGCCGGTGCCGAGGTAGACGGTCTCCTCGAGCGCGGCGCAGTCCGGGCGCACCTCGTCGATCATCGCGCGGTAGTCGCTGGCCTTGAAGGCGGTCGCGGACACCAGCAGCCGGACGCCTGACTGGTTCAGCGCGTACGCCAGTTCGTGGGTGCGGTACGCCGGGTTGATGTTCACCAGGATCGCGCCCATCAAAGCGGTCGCGTACTGCGTGATCGTCCACTCGGCCTGGTTCGGGGCCCAGATGCCGACCCGGTCACCTTGCGCGATCCCCCGCGCCATCAGGCCGCGCGCCACCAGCTCCACCTCGGCGCCGAACTCGTCGTACGTCCAGCGCCTTCCGGTCTGGACCTCGACCAGCGCCTCTCGATCGCCGTACGCCGCGATCGTCCGTCTGAGGTTCTGGCCGATCGTCTCGCCCAGCAACGGAACCTCGGACACCCCGGACGCGTACGACGGCAGGCTCATCAAGTCATCGTCACCTGCGCCGGATGCGCCTGCAAGTGCACGTGCGGCAGGAAACAGGGGCCCTCTTTCTTCGTTCCCCTGAACCGAGCACCTGCACGTGCGGCAGGAAACAGGGGGTGGACGGCAAGCAATGTCCTCTCCAACTCTCCGTCATCGCCGTCGCGGAGCGTGGTTGGACCGTTACATTGGAGCTGAGAGGTGTGAGGCGATGGGCCGATCCATGGAAGGTCACGCCCGCAGCGACCGTCCGCCGCGTCGATCCGCCGAAGCGGCGCAACGTACCGCTGCGGTACAGGAGCGCGTCGGAACCCTGGGCACCGTCCTGGCCGACGCGCTCGCCATCGACATACACGGTGCCGATCTACAGACCCTGAAGCGGGCTCCGCGCCGGGCTCCGCCGACCGTGTCACCGGCCGATCTCGAGGCGCATCCCGGACCTGTCTGGGATGCGTTCGTACCTCACCCGCCGGGCAGGTTCCGCTGGTGGGGCGCCGAGCGCCGGTTCGCGCGTCGACTCGCCGACGCGGAGGACCGGTTCGCGGAGGCGATCGAGCGGCACCGGGCCGCCGAGGAGACCCGCCGTACGCGGGTGGCCAAGGCGCTGCGGGAGCAGGTCGAGCACCAGCGCCGGCTCGACGAGGCGACCGCGGAGCAGCATGCGCGGGTCGACGCGTACCAGCGCGCGGTGGAGAACCACGACCGGGCCGCCGTGACCCGCTACTTCACCAAGGCGCTGGACCGCGTACCCGAGCCGTTGGACTTCCCACGCCGGCGCAAGGTCGGGTACGTGCCCGAGTCGACGTTGTTGGCGCTCGAGTGGGACCTCCCGGATGTCACTGCGGTCCCTGCCGAGGCGTCGTACCGCTATGACCGTGACGTCGACGCAGTGCTCGCCGTACTGCGGGATCCGCAGGAACTGCGGCGGCTCTACCAACAGCTGGTCGCCCAGCTCGCGCTGCGGGCGCTGCACCTGGTCTTCGGCAGTGACAGGTACGGCGTGGTCGACACGGTCGTGTTCAACGGGATGGTCGAGTCCGTGGATCTCACCACCGGTCAGACCGTGCGGCCGTGCCTCATCACCTTGCGGGCAACGCGGGAGCAGTACCAGGCGCTGGTGATGGATCAGCTCGATCCGGTGGCCTGTGTCCGGCACTTCTTCGCCGCAGAGGTGTCACGGCACCCGGAGGAGCTGCAGCCAGTGGAGCCGGTGCTGGAGTTCGACCTGACCGACCCACGCGCTGTCGAAGCGGTCGACGTGATCAGTGAGATCGACGCCCGGCCCAATCTGCTGGAGCTGAGTGCGGAGTCCTTCGAACACCTCGTACACAACCTGCTCACCCGGATGGGCCTGGAGGCGCAGCTGTTTCGGCGCGGGACGGACGGTGGGATCGACTGCGTGGCTTACGATCCCCGGCCGATCACCGGTGGGAAGTTCGTCGTCCAGGCCAAGCTCTGGACCCGCACCGTGCCGCCTTCCGCCGTACGCGACCTGTTCGGCACTGTGGTGGACGCCGGCGCCACCAAGGGCATCCTGATCACCACCTCCGGTTTCGGACCGACCAGCTACCAGTTCGCCAACGGCAAACCCATCCAGCTCATCGACGGCACAGCACTGCTGTCGCTCTGCCACCTCCACGACATCCCCGCTCGCATCATCCGCCGCGCCAGTTGAGCGGGATGCCAGACTGGCCGCCATGGATACTGGGGTGACTGTTGTCGGGTCAGGACAGGTCAGTGGGGCGCCGGATGTGCTGCGGGCGACATTCGGGGTCGAGTCGTTCGCACCGGACGTGGCGAGTGCGGTGGCGCGGGTCGGTGAGCTCACGGAGGCGGTGACCGCAGCTCTGCGTGGACGCGGCGTCGTGGAGTCGCAGCTCGGCACCAGCGCCGTCAACGTGTTCCAGCACTTCCGTGAGCCCGGGGTTGACGTGGGGTTCCAGGCGTCACACATGATCCAGGTCGAGACGAAGGACCTCACCGGGTTCGGAGCGCTGCTGAACGCGGCGGTCGATGCTGCGGGCAACAGTCTGACCCTGAACGGGCTGCAGTTCGACATCGAGGACAAGTCCGGCCTGCTGACCCAGGCACGGGAACTCGCTTTCCAGCAGGCGCGGACGAAGGCCGAGCACCTGGCCACGCTGGCCGGCTTCGCACTGGGCTCGGTCACCGCGATCGCAGAGACCCAGAACGCGTTTCCGATCCGGTACGCCGCGTCCGCCGCGGGCCGGAAGGCGAACCTCGACGCCTCGATCAACGTCACCCCGGGCGACAGCAGCGTCGAGGTCACCCTGGAAGTGCACTTCAGCTGGGCGTAAGGCCCGTCTCAAAAGCGGAACAAGGGTTGCGTTGTCGGTGCCTTCGTAGAGACTTCTCTCATGTATGCACCGGCGCCGCTGCGGCGGCAACTGAGCCGGTCCGGGCTGTTACTGCTCGGACCGGCGTTCGTTGCTGCAGTTGCGTACGTCGACCCGGGCAACTTCGCGACCAACATCGCCGCGGGGGCGACGTACGGCTACTTGCTGTGCTGGGTCGTCGTCGGCGCGAACCTGATGGCCGTCCTGGTGCAGTACCTCGCGGCCAAGGCGAGTATCGCCACCGGGCGGACCCTGCCGCAGCTCTGCCGTGACCATTTCAAACGCTCGACGTCAACCGGACTGTGGGCGCAGGCCGAGATCGTCGCGGTCGCGACCGACCTGGCCGAGGTCGTCGGCGGTGCGATCGCGCTGAACCTGCTGTTCCACGTCCCACTGCTGCTCGGCGGAGCGATCACCGGCGTCGTCTCGTTCGCCTTGCTGATCTACCAGTCGAAGCGCGGGCAACGGCCGTTCGAGGCCGCGATCATCGGACTGCTGGCCGTCGTACTGATCGGCTTCGTGGTGTCGACGGCTAAGGCTGACCCGTCGGCGAGTGGCGTGGTCAGCGGTCTGGTGCCCCGCCTGGACGGGACCGAGTCCCTGGTGCTGGCGGCCGGCATGCTCGGCGCGACCGTGATGCCGCACGCCATCTGGCTGCACGGCGCCCTGGTCACCGACCGGCACTGGAAGAGCATCCGGTCCGACGAAGGCAAGTCCCGGGTACTACGGGCCACCCGCCTGGACGTAGCCGTCGCGATGGCGCTGGCCGGCGCGGTCAACCTGGCGATGGTCGTCCTCGCCGCCGCCTCCCTCAAGGGCACCGGCGCCGACTCGCTCGACGCCGCCCACTCCGCGATCGGTGTCCGGCTCGGAGAGTTCCCGGCCCTGCTGTTCGCGCTCGCCCTGCTGGCCAGCGGATTCGCCTCCTCCTCGGTCGGGACGTACGCCGGGTCGGTGATCCTGGACGGGTTCTGGCAGCGCCGCGTCCCGCTGGCAGCCCGACGGCTGATCACGCTGGTGCCCGCCCTGCTGGTGCTCGCGATCGGCATCGACCCGAGCCGGGCGCTGGTGGTTTCCCAGGTGGTGCTGAGCTTCGGCATCCCGTGCGCGTTGTGGCCGTTGGTGAGATTGACCGCTTCCCGGCGCGTCATGGGTGACCTCGTCAACCGTCGGGCGACTACTCTCGCCGCATGCCTGGTAGCCACCGCCGTCACGGCCCTGAACGTCGTACTGATCGTGCTGACCATTCGGGGATGACATGACGCGGGTGTTCGCCGTGAGCGACGTCCACGGCCACCTGGAGAAACTGACCGCCGCCCTGCACGCCGCCGGCCTCACCGATGCCGACGGCAACTGGGCCGCCGCGGACGCCCGACTGTGGTTCCTCGGCGACTTCTTCGACCGCGGCCCGGACGGCATCGGCGTCCTCCGCTACGTGCGCGGCCTGATCGACCAGGCACCGGACGACGCGGTCCGGATGCTGCTCGGCAACCACGAGATCCTCGCGCTCGGGATGCACAAGTTCGGCGACACCTTCGTCCCGCACGACGGCATCACCATGCGCAGCTTCGAGCGGTCCTGGGCTCTGAACGGCGGCCAGGACCGCGACCAGGAGCTGCTCACCGACGAGGAAGTGGCCTGGCTGCTCGACCGGCCGATGCTCGCGCTGGACGCCGGCCATCTGCTGATGCACTCCGACACCGCCGAGTACGTCGAGTGGGGCGACACGATCGACCAGATCAACACTGCCGCCCGCGCCGAGCTGCACTCCGACGACATCGAGGTCTGGTGGGAGATCTGGCGCCGCACAACCTCCCGGTACGCGTTCCGCGGCGCGAGCGGTCCGGAGGTGGCCCGGATCATGCTGCAGCACCTCGGCGGCCACCGGATCGTGCACGGGCACAGCATCGTCGCCGACCAGCTCGGGATCGACCCACAGTTCCTGACCGGCCCGCACCTGTACGCCGATGGGCTCGCGCTGGGGATCGACGGTGGCGCCTTCGACGGCGGACCGTGCCTAGTCGTCGAGCTGGAAGAGTTCACCACCGAGTGACCCGCTGACGGCATCGAGGCAGGACCGGAAGGTCCGCTGCCCGCCACCGTCGATCCACCGGCTGAACGCGTTCTGGAACACGACCGACCCCACCTGCGCCACCAGCGCGGCGTCGTCGGGCGACAACCCACGCTCCTCGAGCCCATCGCGCAGAGCGGCGGTCACCGAGGCCATCTTGGTCCGCTCTCGCTCCTGCAGTTCCGGGCTGGCCGCGATCACTTCCCGCCGTACGTCGGTGTCCTCGGCGAGATCGACCAGGAGCTCGCCGACGGTCGCGGCGGCCTGCAGTACGGCGGGCCACGGCGCGACCGTGGGGTCGACGGCGCGGATCGCGTCGGTCACCGCGGCGGGCAGGCGCTCGGAGCCGGCGAACAGGACCTCGCGCTTGTCCGGGAAGTAGCGGAAGTACGAGCGCCGGGTCAGGCCGGCGTGCTCGGCGATCTGGTTGACCGTCACCGCGTCGTACCCGTGTGCGGCGTACAGCTCGAGCGCGGCCTTCCGCAGCCGCTGCTCCGCACCGGGGTCCCATCGCGCCATGCCCGGAGTCTAGCAATCGCGATGTCTCAGAGTGTCATCGACGTGCTATCGTCGCAGTGATGACACCCTGAGACATCAGACCGAGGAGCACGCATGGCCATCTGGATTCTTGGCGCCACCGGGCGGACCGGACGCGAGATCGCCGCCCAGGTCGCGGCCCGAGGAGGTACGCCGGTGCTCGTCGGGCGGAATGCCGAGCGGCTGCGCAAGACCGCCGCGGAGGTAGGGCTGGGCGACGCCGAGGTGATCGAGACTGCGGACGCGGCGGCCGAGATCGCGCGGCGCCGGCCGGCCGTCGTGGTGAACACGATCGGTGGGTACGCCGAGACCGCCGTACCGATCGCCCGGGCCTGTCTGCCGGGCGGACATTACGTTGACCTGGCCAACGATCTGGTCGCGATGCCGCGGTTGCTCGCACTGCACGACGAGGCCGTGGCGGCGGGCAGCACGTTCGTGACCGGCGCCGGGTTCGGGGTGCTCGGGACCGAGGCGGTGGTCGCGCTGTTGTGTGCGGATCGGGCGACGCCTCGCGACGTACGGGTGGATGCGTTGCCGTCGGTCGCGATCGAGGGTGGGCAGCTGGGCGAGGCGTTGGCGCAGTCGATCGTGTCGGGGCTGACGACGGGCGGACTGCGGTACGAGGACGGTCGGCGGGTCCCGACGCGGCTGGCGGCCGACCCGCGGGTGCATGCGCTGCCGGATGGCCAGACGGCGAAGTCCGCGGGCGGTCCGACGGGCGAGCTGCTGGCGGCGCAGCTCGCGAGTGGTGCACCGAACGTCGTGGCGACGTCCGGACTCGTCCCGTCGGCGCCTGCGGTGCGGGCGATCCTGCCAGTGGCAGGTGCGCTGTTGAGGATCCCGGCGTTGCGACGGTTCGCCGTACGGCGGATGGCGGCGGCCGAGTTCAAGCCGGCTCCGCGACCGCGCGAGCACTCGTGGGGTCATGCGGTCGTGACGTGGCCGGACGGTACGACGCGGGAGGCGTGGCTGCGGACCGGGGACGCGATGGAGTTCACCGCGAACGCCACCGCGGAGACAGCAGTCCGACTGGCTCGCGGCGACGGCCGGCCCGGCGCGTACACCCCGGCCGGTGCCCTAGGCGCCGAGCTCGCGGAAGCCGCGGGGGCAACGTTCGTCACCAGTCACCAACATCCGGGAATGGGATGAGAGGTGGCTGGGTTGTCAGCAGTTATGGCGGAGAAGACTGTGAAGATCCCCGGGCCGGACCATCCGATCACCGTGGGAAAGAACCCGGACCGCGTGGTCGTGAAGGTCGGCGACCGGGTCGTCGCGGACACCCGCGACGCGCTGTCGCTGCAGGAGGCGAGCTATCCGGCGGTGCAGTACATCCCGCGCAAGGACGTCGACTTCACGCAGCTCGAGCGCACCGAGCGCCACACCTACTGCCCGTACAAGGGCGACGCGTCGTACTACAACGTCCTCCCCGCCGGGGCGGACGGGGCGAACGCGGTCTGGACCTACGAGGCGCCGTACGACGCAGTCGCCGACATCCGCGACCACGTCGCCTTCTACCCGGACAAGGTGTCGATCGAGATCATCGCCTGAGAAAGTCAGCCACCACAGGGGCGAGCACCTCGGGGGCGACCGCGTGGTGCTGGTCCTTGAGTTCGGTGAGGGCGGCGTTCGGGAGGATCGAGACGATGCGGTGCGCCGCGTCGATCATGAACGGCGCCGTCGCGGTGCCGGCCAGGACGAGCGTCTCGGGCTTGACCGTGCGGAGCAGCTCGACCGGCGTACCCGTGCCGTTCAGGCCGTGCCCCATGACGGCGAAGTCGTAGGCGAGCGTCGGCGCGAGATCGGCCAGACCGGGAGTGGCCGCCCACTGCAGCGCCTGGGGCTTCGGCATGCCCGTCATCATCAGGAACAGCTCGACCGCCTCCAGGTTGCGCCCCTCCCGGATCCGTTCGAGCACCTCGTCCCCACCGTCCGACGGGTCGACGTCGTCCGGTCCGTACGGCGGCTCGTGCAGCACGACCTTCGTGAACGGCAGTCCGGTGCTTGCCGCGATCGCCGCGAGCCCGGCGCCGGACGAGTGCCCGTAGATGGCCGCCGTACCGCCGAGGGCCGTGACCAGGGCGGCGATGTCCTCCACCTCGCGCTGCACGCCGTACGGCGTACCCGCGCCGGAGTCACCGCGGCCGCGCCGGTCGTAGGTGACCACGTCGTACTCGCTCGCCAGCTCGTCGGCGAGCGGCCGGAACGACTGCCGGTCGCACAGCGCCCCGCCCACCAGGATCACCGGCTGTCCGCTGCCCAGGCGGTCGTAGGCGATCGTCGTACCGTCCGCGGACGTCACGTTCTGCATCTGTTGCTCCTCGGTCGTGTTAGCTGACACGTGGTACGTCGGAGCCGTTCGGCGCGTCTCGACATATCCACTGGCGTCGACCCGGTCCGGGTGGTTCACTGCCTCGCGATGATCAGCACAGTCGATGAGTACCTTCACAGCGTCCCTCTGTCCGGCGCGTTTCCCGAACAGGTCGGTCCGTTCACGCTGTTCCGTAGTACGACCGTCTGGCCGTACTACGCCCGCCCAGTACCCGGATCCGGCGCGACCATCGAGCCGAGTGACATCGAGCTGGTGCGGGCGCGGTGTGCCGAGCTGGAGATCCCGCTGAGCTTCGAGTGGGTCGTGGAGACCTGTCCGTCGCTGGGACCGGCTGCTGCCGCCGCAGGTCTGTCTGTGGTCGAGCACCCGCTGCTCGTGCTGCAGCGAGATGACTTCCGGCCCGCCCTGGCTGACGCGCGCTGCGAGATCCTGTCCGCTGACGAGGTCATGGTCCGGGAGGCGCGTGCGGTCGCCGGCCTCGCGTTCGGTGAGCCCGGCACGGCGGTCGGCACTGCTGGACCCACTGAGCGCGAAGTAGCAGCCGCAGCGGTACCGGACGACGTCGTAGCGACGCTGAGAGACCGGGTACTACAGGGCGTGGCAGTCACCGCCGGCGCGTTCACCGAGCAGGGCATGGTGGCCAGTGGGACCCACCAGCCGGTCAACTCGACCACTGAGATCGTCGGCGTCGGCACGCTGCCGTCCATGCGCCGTCGCGGCCTGGCAGCCGCAGTGACCTCCACACTGGTCGAGCACGCGCTCGCCAACGGAGTGGAGCTGGTGCTGCTGTCAGCCGAGTCCGACGCCGTCGCAGCCGTCTACGAGCGTGTCGGCTTCCATCGGATCGGGAGCGCCGGGGCAGCCGAGTGACCGGTACGCCGGCGACGCGACTCGTCGTACTGCGAGGGAACTCGGGCTCCGGCAAGTCGACGACCGCGAAGGCGCTGCGGGAACGACTCGGCCGCGGTACGGCGTGGGTAGAGCAGGACCACCTCCGGCGGATCCTGCTCCGCGAGCGCGACGTCCCCGGCGGGGTGAACATCGGGCTGATCGACACAACCGTCCGCTACGCCCTCGACCACGGGTACGACGTGGTGCTCGAGGGCATCCTGGACCACGGGCGGTACGGCGACATGCTGCGGCGGCTGACCGCCGACCATCGCGGGACGACGCTGCACTACTACTTCGACATCCCGTTCACGGAGACCGTCGTACGGCACGGGACGCGGGTGATGCCCGGGGTGGATCCGGACATGATGCGGGACTGGTACCGGGAGCACGACGTCCTGGACCGGATCGAGCAGACCGTGATCGGCCCGGACAGTCCGCTGGAAGAAACCCTGGGCCGGATCCTGACCGACCTTGGGGTGCAGACCGCCGGGGCCGTACCTTTGGAAGGATGAGCACCGCCGATCCGACCCGCCCCCGTACCCTCGCTGAGGCCTTGCGGACGTGGGACGACGCCGCGCTCGGCGAGCTGCTCCGGCGGCGGCCCGACCTGGCGCTGCCGATTCCCGCGGACACCGGCCAACTCGCCGCGCGGGCGACCAGCAACGCGTCCGCGGCGCGCGCGATCAACCGGCTGGACGAGTTCGGCGTGGACCTGCTCGAGTCGCTGTCCGCACTGCCCGAGCCGGTCGATCTGGAGACGTTGGCGCGCGGCGTCGACCAGCCGGAAGAGGTGGTCCGGCCGCGGGTCGACGAGCTGCTGGACCTCGCTTTGGTGTGGGGCGCCGCGGATGACCTCCGTCCGATCCGCGCGGTGCACGAACTGCTCGGACCGACGCCGGCTGGACTCGGTCCGGTGACCACGCGGCACTTCGGTGATCTGGACAAGCTGATCGAGCAGGCCGGTCCGGATGCGCGGGCAGTGCTGGACAAGCTGACCTGGGGTCCGCCGACCGGCTCGGTGGAGAAGGCGGAGCGTCCGGTGACGATCGCCTCGGCCCGTACTCCCGTGGAGCGGTTGCTCGCGCGCGGGCTCGTCGTACCCAAGGATCCGAACACCGTGGTGCTGCCGCGGCAGATCGGGCTGCATCTGCGGGGCGGGCGGGTACTGGCGTCGACTAGACCGGTGCCGCCGCCGTTGGACGGGAAGAAGGTGTCGGCGACGATCGCCGACCGGGCTGCCGCTGGTGCGGCGTTGGACCTGGTGCGGCTGGTTGACCGAGCTCTCGAGCAGCTGGGGACCGAGCCGCCGCCGGTGCTGCGTACTGGTGGGCTTGGCGTCCGTGAGCTCCGCAGTCTGGCCGGGAAGATCGGCGCGGAGGAGCAGACCGCCGCAGCAGTGCTGGAGATGGCGTACGCCGCCGGCCTGGTTGCTGCGGTCGAAGTCGGCACCAGTGAGCTGTGGCTGCCGACCAGTGCCTACGACGACTGGCTGGAGCTGGACCTGGCGCACCGGTGGGCTCAGCTCGTCGTTGCGTGGTTCAACGGACTCAGGGCGATCGGACTGATCGGCCGACGGGACAGCGGCGGCGGTACGGCGGCTGCTCGGGAGCGGCTGATCAACGCGCTGGCGCCGGACCTGGAGCGGTTGCTGGCACCGGAGATCCGGGTGCTGACGCTGCAGGCGCTGGCCGAAGCAGGTGCGGGTACTGCGCCGGCTCCGGAGACCGTGGTGACCTGGGTGGCGTGGCATCGGCCGCGGCGCGGTGGGCAGTTCCGGGACGACCTGGTGCAGTGGAGCGTGACCGAGGCCGCGCTGCTCGGGCTGACCGGACTGGGCTCGATGGCGAAGCACGCGCAGCCGTTGCTGGGTGCGGAGCCGACCGTTGACGAGTTGGCCGAGGCGATCAGCCCGTTGATGCCGGAGCCGGTGTCCGAGGTGCTGTTGCAGGCTGACCTCACCGCGATCGCTCCTGGACCGTTGGTGCGTGCCGTGCAGGACGAACTGTCCACGATGGCGGATGTCGAGTCCGACGGTGGCGCTGGGGTCTACCGGTTCAGTGACAGCTCGGTGCGGCGTGCGTTCGATCTCGGGCGGACCGCGGCGCAGTTGCACAGCTGGTTGGCGGAGCACTCGCGCACTCCCGTGCCGCAGCCGCTGGCGTACCTGATCGACGACGTTGCACGGCGCCACGGCGTACTGCGACTCGGGACCGCCTCGACGTACCTGCGGTGTGATGACGAGAACGTGCTGACCCAACTGCTGAACTCGAACATGCCCGGTGTGCGGTTCCGGCGGTTGGCGCCGACCGTGGTCGTGTCGCCGTCCCCACCGGACATGGTCCTGAGCCGGCTGCGGGACGCCGGGCTGGCGCCGCTGGCCGAGACCTTCGACGGGGCACTGCACGTGACCGGCGCGCCGCGACGTGGCGAGGCACCGCGGCGTCGTACCAGCCGGGACTTCAACGAGAGCGCGTTCGACCTGACCGACGACCAGGTGAAGGCAGTCATCGAGAAGGTCCGCGCCGGCGACCGCATCGCCGCCGAACGCCCCGACGACCAGGGCCTCGTCGAACCCGCCGCCCCCGCCGAGACGATCGCCGTCCTCACCAACGCCGCCGAGGCCCACACCCGCACCTGGATCGCGTACGTCGACCACAACGGCCACTCCTCCGAACGCATCGTCGAACCAGTCCGAGTAGCCGACGGCTGGCTAACCGCCTACGACGACACCGCCGACACCCCCCGCACCTACGCCCTCCACCGAATCTCCACAGCCCGCCCCGTCGACTAGGTCACCCGCTTATTTGCAGCACCAGGCACAATGGAGGGTCGGGGCGAGGTTAGGAGCTGCGGGTGACAGACGGTCCACTGATCGTGCAGTCGGACAAGACGTTGTTGTTGGAGACCGCGCATGCGGACGCGAACGACTGCCGGAAGGCGATTGCGCCGTTTGCGGAGTTGGAGCGGGCGCCGGAGCATGTGCACACCTACCGGCTGACGCCGCTGGGCCTGTGGAACGCGCGCGCGGCCGGGCACGACGCGGAGCAGGTGATCGACGTACTGCTGCGCTACAGCCGCTACCCGGTCCCGCACTCGCTGCTCGTCGACATCGCCGAGACCCTGGATCGGTACGGGCGTCTGCGGCTCGAGAAGCATCCGGAGCACGGGCTGGTGCTCGTGACGACCGACCGGCCGGTGCTGGAAGAGGTGCTGCGCAGCAACAAGGTGAAGCCGATGCTGGGCGCGCGGCTCGACGACGACACCGTCCTGGTGCACCCGTCGGAGCGCGGTCACCTCAAGCAGACCCTGCTGAAGCTCGGCTGGCCCGCCGAGGACCTGGCCGGGTACGTCGACGGCGAGGCGCACCAGATCGACCTGGTAACTGACGGCTGGGAGCTACGCCCGTACCAGGAGCAGGCGACCGACTCGTTCTGGCACGGCGGCTCCGGGGTCGTCGTACTCCCCTGTGGTGCCGGCAAGACGATCGTCGGCGCGGCCGCGATGGCACAGGCCTCCGCGACCACGCTGATCCTGGTCACCAACACGGTGTCCGCGCGGCAGTGGAAGGACGAGCTGCTGCGCCGCACCACGCTGACCGAGGAGGAGATCGGCGAGTACTCCGGTGCGCGCAAGGAGATCCGGCCGGTCACGATCGCGACGTACCAGGTGATGACGACGCGGCGGAAGGGTGTCTACACGCACCTGGAGCTGTTCGACGCCCGCGACTGGGGCCTGATCGTGTACGACGAGGTGCACCTGCTGCCCGCGCCGATCTTCCGGATGACCGCCGACCTGCAGACCCGCCGCCGGCTCGGTCTGACGGCGACGCTGGTCCGCGAGGACGGTCGCGAGGGTGACGTGTTCTCGCTGATCGGCCCGAAGCGGTACGACGCGCCGTGGAAGGACATCGAGGCGCAGGGCTGGATCGCGCCCGCGGACTGCATCGAGGTGCGGGTCGACCTGGAGCAGACCGAGCGGTTCGTGTACGCGACGGCCGAGCCCGAGGACCGCTACCGCCTGGCCGCGTCCACGCCGGCGAAGTCCCGGCTGGTACGACGGATCGCCGACCATCACGCCGGTGAACCGCTGCTCGTGATCGGTCAGTACATCGACCAGCTGGACGAGCTCGGCGAACGGTTGGAGTGCCCGGTGATCAAGGGCGAGACCACGGTCCGCGAACGCCAGCGCCTGTTCGACGCGTTCCGCCACGGCGAGATCACCCGCCTGGTGGTCAGCAAGGTCGCCAACTTCTCCATCGACCTGCCCGAGGCGTCGGTCGCCATCCAGGTCTCCGGCACCTTCGGCTCTCGCCAGGAAGAGGCCCAGCGCCTCGGCCGCGTCCTCCGCCCCAAGGGCGACGGCCGCACCGCCCGTTTCTACTCGATCGTCGCCCGAGACACCATCGACGCCGAGTTCGCCGCCCACCGCCAACGCTTCCTAGCCGAACAGGGCTACGCCTACACAATCGTGGACGCCGAGAACCTCTTCGCCTGAGGGATCGGCGGCTCGACAGGACGTGTCAGCTCGGTCGGCCCATCGTCACGCTCAACCGACCGAGCGCCGCGCCGCAGTGGGCGTATACGTACTGTCGAGCTGCCGGACTTCACCCGACGAGCCGCTGCGCGAGGGCCGCGCGGACGGTGGCAACAACCCAGGCCGGATCACCGATGATCTGCTCGTAGGTGAACCGGAGAACCAGCCAGCCCGCGGTGTTGAGCTCGTCGTACCGGTAGCAGTCGGCGGCGAAGTCCCGGCGCGAACCGTGGAACTCGAACCCCTCGGCCTCCAACGCCAACCGGGCGACCCGATGTCCGAGGTCGACTCGGGCATAGAACCCGTCGTGCGACACCAGGACCTGTGGCTCGAAGCCCTCGACGCCCGCGCTGATCAGGAGCGCCCGAAGGATCGACTCCAGAAAGCTGCCGGCCAACGGTGTGGCAGCGGTCGCGACCTGCCGAGCATTCGGGCAACCGGCACCCCGCATCGCAGATACCTCGGACAGTAGTTCCTCGGGAAGCAGGTGCCGGGTGGCGAGAGCAGCGTCGGCGACGGCCAGTGCCTCGGCGAACGGAAGCAAGCGCGAACAGTCGGCGACAGTACGGGACAAGGAAGTGATGCGGGCCTTTCGCTCGGTCGAACTGACTTCGGCCCAATGCATCACAGCAGGTGGGCCTGGTCGCGGACGGCGATGCGGCGGCAGGATCAGGTGTGGCTTCTCAGGTGCTGACAGTAAGGGAAGGCCGGAGGCCGCTGCCGCACTCATGTGCGAGAGGACACCGTCGTAAGCCAGTACCGCGACAGTTTCGGCCGGGAGGCCGGGAAGTCCGTAGATCCCCAGTGCGATCCGCTGGACGTCGCCGCGCGCGACGGCCTTCGCCACGGCGTGCCGGGTGACCAGGCCGGCCAAGTCGGAGGCGGTGGCCCAGCCGCCCCGGCGCAGCAGGATCTGATCGACCGATTCCATCCCGGGATGGTGCCTGAAAACGCCAGTTCACCGGTTTGGTTCATCCACAGGCGGCAGCTCGACAGGAGGTGTCCCTCCCAATCACTCATCTTCACGCTCAGCTGCCGCGCCGCGAGGCCGCAGTGGGCGTATACGTACTGTCGAGCTGCAGAGCTACGAGTCCAGGCGGGTGTGGATTCCGTTGAAGTGGGACTTCATGGAGTGGGCGTAGGTGTCGGGGTTGCCGGAGGTTAGGGCTTGGAGGAGGTCTCGGTGCCAGGCGGCGGCGTCGGAGGGGGTGTAGCGGGCGCCGGGGAGGCGGGCGTCGACCTGGGCGAACGTGCGCCAGAAGACTGACAGCAGGTCGATGACCAGGGCGTTGCCCAGGGGTTCGTAGAGCGCTTGGTGGAAGGCCCAGTCCTCGTCGGGGAAGTACTTGCCCTCGGCGGCCTTGGCTTCCATGCGTTCGACGATGGGCTCGAGCGTGTCGTAGCCGTGCTGTTTGAAGTGCTCGACCACATCGTCCGCCAGCCCGACCTCGATGGCCTGGCGGACCTCCAGGACGTTCTGTACGTCGCGGAGGTCGCCGGCCATCGACTGGGACATGCGGAACGCGAGACCGTCCTCGAGCGACTGCAGGTTCACCGCGCCGACGTACGTGCCGTACCCGTGCCGGATCTCGATGATGCCGACCGCCTGCAGCGCCTTCATCGCCTCGCGCAGCGGGTGCCGCCCGACGCCGAGCTGCGCCATCAGGTCCTGCTCGTTGGGCAGCGGGTCACCTGCCTTCAACCCGCGTTCCAGGATGTACGACTTGATCGCATCCCGGATAAAGGACTGATTCCCCGCCGCACCACGTGCCCGGCTGAGCCCACCCGTTGTCACTGCCGGCCTCCCTTGGTCAGGATCGCTCAGTGTAATCCGGCCCGGTCCAGTAGCGGTCGGACCGCGGCGATCTCCGTCTCACTCAAAGGAATACACGGGTACGCCGTGATCGGGCAGGCGATCACGCCGAGCAGGTACAACCCCGCCTTGAACGCACCCAGTGCGGACGAGCTGGCGCCCATTCGCGACCGGTCCGCCACGTTGATGATGTCGAACAGCCTGAACAGCCGATCCTGCTCCGCCCGTGCCGCTGCCGCGTCGCCGGCAACAGCTGCCGTGAACAACCGCACGTACCCGGCCGGGTCCACGTTCCCAAGACCAGGTACGACGCCGTCGACGCCGAACGCCAAAGAGGAGTCGACCGTCACCTCCGAGCCGGTCATCAGGGTGAACCCCTCCAGCCCGGCCTCACGTCGCGACAGCACCAGCTCGCGCAACGAGGTGTCCTGACCACTGGAGTCCTTCACGCCCGCGATGACCCCCTGCTCGCCGAGCGAGATCATCAGCGAGGCGGGCAGCTTCGTGCCGGCCCGCGGCGGAATGTCGTACGCGTAGATCGGCGTGTCACCAGCCAGCGAGTGCAGGCGCACGAAATGGCGTTCGATCTCGGCAGGGTGGGTGGCCGCATAGAACGGGGCAGTGGCGACCAGCCCGTCCACACCGGCCTTCAGAGCGGCGGACACGTGCGCAGCCACCCGATTGGTCGACGTGTCGATGACGCCGGCCAGCACCGGTACCTGCCCGGCCACCTCCGCGACAGTGGTCTCCAGCACGACCTGCCGCTGCTCGTCGGTCAGGAACGTGCCCTCCCCGGAGGTGCCGAGCACGAACACCCCGTTGACACCCCCGGTCAGCTGGTACTGGATCAGCCGCGCCAGCGATGCGGTGTCGACGTCGTACTCGGGCGTGAGCGGAGTGACGAGCGGCGGTACGACGCCAGTCAAACGGGCGGATTCACGGGCGGACGCGGTCAAGGGGTCTCCCAACCTCAGAGGGCGAATGTGGCAAAACGCAGGGTCGCGAAGGAGGACGTCTCACCGGCCTCGTAGAAGATGCCGACCGAGCCGTCGGGCAGCAGCGTCAGATCGGAGTACCCGGCCATGGCTTCGTGCACGACCAGAGCCGGCTTCCAGGACGCACCGGAGTCCGAGCTCACGAAGACGGTCAGCTCGCGCCGGCTGGACGGGTTGACCGGAGTGGACAGCAGCAGGCGCCCATCCGGTAGGCACAGCACGCTGCCCTGGATCCCCGGTGCGGTGATCTCGGGAATCCCGGCGTACGGCGCGTCGAGGGTCTGACCGCCGTCGGACGACCAGGCCTGCACGCGGGCCGGTCCGGTGCCCTGGTGGTTGCGGGCGTTGAAGTAGAGGCGTCCGTCGGGCAGCTCGGCCACGGTGGTCTCGTTGGCGTTGATCTCGGCGCCGTCATTGCGGTCCACGAAGCCGACCGACCAGGAAACGCCACCGTCGTCGCTGTAGATGCAGTGCCCACCGTTCAGCCGGATCAGGTCCTCCACGGGCTCCGCCGGCACAAACGAGTGATTGGCCGGTACGACGAGACGCCCGGAGCGCAGCGTGATGCCGTGACACGGGCCGGTGGCATACCAGCCCCAGTTCGCCTGCTTCACCTGCGCTGTGATCTCCGTAGTTGCGCTCCAGGTCGCACCGTCGTCCGACGAACGCTGGACGAACACGCGCCTGCCGTCGACCGGATCGGTCCCACGGGCCAGCGACATCTCGACCGCGTGCGCGCCGTTCTCCACGGTGATCAGCACGAAGTCACCGCTGGCCGGGTCGAACAGCGGCACCGGGTTCCCACAGGTCTTGCCGGCCGCGGCGGACACCACCTGCAGCGGCAGCCACGTCCGCCCGCCGTCGAGTGAGCGCCGCAGGACGACCTCGATCTCGCCCGCGTCGCCGGCGCCGTGCAGCCGGCCCTCGCAGAAGGCGAGCACCAGGTCTCCCCGCGCCAGGACCGAGGGGATGCGGAAGGTGTGGTAGTCGCTGCCGCCGGATTCGAAGACGGTTTCCAGCGCGCCGACTCTTGAAGACATAGGACGTACTATGTCATGGTGTGGCCCTCCGATGGAAGGTGAGGCCTCATGCCGGTCAGCAGAAGAACATTCCTCGGTGGCGGTCTGGCCGCCGCCGCTGTCGCGGTCACGGGTACGCCGCTGCTGGCGGGGTGCGCGTCGGACAAGAAGAACACCGCGGCCGCCAACGCGGCGGTGAAGCTGCCGACGTACACGAAGTACGGCGAGATCAAGCCGGACCTGCCCGGCACCGACGTGGTGCTGGACGGGTTCCTGAAGTACCCGGCGAACCCGGTGAAGGCGATCACCGAGGTGCCCGGCGACGGCAAGCCGATCACGTTCATGACGAACATCCCCGGCGCCATCCCGCCCGCGGCCGACAAGAACCAGTTCTGGCAGGAGCTCAACAAGCGCCTCGGCTCCGAGCTGCAGATCAGCATGGCGTCGAACGACGAGTACAAGGACAAGTTCGCGACCCGGATCGCCGGCGGCGACCTGCCGGACATCCTGAACATCCCGACCGACACGCCGCAGATCCCCGGTCTGGTGAAGTCCAAGTGCATGGACCTGACCGAGCACCTGTCCGGCGACGCGGTCAAGAAGTACCCGTTCCTGGCGAACCTCCCGGCCGAGTTCTGGAAGGGCTGCGTCTTCAACGGCGCGATCTACGGCGTCCCGGTACCGCGTGGCATGTCCCGGACGTCGCTCGCGCTGTACCGCGAGGACCTGCTCGCGGCGAAGGGCATCAAGGACCCGGCACCGAAGAACTTCCAGGAGTTCTTCGACCTGGCGAAGGAGATGACCGCCGCCAAGCAGAACAAGTGGGCCTGGACGCGGGTGCCGATGTCGACGATCCGGATGATGCTCGGGATCCCGAACGTCTGGAAGTCCGACGGCGGCAAGTTCACCTCGATGTACGAGCACGAGGCGCAGCAGCAGGCCCTCGAGGCCGGCCGCAAGATGGTCGCCGCCGGCGTGGTGAACCCGGACGCCTTCAACGACAAGGCGAGCGCCCGCAAGCAGTGGTTCAACGGTGGCACCGCCGCGTTCGACTACGACAGCTTCGTGGCCTGGAACCAGTACTACGCCGACAACACCGCCGGTGACGCGTTCGCGGTGAACATGCTCGACGTACCGGGTTTCGACGGCGGTGACGGTGCGCCGTGGATGGGTGCGGCGCTGAACAACGTCACGGCGTTCAACAAGGACACCAAGCACTCGCCCGAGACGCTGCTGAAGATCGCGAACTGGATGGCCGCGCCGTTCGGCACCGAGGAGTACATGTTCCGCAAGTACGGCGTCGCGGGCCGGCACTACACGTTGCAGGGCACGGACCCGATCCCGTCGAAGGTCGGCACCGTGGAGACCGGCATCGGCCTGCAGTACATCAGTGACTCGACACTGGCGCTGTACTGGGCCGGCAAGCCGGACGTCCCGCAGAAGCAGCACGCGATCCAGCAGAAGGTCGCCGAGCGGCTCGTGTACGACGCGTCGTACGGGCTGTACTCCGACACGGCGTCGAAGAAGCAGGCGCAGCTCAAGAAGACGCTGGACGACCTGGAGAACCAGATCGTGCAGGGCAAGAAGCCGGTGTCGGACTGGGCGGCCGCGGTACAGACCTGGAAGTCGTCCGGTGGCGACAAGATCCGCGCCGAACTCGAGCAGGCGCACGCCGACACGGCAGGGAAGTAATGCTGCAACGTTCCTCGAAGCGTCCGCAGCAGCAGCTGAGCCTCGGCCGGCGGCTGCTGCGGGACCGCGTACTGCTGCTGTTCGCCCTGCCGGGCGTCGCGCTGATCATCGTGTTCCACTACGTGCCGTTGCTCGGCAACGTGATCGCGTTCAAGGACTACCAGCCGTTCCTCGGGATCGGCGGCAGCGACTGGTCGGGCTGGGAGAACTTCGGTGTCATCTTCAACGGCGATCCGGCGTTCCTGCGGGCGTTGAAGAACACGCTGATCCTCACCAGCCTGCAGTCGATCTTCGTGTTCCCGGCGCCGATCCTGCTCGCACTGCTGCTGAACTCGTTGTTCTCCGAGCGGATCAAACGGATCGCGCAGAGCATCCTGTACCTGCCGCACTTCATGTCCTGGGTGATCGTTGTCGCGCTGTTCCAGCAGATGCTCGGCGGCAGTGGCCTGCTGAACAACTACCTGCGCTCGCACGACCTGTCGACGGTCCACATCATCGGGAACTCCGAACTGTTCCATGTGCTGCTGACGTCCCAGATCATCTGGAAGGACACCGGCTGGGCCACCATCCTGTTCCTGGCCGCGCTGTCCCAGATCGACTCGCAGCTGTACGAGGCGGCGAGCGTGGACGGCGCCAGCCGGATGCGGCAGCTCTGGCATGTCACGCTGCCCGGGCTGCGCGGGATCATCATCCTGCTGTTCATCCTGCGGCTCGGTGACTCACTGACCGTCGGGTTCGAGCAGATCGTCCTGCAGCAGCAGGCGGTCGGCAGAGACGTCAGCGAAGTACTGGACACCTACGTCTACAACAACGGCGTCCTCGGCGGGGCCTGGGGCGTGGCGGCCGCGGTCGGTCTGGTGAAGGGCGTCGTCGGCGTGATCCTCGTCCTGACCGCGAACAAGGTCGCCCACATCTTCGGCGAGCAAGGGGTGTACCAGCGATGAGCAGGAAGATCGTCCAAGGCGTCCCGATGCCGGGCTGGCCGATGCGGGTCTTCAAGGGCTTCGTACTGCTGGTCTTCTGCGCGGTCGTGATCGTCCCGTTCGTCGGGGTGATCTCGACCAGCGTGGCGCCGAACAAGCAGATCAACGAGTCCGGTGGGCTGGTGCTGTTCCCGAAGGCGGTCAGCTTCGCGGCGTACGAGTCGCTGTTCGCCGGTGGCGTGGTGACGCGGGCACTGTTCGTCAGCATCTTCGTGACGATCGTCGGCACGCTGCTCAGCCTGACCGTGTCGTGTCTGCTGGCCTACGCGTTGTCGCGGCCCACGTTCTCCGCCGGGCGGCCGATCCTGCTGGTCGTGTTGTTCAGCATGCTGTTCTCGCCCGGCATCATCCCGCTCTACCTGACGGTCAAGGGCGCCGGCCTGCTGGACAGCATCTGGGCGCTGATCGTCCCGACGATGATCAGCGCGTTCAACGTCGTCGTACTGCGGGCGTTCTTCATGAACCTGCCCACCGAGATCACGGAGAGCGCCCGGATCGACGGCGCCGGTGAGTTGAAGACGTTCTCGTACATCGTGCTGCCGCTGTCGAAGGCGGTGCTGTCGGTGATCGGCCTGTTCTACGCGGTGGCCTACTGGAACGCGTTCTTCTCCGCACTGCTCTACCTCAACGACTCCAAGCTCTGGCCGTTGCAGTTGGTACTGCGGACCTACGTCATCAACGACACGCAACTCGGCAGCGCTGAGCTCGGCACCGAGCTACTGCCACCGCAGGCGTCCATCCAGATGGCCATCCTGGTCGTTTCGATCGTTCCGATCCTGCTGATCTATCCGTTCCTGCAAAGGCATTTCGCGAAGGGCGTGCTGACCGGCGCCGTGAAGGGTTAGGCCGCGCGTCACGCCCTCGTCGCGGTGGGTTCGCGGTCGGGTCACAACGTGTCGACCGGGGGTTGCCCAGGGCAACGTCAGGGTTGCGCCTGGGCAAACCCTGCCGGAACTGCGAGTACCGTCGAACGGTATGGGGATACAGGCGCTGGAGCGGGTGGGGAACGGCGGGGAAGACCAGCAACGAGGGGTCCAGGTTTTCTGGAGGGTGGTACGGGAAGCGGTCCTGCTGGCCACCTTGTTCCTGGTCTACAGCGCAGGACGGCAGATCGCGGCCCGACATACCGGGCCGGCGTTCGACCATGCCCACCAGCTGTTGTCGTTCCAGAGCTGGCTGCATCTGCCGAACGAGGCGTCGATCCAGCACTGGGCGCTGCAGTTCCCGCATCTGATCGAGGGTGCGAACCTCTACTACGCGAGTGTGCACGCGCCGCTGACGGCCGCCGTACTGCTGTGGCTGAGCATCTGGCGGCCGAAGGCGTACGCGCACGTGCGCTGGACGCTGGTGTCGCTCACCGGGCTGGCCCTGATCGGTCACATCGCGTACCCGCTCGCGCCGCCGCGGATGATGCCGGGTTTCGTCGACACCGGCCTGAGGTTCGGCCAGTCCGTGTACGGCCCGGACCACTCCGGCGGTCCGGTGAACCAGTTCGCCGCGATGCCGAGCCTGCACGTCGGGTGGGCGGCGCTGATCGCGTTGTCGATGATCCTGATCACCCGGTCGCACTGGCGGTGGCTGTGGCTGCTGCACCCGATCATCACGTTCAGCGTGGTCGTGGTGACCGCCAATCACTACTGGCTGGACGGGATCGTCGCACTGGTCCTGCTGGCGGCCAGCCTGCCGTTCCTGCTCCGGCAGGGACTGCACGCCGACAGGCCGCAGCCGCGTAATTCGGTTCCACCGCGCAGGGTGCTCAAGTAACGTAGCCAGGCTTCCCCCACCCCCCGTGCTGCTGGAGGTTCAGTCATGCCCCCCGATACGTCCGACACCCTCCAGGCCGAGAAGGACTACCTGAAGAGCTCCCGGGCCGCGCTGGCGGTGATGCGGGAGAAGACCGGCGCGCTGGAGATCCACAGTGCGGACCGGGTCAACCAGGAGTACCTGCAGGCCGCCATCTTCCGGCGGATGAAGGAGCTGGAGGACGACCCGGACGTGCCGCTGTTCTTCGGGCGGCTGGACTACCTGGAGCCGACCGACGAGACGTTCCACATCGGCCGCCGGCACGTGAACGACGAGCTCGGCGAGCCGCTGGTGGTGGACTGGCGGGCCGACATCTCGGTGCCGTTCTACCGGGCCAGCAAGACCGAGCCGATGGGTGTCGGGGTACGGCGGCGGTTCGGCTTCACGCACGGCGAGATGACCGCGTTCGAGGACGAGGACCTCACCGCGAGCGGTGCCGCCGAACAGCACAGCGACATCCTGGACGCCGAGATCGAGCGGCCGCGTTCCGGCCCGATGCGCGACATCGTGGCCACCATCCAGCCGGAGCAGGACGTGATCGTCCGGGCCGGCGTCGACGACACCATCTGCGTGCAGGGAGCGCCCGGGACCGGGAAGACCGCGGTCGGTCTGCACAGGGCGGCGTACCTGCTCTATGCGTACCGGGACCAGCTCAGCCGGGCCGGCGTGCTCGTCGTGGGACCGAACGCGAGCTTCCTGCGGTACATCGGGGACGTCCTGCCGGCACTGGGTGAGATCGAGGCGAAGCAGACGACGGTCGAGGAGCTGGTCGGCCGGGTGAAGATCGCCGGGCCGGGGCCCGCGCCGGTCGACGTACTCAAGGGCGACGCTCGGATGGCCGAGGTACTGCACCGGGCCGTGTGGGCGCATATCAAGCTCCCCGAGGAGGCGCTGGTGGTGCCTCGCGGGGCGCACCGCTGGCGCGTCGCGACGTACCAGGCCGAAGAGCTCGTCACCGAGCTGCGCAACCGCGGCATCCGGTACGGCGCTGGTCGGGCGATGTTGCCGCAGCGCCTGGCCCACGCGGTACTGCTGCGGATGGAGGCGGCGGGCGACTCCCCCGACGACCGCGTACAGGACTCGGTAGCGCGCAGCCGCCCGGTCAAGCAGTACGCCGACGCACTCTGGCCGGCCGTCGACCCTGCGAAGCTGCTCTTCCAGCTCTTCACCGACGCTGAGCGCCTGGCCGAGCACGCCGACGGCATCCTCACTGCGGACGAGCAGGCGATGCTGATCTGGGACAAGGTGCCCAGATCAGCAGGTGCGGCCAAGTGGTCGGTCGCCGACGCCACTCTGATCGACGAGATCGCCGATCTGGTCGACCGTACGCCGTCACTCGGCCACGTCGTCCTGGACGAGGCACAGGACCTGTCCGCGATGCAGCTGCGCGCCGTCGGCCGCCGCTGCTCGACCGGCTCGATGACTGTGCTCGGCGACATCGCGCAGGGCACCACGCCGTGGGCCACGCCGTCCTGGGACGACGCACTGAAGCACCTAGGGAAGACTGGCGCCCACACCGAGGAGCTGACCGCCGGCTTCCGCGTCCCCGGTCAGGTCATCGAGTACGCCGCCCGCCTCCTCCCGACTATCGCTCCGCACCTCAAGCCGCCCACAGCGGTACGGCGAGCGCGCGGTGAGCTCACCATCTCTCGCGTACCGGACAGCCTCGCCGCCGCAACGGCTGCTGTTCGGGAGGTGTCGGCGCGCCCCGGCTCGATCGGTCTGATCGTCCCGGACGCACTGGTGACCGCGACCCGGAAGACCTTGCAGGACGAGGGCATCCCGTTCTCGGTGCTCGGTGACGAGGACGACGTGGACGCACACCTGGACGTCGTACCGGCGTCTCTGGCCAAGGGTCTCGAGTTCGACCATGTGGTGCTGGTGGAGCCGGCCGGCATCGTGGCCGGTGAGGCCGACGAGCGGACCGGACTCCGGCGGCTGTACGTCTGCCTGACGCGTGCCGTCACCTCACTGGTCGTTCTGCACGACGAAGACCTGCCGGTGGTCCTAGAAGCCGCGTGACCCACCGGACCGGCGCGACGAGCGCCGGGACGAGCCGCCTCCGCTGGAGCGGGTCCGCGACGACCAGGAGCTGCGCCGGTTCGACCCGCCGTACCAACTGCTGTCGCTGTCGCCGGAGCCGCTGCTCGACGCGGCCGCCATGTCGCCGATGGTGCTCCCAACGTTCGAGCCGAACCGCCGGAAGCGGCCGCCCGGACGACGGGAACGCCAGCGGGACCGCATCTGCTCACCACGGCGCTTGAAGTCGTTGTCCGGGAACCACCAGGCACTGCCGTCACCACGGGACCAGTAGCCGTCGACGTAGGCAGCGAGGTCCTCGCCGTGTTCCCAGTACGGCGACGAGATCTGCCACCCCTTCACCATCCGGATCTGGGGCTGCTCGCCGGCCTCGTCCCGTTGCTTGCAGGCCGCGCAGACGTCGACTGCGCGGGCGGCTCCGTCCTTCGGCTTCGACTCGATCTGGTCCGTGCTGGGCCCGTGCCGCGGGTCGAAGAAGCAGGGCGCCGTCGGCTCGGGAATCGGCCTGCCCGAGCGGACGGCCTCCAGGCAGACCATCCCGTAGCGGGCTGATCCGAGCAGGGTCGTGACAGCCTCGATGTCCTCGTCGCCCTTGGCCTCGTCCAGCCGGTGACGCGCTTTCTCGACGGTGTCGAGCACGTCCTTCGACAGCTTGGACTGCTGCGGATCCGAAACCGTCGGCAGCGCGGAGACCTGCTGCGAGAGCGCGATGATCTCCTCGTTCAGCAGCGGCTTGGTGACGTTGAGGTGGGCCTTCTCGTCGCGACGCCGTTCCCTGCGCGCACCGAGCCCGGTCACGGCACACCAGAGCCCGATCACCCCGGCCGCACCGCCCGCGAACGGCGCGGCGTCGACGTAGAACGGTTTGTCCACAACCTGCGCGCGTTCAATGAACTGCTTGAGCATCGGCTCGTAGTTCGGTGCGCAGCAGTCGACCGCCTGGTCCACCGCGTCGCCCGCGTAGTACGTCGGCCCGTGGTCGGCCCGCTGCACGGCGTGGAAGCCGCGCCCGTCGGACTCCGACTCCGCGTCGACCAGGACGGCGTACACACCCTCGACGCCGACCCGGTCGTAGAGCTGGTCGGCGATCTCCTCGCCCTCCCAGGCGAGCTCGACGTAGTACTTGTTGTCGGAGGTGTTGATCTTGGACGCCGGGATGACCGCGATCCGGATCGGCGCGGCCGCGCTCTTCGCCGCGGCGTCGAGCTCGGCGATCTCGGTCGAGCTCAGCTCCGTGACACCCGGATCGACGTACACGCCGGGGTCGCCGAGGTGACTGGCGACGGTGTTCATGTACGCGGCAGGGTCCGTGGCCGCGTGTGCGGGCAATGCGGGCAGGACCCACAGTCCGACGACGGCGAGTGCGGCGAGCAGGCGTTTCATCGTGCTCCTCCCGAGAGCCGATCACGGCAGGGACCGCAGACCGGGATCTCCCGGGCCCGCCCGCCAGGTGGCGTGTACATCCAGTCCGTCACGGACATCCCGTGTGCCGGGTCGAAGAAGCAGGCGGCGCGGCGGGCCGGTGCGGGCGTGCCGGCGATCTTCGCCTGCGCGCACGCCAGCCGCCAGCGCCCGTACTCGACCGTGGCCCGGACTGCGCGCAGCGTGTCGTCGTCGGGTTCACCGTCGACCACGCGGCCGGCGTCGGCGTACGCGTCCATCGCCGCTTGCACGTCCGCTGCAGTGTCCACGCCGTCCAGACGCACGTCCGCCGCATCCAGTTCCTCACCGAACCGCGTCACGTCCTCCCGAGCCGCCGCCCGCCGCTCGTCGACCGTGTCCACCTCATCGGGCAGCACGTCGTACGACGGCCGGTACAGCGCCGGTCCGCTGTCCTTACGCGGACGCGACCTCCACCACCGCAGTCCGAGCCCACAGGCAATCAAAAGCACCAGCACGATCACCAGCGGCCACAGCCAACCAGGTGCTCCCTTGGAAGCCTTCGGTACGTCGAGTTGGTCCAGCACCCCGTTCAACGTGCCCACCGGATCGGAGCGACTGTGCTTGTCCAACTCGTCGTTGAGGATCTCCGCGATCGGAGTGTCGACCCCCACCGCGCTCCCCCAGCTGATCGCCCCGCCGAACACCACCAGGTAGATGCCGTCCGCCTTCTGAGCGTCCACCAGCTTGTCGACGTACTTGTGAGCCGCCGTGCTGTTGTCAGCACTGCCGTCGTTGAGTACGGCGGCGGGCACGACCGCGATGCGAATCGCCGGGTCGTGCCCGTTCACCCGTTCAGCCAGCTCGGTGGCGTCCTTGTCCGAGACCAGGGACCGCTGCGTCGGGTCGACGTACACCGGTGAGGTCTTCCACCCGTCGACCACCGCGGTGGGGTCGCTGGAGCCCGTCAGAGTCGAGGCGAGCAACAGCACACCGGCAAGCAGACGCATGGGCAGAAGCCTGCCTTACGACTGGTCCCTCCTAGTCAGCGACCGCTGTGACGTAGATGTCCTCGTCACGCTCGAGCTCCTCGACCTTCTGGAGGGAGGAGTCCCGCCAGAGGAGGTAGACCAGGCCAACCACGACCAGCGAGAGCGCGGAGGCCAGCACCGGGAGGTAGCCGACGCCGAAGGCCTGGATGACCAGTCCGCCCACCACAGCCGACAGTCCGGCACCCAGGTAGATCGCGGAGGCGTTGAGCGAGATCAGCAGACCACCGCCGAGCTCCAGCAGCAGGTTCTGGATCGGAGGGTTGAAGGCCCAGGTCAGCATGCCCCACACCACCAGAGCGATACCGGCACCGACCTCGGTCGTCAGCGTCACGTCGAGGGTGGCGAGGACCGCGGTAATCCCGATCATCAGGACGACCAGGGTGCGCAGGCTGCCGAAACGGTCCGTGATCCGTCCCCCGAGGAAGTTGCCGATGACAGCGCCCACGCCGTACAGCAGAAGGAGCAGGCCGGTGACGCTGCCGGTCAGGCCGGCGGTGTGCTTCAGCAGCGGGACGATGTAGATGTACACGCTGAACGCCGCGAGCACAGCCAGGACGGTGATGGCCAGGATGATCTGCACCCGTCGGTCGGCCACACCGGCGAAGCGTTCACGCAGGCTGACCACTGGGGGCGCCTCGACCTTCGGAAGCGCCGCGCACTCGGCGATGGCGACCAGTACGGCGACAGCGGTGATGAGCGCGAACACGCCCTTGTAACCGAGTGACGGGCCCAGCAGCGTGCCGGCCGGGACTCCGAGGACCAGTGCGAACGTCAAGCCACCGAACACGATGGCGACTGCCCTGCCGCGTTCCTCGGGCGGCATCAGGCTGGTGGCGAACAGGGTGGCGGCCGGGGTGTACACGGCGGCGCCGAACGCGGCCACGACACGACCGGCGATCAGGATCGGGTAGTTGTCGGCCAGCGCGGCGATCAGGTTGCCGAGCGCGGCCAGGACCAGTGCGGCGATCAGCAGCGTACGGCGCTCCCAGCGGCCGGTCAGCGTCGACAGGATCGGTGCACCGATCGCGTACGACAGCGAGAACGCGGTGGCGAGCTGGCCCGCGGCGGTCAGCGAGACGTGCAGCTCGGAGCTGACGTCGGGGAGCACGCCGGACACGACGTACGCGCTGGTGCCGACCGCGAACGCGCCGGCGCCCAGGAGGTAGATCCGTGCGGACATCGAAGACCTTCCGGAGACGGGATCAGTAGTTCGACGATCATCGTACTACGAAGATCATCGAAGTTCGACAGGCGTCGTACTATGGATTCATGGCTCTACTAATGCCACGCCTCCGGCGCGGCGGGTCCCGGGGCTTCGACTCCCGGCCTTCCCTCGTCGCTCCGCTCCTCAGTCCAGGCCGGGAGGCCCCGTGACCAGCAAAGTCCTTCCGCAGCCGGAGCGGGCCGAGATCCGCGTCGAGGCGGTGCTGCAGGCCTTGGGCGAGCCGGTCCGGCTGACCATCGTCCGGGCGCTCGCCGACCAGCCGGCGGGAGTCTGCTGCGGCGAGATCGAGCTGCCGGTGACCGCGTCCACCCGGGCCCACCACCTGAAGATCCTGCGCGAGGCGGGCGTGCTGTCCACGCACACCGACGGCACCCGGCGGATCAGCATCCTGCGCCGCGACGACCTCGAGGCGCTCTACCCCGGCCTGCTCACCGGAGTGCTGTCGGCGAAGCAGTAACCAACCGCAAGGTGGCGTTGGGGTGATCGTGGGGTGGTTGTAGAACTGCGGCTGGCAGACTGAAGCAGTGGTGGAGCTGCGGGCGCGATGGGACGACCTGGTGCCCGGGTCTGCCCCGCTGGCCGACGACCTGGTCGCGCGGTACGTCGAACGCAACCGGCGCGCGTACCGCGACCACTATCTCGGCACCGTCCTCAGCGCCCTGGACTCGCTGATCCAGCTGTCCACCGACCCGACCAGCGTGCGGCTCGCGGCCTGGTTCCACCGCGCCGTCCACGAGCCCGGCGGTACTCCGGCCGAGGACGCGGAAGGTTCCGCCCGCCTGGCCGAGCGGCTCCTCCCGAAGTACGGCGTACCGCCGATCCGGATCGCCGAGGTGGCCCGGCTGATCCGCCTCACCGGCGACCTCGCGGCACCGCCACCGGACGCCTACGCGCCACCGCGGCGGGACGCGAACGGCGACGTACTGCTCGACGCCGTCAACGCCACCCTCGCCGCCGACCCCAGCCGGTACGCCGTCCACACCGCCGAGGTACGCCGCGACGCCGGCGACCGCAAGGCCGCACTCGAGCACCGGTACGACGAAGTTCGCGAACTGCTCGACGGACACCTCTACCGGACCCAACTGGCGCGCCAGCGTCTCGGCCCGGTGGCCCGCCTCAACCTCGAGTCCGAACTCGCCGGACTGGACAGCGAGCTCCCAGCCCCGTGGCGTGGCTGGCAACAGGCCGCACTGACCGCCACCGCCACCTTCACCGCGATCGCCGCCGCGGTTGTCGCCATCGCCGCGTCCGGAGCCTCCTGGCAGATCCCAGCCGCGCAGGACGAGGCAGGCTGGCCGACTGTCGCGCTGGCCATCCTCTCGTTCTTCAGCGCACCGGTCCTGTTCCGATGTGCCCGCAGCGCGAGTCAACGTGCCCGCCTCATCGCAGGCGCCGTACTGGCGATTGCAGTGACCGGACTGCTCGTCGCGTGGGCCCAAGCACCCCGGACCAATGTGGCCGTCGGCGTTGGCCTCCGCGTGCCACTGCTGATCTCCGCACTGGTCCTGCTGGTCCTTGCCAGCACCTCAGCTCTGGTCGCCTCACTACTCCGCACGAAGACGGCTCGCTACTTGCCTGCCCGCAACCTCGGTCAGCAGCTCGCCTGGCTCGCGGCACCGGCAACGGTCGCCCTCGTCCTGTTGCTGATCGTCCAGCCGTTGTCGCGCAGCTACGTGCTCGGTTCGAACGAGCGGCTCGAGGGATCACCGCGGGAGGCCGGCAAGGCGGTCCCGTCCGTTCTCGACGGCGGTGTGGCGTGGGTCAGCGACTCGGTCGTCGGAACCGGTGCGGAGGAAGCGATCGGCACCCGGTACGGCATCGCGATCCCCCGGCCCAACGGCGTGGTGGAAATGCTCGACGCGGCCACCGGCGAACTGCGGTGGCGCTACAGCCGGTCCGACTCCGACGAGAAGCCAGTCATCGCCGCCACCGATAACGGCGAGTACGTCCTCGCGCTGTTCGCCGACGTCGGGTACCTGCTGCTCGACGCGAACACCGGCCACCGCAAGGCCGCCTGGCCCGGCAACACCCGCGACCGCTTCATCCTGCAGGCCCAGCCGCTGCTGACCGGCGAACGCTCCGGCAAGCTGCACGGCGTGGATCCGTCCGGCCATGAGCGGTGGACGTACGAGTCCGGCGACTGCACCGACCTGGGTGCCGTCGCCACGGCCGAGACCGTGCTCACGTTCGTCAGTCACACCTGCGACGATCGGCCCGACCAGATGACCGCTTTGGACGTCCGGTCCGGCAAGAAGCTGTGGACCAGGACGTCGACGGACACCTACCGCCGACCGGTGGTCGTGGCCGGTCTGGTCGTCGTGGCCGAGCCCGGCGGCGACTCCGACGTACCTGAGGCGCTGACCGCGATCGAACCGCGGACCGGCGACATCCGCTGGCGCTGGGACGTACCGAAGACCTGGGCCTGCCGCACGCTGCTCAACGCGGCCGGCAAGTACCTGATCGTCGTCGACTGCCCTGGCCCGAGCAGTCTGGAGAACCGCGTCAGCGTGGTCACGGCGATCGACGCCAACACCGGTCTGACCGCCTGGCAGACCAAAGCGCCGATCAGCCCGAGCGTGAAGGTCACCGTCACCGCCGACGGCCGCGTCATCACCCTGAGCCGCGGCGCGGCGGGCTGCATGGCCAACGTGGTCAGCCGCGCCGGCTACCGCCAGGTCCGCCTGCCGACCGGCATCCTGTGCAGCCGCGACCCCCGAGCCGTCGGCAACGTCGTCCTGGCCTCCGGCCCCGAGTCCGTCATCGCCCTGCGCTGAGTTGTTGCTGGGCGAAGGTGAGGAGCTCGACGATGCGGGTGCCGAAGGCGACGTCGACGGGGTGGGACTCACCAGACTCGGCTGCGGCGACCAGCTCCTCCGCGGCGAGGCGGAGGGCGTCCGCCGGAGCGGTACGGCGCTCCGGGAGCAGCGCCGTACCTGACTCGCCCCAGACGCCGGTCTCGAAGTTGCTGCCGGCCGGTGGGGCGAACAGGGTGATGCTGGCGGTGCTGGTAGCGCCTGACTCATGCGTGAGGACCAGGTGGATCAGACCGTCGGCACCGCCCACAGCGGTGAGCTCACCGATCGGACCGAGCATGGCGGACAGGTTGGACAGCGCGTGCGGGCCGACGTCCCAGAGCGACCCCCACTGCTCGCGTCGCCAGGGTGAGTCGGCGGTCGGGTTGCCAGGGCGGTCCAGCGCGGCCAGCATCCGGCTCCAGCCGCCCTTCCAGCCGCCAGTCGCCTCAAGGTCCGCGAAGAACGTCCGCATCAGTGGGTCGAACCGCTGGGTCAGGAAGACCACCGACGCGATGCCTTCGTCCGCCACCTCGTCGACCAGCGCGCGGGCGTCGTCCAGCGAGTCCGCGACCGGCTTGTCGAGCAGCAGGTGCTTCCCGATCGCGGCCGCCTCCAGCGCCATCGCCGCCTGCACCTTCGGCGGGACGGCGAACGCGACCGCGTCGACCGACTCCAATAACTCCGCGTAGTCGTCGTACGCGGGGATTCCCAGCTGGTCCGCCAGCGCGGCGGTTCTGTCCGGGTGCCGGCCCCAGACTCCAGCCAGCTCGACCCCGGTGGCCGCCACGAGCCCTGGACCGTGCGTCCGCCCCGCCCACGGACCCGTCCCGACCAGACCGAACCGCATACCGTCCTCCTAGGGCCGGAGATGTGATCTGCACCGCAATATCAGTTGTCACGCGCCCTTTGCGAAGCGGTCAGGTGACGAGCCGATATCGCTTTGGCCACGACCCTATAGGGAACCCCGGATCGGGTCGGCCGAGACTCCCAACCGGTGCCAGACTCCTTAGCCATGGACCTGCGCGACCAGTGGAATCGCCTGCTGCCGCACGCGCAGCCGTTGGGCGACGACCTGCTGGCTCGTTACGCAGAGCAACATCGGCACTATCACGACCAGCGGCACCTGACCGAGGTACTGCAGACCGTCGACGAGCTGGCGGAGTACGCCGACGACGCGGACAGCGTCCGGCTCGCGGCCTGGTTCCACGACGCGATCTACGATCCGCAGGCCGAGCCCGGTGAGAACGAGGAGGTCTCGGCCCAGCTGGCCGAGCTCGAACTGGCGGCGTACGGCGTGGCGGCCGAGCGGGCCGCGGAGATCGGGCGGCTGGTCCGGCTGACCGCCAAGCACGACTGCGCCCCGGACGACCGCAACGGCGCAGTGCTCTGCGACGCCGACCTGCGCATCCTCAGCCTGCCGGCGGCGCGGTACGACGAGTACGCCGCCGGGATCCGGCAGGAGTACCAGCACGTCGCCGACCGGGACTTCGCGCGCGGCCGAATGTCGTTCCTGCAGACGCTGAGCGAGACCCGGCTGTACGCGACACCCCGCGGTCATGAGGAATGGGAACGACCGGCCAGGGCGAACCTGACCCGGGAGGTCGAGTCGCTGGGCCCTAGGGCCGCCCGACCGATCGGCGGGCTGATCCCGGTCATCTACTTCGGTGCTGCCCTCGGTGCGGTCGTCGCGTCCTCGGTCCTCCTCGGCCGTGGCCTCGGCGCGGCCGCCAAGTGGCCCGCCGACCCGTCCGACGCCGCCGGTTTCCCGGTCTGGGCTCCGATCGCCGGTACGGCGGTGGCGGCCGCACTGACCTGTGCGTGGTTCCGGCGTGCTCAGCAGCGTCTGGTCACCATCCCGGCGATTGTATTCGGGGTGGTCGGCATGGTCGCCATCGGCGTGTGCTGGTGGCGCTGGCCGGCCGCGCAGCCCGGTGCGGCCATGTCGGAGCGCTGGCCGTACTTGCTGATCGCCTCCGTGGCACTAGTACTCGCCGGCGCGTTGCTGGCGCTGGCGCGGCGGCTGCGGTTGGCGCCGCCGTACGCACAGGCTCCCCCGCGCTGGCTGGGCGTCGGCGCGACGGCTGTGTTCGGCGCACTGCTGGCGTGGGTCGTGGTGTCGGCCGGTGAGCCGTTCGTACAGGCCCGGCTGGAGACCGCGAACACGGTCAGCACGACCACCACGATTCAGCCAACCCAGCTGCCGGTCCAGCTCGACGGAACGCTGGCGTGGAGCCGTGAGGTCCCAGCCACCGGCGCCATCACCGGTACGGCGGGTGGGGTCGCCGAACTGCGGTCGGACGGTGTGGTGATGTCCGACGCGGCCACCGGTCAGATCCGGTGGCGGTACTCGCGGGCCGACGTACAGGACGCCGCGTCGAACGGCGCGAAGGGTCTGCTGGTGTCGCCGGACGGGCGGACGATCGCTGCGCACCTGCCGCGGTCCGACTACCGCGAGCCGGCGGGCATCAACCTGCCGACGTACGCCGTGCTGGACGCGGTGAGCGGCAAGGTCCTGACCGAGGTCGACACCGACGGGACCGCACTGGCGGTCGACCAGGACCAGCTGCTCGTGGCGGAAGGCAACTACGTCGTCGCGCACGGCGTGAGCAGCCCGACGCACTGGCGGGCGCAGGTGCGCTGCAACGTGACGCAGGGCGAGTTGGTCGGCGACCAGGCGGTCGTCGTCGACGCCTGCGCCGGAAACAGCGCTGTTGTCCGCGGTCTGGATCTCAAGACCGGCGCCCAGCGCTGGGAGGTTGACCTGGGCACCCGGATCGAGCTGAGCTCGGAGCTGGACCCGACGACGTGGGTCGGAGACCTGGTCGCCGTACCGGACACGCGTGAGGTGTCTGGGCTCATCTGGACCGGCGCGGCCGGCGGAACTCTCTACCAGTGGTCGGTGGACGTCAGCGAGGGCCACCTCATCTGGACGACGCCAGTACCGGGCACACCACGCCCACGGCTCGGCTCGTCCTCCTGCGACGCCCAACTGGCCGCTACACATGCCTCCTTGGTCCTCATCACGTGCCGCACCGGCGACGACCCCGGCCAGCCGCAGACGTACGACGTGTCCTCGTCAAGCCCGGCCGACGGGACTCCGCAGTGGCACCACCTGCTGCAGGTACCGCCGAAGTTGCAGCAGCCGGAGTACCCACGCAACGGGTTCGGGCTGCTGCCCGATGGGCGCGTGGTGACGTTGATGCCGCAGGCCAACGGCAGCTGCTCCCCCGTGATGATCGGCACCACCGGCGTCCAGCCGCGCCCGATCGTGCCGAGCCCGAACGCCCAGCCGGTCGCCAAGTCCGAAGAGGTCACCTGCGAACAGCCGGCCGTCACGGTCGCCGCCGCCCGCCCGATCTTCTCCGACGGCACCCGCCTCTTCGCACTGAACTAACGCCCAGCTTCCTCCGCTTCCCGCCTTCAGCGGTCTGGGAATTACGTTGCTCACGGCAGCGTTACTGCCTACCGTGATCCGCATGTTCCGCGTGGTTTTCGAGTTCGACCTGTCAGGCACCGGCCTGACGGGCGCTCCCACGTGGGCTCCGTCAGTCGATTGCACCGGCGCTCGAAGCTGACCCTCCTCCTGCCTCGCAGGACCCGCGGAGGAGGGTGGCCCGCACCGGCCCCCTCCACGCGGTGACAGCGCTGTGAGGGCTTGCCGGAGGGTCCTGGCTCACACCGAAACCTTCTGACAGGCAAAGGAATTCTCATGGCCAAGAGCCAGTTCGTGCGGACCAAGCCGCACCTCAACATCGGGACGATGGGACACGTCGACCACGGCAAGACCACGCTGACCGCGGCGATCACCAAGGTGCTCGCCGAGCGCGACCCGAGTGTGAACCGCTTCGTCGCCTTCGACGGCATCGACCGTGCGCCGGAGGAGATGCAGCGCGGGATCACGATCAACATCTCGCACGTCGAGTACGAGACCGCGACCCGGCACTACGCGCACGTCGACATGCCCGGGCACGCCGACTACGTGAAGAACATGATCACCGGCGCCGCCCAGGTGGACGCCGCGATCCTGGTCGTCTCCGCGCAGGACGGCGCCATGCCGCAGACGCGGGAGCACGTGCTGCTCGCGCGCCGGGTGGGCGTGCCGTACCTGGTGGTCGCGCTGAACAAGGCGGACACCGTCGACGACCCGGAGCTGCTCGACCTGGTCGAGCTGGAGGTCCGGGAGCTCCTCACGGAGTACGGCTTCCCGGGTGACGACGTACCGGTGGTGCGGGTGTCCGGTCTGAAGGCGCTCGAGGGCGACCCGCGGTGGACCGGCGCGATCGGCGAGCTGCTGGACGCGGTGGACACCTACGTGCCGGTGCCGGACCGTGAGCTCGGCGAGCCGTTCCTGATGCCGATCGAGAACGTGCTCACCATCAGCGGCCGCGGCACGGTGGTCACCGGTGCCGTCGAGCGCGGTTCGCTGAAGCTCGGTGACGCGGTCGAGGTCGTCGGCCTCGGCCCGACGGTCACCAGTACGGCGATCGGGATGGAGACGTTCGGCAAGTCGCTGGAGTCCGCGGACGCGGGCGACAACGCGGCGGTGCTGCTGCGTGGCGTGAAGCGCGACGAGGTCCGTCGTGGCCAGGTGGTGGCGTTGCCGGGCAGTGTGCAGCCGCACCGGAAGTTCCGGGCGACCCTGCACGCGCTGTCCACCGCCGAGGGTGGCCGGCACACGCCGTTCGCCGCGGACTACCGGCCGCAGTTCTACTTCCGGACCACGGACGTGTCCGGCGGGATCGACCTGGGTGAGATCACCCTGGTGATGCCCGGCGACACGATCGAGCTCGGCGTGGAGCTGGAGAAGCCGATCGCGATGAACGTCGGCCTCGGCTTCGCCGTCCGCGAGGGCGGCCACACCGTCGCCGCGGGCACCGTCACCGAACTGCTCGACTGATACGAAGAGGCCCTCAGCCTGCTGAGGGCCTCTTCCGATGTCTGAGCCCGGCAGCGATCAGCCGCTCCACCAGCTCCCTGCTGGACACAGGCGTCGCACCAGCAGCGACCAGGTCGTCATAGCGATCACTGGGTACGTCGTAGTGGTCCCGGTCGAAGCCACGCGCCGGAATGCCGGCCGCCTTGGCGAACGCGTGCAGCTCCTCGTAGGACTCGTCACTGACCAGATGCGACCAGATCCGGTCCCACGCCGGCCAGGCGGGTGGGTCGATGAGGATCATCCGCGGGCGTCCTGCGCGTCGAGCAGAGTGCGCCAGGAGCGGACGAAACGGGAGTTCACGTAGGCCTTCGTCCACGAGCCGTCCTGGCGGACCGACGTACCGACGTGGAAGCGGCGTACGCCGCTCTGGAACAGCCACGGGACATGCTCGGGCTGGAGACCGCCACCGGCCATCATCACGCCCGCGACAGCAGAGTCGTCACGTGCAAGCTTGCACAGGTCGTCCAGCCCGTGGCTGACCCCGATGGACGACCCAGCGGTCAGGACACAGTCCAGCCCAGGCAGAGTCCGCAGTGCGCGCCAGGCCTGCTGCTGCTCGAGTACGGCGTCGATCGCGCGGTGGAACGTCCACGGCGTACCGGCGAACGTGCTGACCAGTGTGGAAACCGACTCGACGTCCACCTGGTTGTTCGGGGTCAGGAAGCCCAGCACGAACCCGTCCGCCCCGGCGGCGAGGTACGACTGCGCCATCGCGGCCAGCCGGTCCAGCTCGGCGCTGTCCGTGGTGAACGAGTTCTCCAGTCGCAGCATCACCCGCAACGGCAGGTCGGTGACCCGCCGGATCGCACTGACCGTCGACACCGGCGGACACAGCCCGTCGGCCTCCATCGAGGCGCACAGCTCCAGCCGGTCCGCCCCACCCTCCTGCGCCGCCTCCGCGTCCGCCGGGTGCAAGGCGATGATCTCCAGCAACGAACCCATGGGGGCTATCCTCTCGCACCCGCGGGGAATTGGTGTTGCACTCGCCGCCGGGCTTCTGTATCGTTTTTCTAGAACGATTTAGAAGAACGATACAGAAGGGTGTGTGAGATGGCCGGGGTGACGCTCAAGACCGTGGCGAAGGCCGTCGGTGTGTCGCCGTCCACCGTCTCCAACGCCTACAACAAGCCCGACCAGCTCTCGGGCGCTCTCCGCGAGCGCATCCTGGCCGCCGCCCAGGAGCTCGGGTACGCCGGTCCGGACGCCTCCGCCCGCGCCCTGCGCAGCGGGAAGGCCGGGGCCGTCGGGGTGCTGTTCACGGACAAGCTCGCGTACGCGTTCTCGGACCCGTACGCGGTCGGTTTCCTCGCCGGTCTCGCGGAGGTCGCCGAGGAGTTCGCCACCAGCCTGCTGCTGATGCCACTGAGTTCGACGGACCCCGCGAGCGGGAGCAACGCCGTCCAGCAGGCGGCGATCGACGCGGCGGCGATCTTCTGTGTGCCGAGCGGGAACCCGGCGCTCGAGATCCTCGCCAACCGCGGCATCCCCGCGGTGTCGACCGATCGAGGCGACCACCCGGACCTGTGCTGGGTGGCGATCGACGAGATCGAAGCGGCCGCGCAGCTGGGCGAGCACCTGGCCCGACTGGGGCACCGCGAGGTCGTCGTACTGGTGGACAACGCGCAGGCGGCCGGCGGCCGTCCGGTGGAGCTGACGCTCGACGAGGTCGGGTACACCGACTGCGAGCTGCGGATCCAGGGCCTGCAGAAGGCGATGCCGGATGCCCGGCTGCGGATCGTCTCCGGCGGGCACAACGCGATCGCGTCCGGCCTGCGCGGAGCGGAGTACGTGCTCGACTCGCAGGACCGGCCGACGGCGATCGTCGGGCTGAGCGACGTCCAGGCGCTCGGCGCGATGGAAGCGATGAAGGTCCGGGGGCTGACCCCGGGTCGCGATCTGACCCTGGCGGGATTCGACGACATCCCCGCCGCGGAGGCCGCCGGCCTGACGACGGTCCGGCAGCCGATCAAGGACAAAGGACGCGCGGTCGGCCGGATCCTGCTCGATCCCACCACCACCGAGCGCCAACTGCTGATGCCGACCCAGCTGATCGTCCGCTCGAGCAGCGGGCCGGCACCGAAGCGCTGACAACTCCAGACACCCTCGGGGCCACTCGGTTCCCGGGCTGATCCAGCACGTCTTCCGACGGTCACACCGGCCGCCGGCCGATCAACCACGCTCTCAGGAGGGAGCAGAATCATGACGTACTTCACCCCCGGCAACACCGCGGTCGAGAACGCTCGCAGCCTCAGCCAGTCGGCTCTCCCGAACGCTCCCCAGCAGCCGTACGACGAGCCCGCGCCCCGTCGCGCGCTGACGATCCGGGCCCGCCTCGGCGCCGCATTGCGCACCACTGCGGAACGCGAACTCCGCCTCGCCAACCGCATCGACCCCAGCCCCACCTGCCCCACTCCGGCGAGCTGATCGCGCCGCACGCCTCTTTGGGCCCGCACCAACCAGATCCGCCGCGGAAATCTGGTTGAGCCGGACCCAAAGAGGCGGCGCGTGGTTTTGTCGGTGCCGTCTGGCACCCTGAAGGGCGATGAATGAGCCAGGGGTGCTGCTGACCGCGCGGGCGATGGTCCTCCACGACCTCGCCGCGCGCGGTTTCAACGACGCGACGATGGTGTCCCTGCTGGAGGACGCCGTGGCCGGCCGCCAGTGGTGGCTGGATCAGTGGCCGGACGGCGCCGAGCACATCGCCGGCCTGGTCGCGCAGGACGTCCAGGACCGCCTGGTCGACTCCGGCGTCCGGTGGCCGCGGTGCACCGCGTGCGACGACCTGCACGACCACCAGCAGCGGAGAGGGGCGGCTCGCGGCCCCCGCCCCCCCCGGGGGGGCGGGGCCGCGCGCCGGGCCCTCGCGCCCCCCCCCGACCCCCTGGCCCCCGCCGCCGCCCGCCGCCGCGGCCCCCTCGGTCGTGGCGGGTGCCAGCACCGCGGGCGCCTGCCCCATGGTC
>NZ_JBSHBJ010000007.1:0-9712 GCF_053611945.1 Kribbella sp. NPDC054772 | reverse complement strand
TGGCCGCCCAGGACCGCCGGGGCGACGCCGGCGTCCGGGGGCCGGGGTGCAGCGCGTGCGACGACCTGCACGACCACGAGCTCCGGATCGAGCCGGAGCTCGGCCCCGACCCGCACTGGGTCTGCGAGCGGGCCGGGATCAGCGTCGCACCCCTGGGGCAGCTCACCTGATCTCTCCGGGTAATACCTGATTGATCTACATGTAGCCAGACTACTATTGTCTGTCTACATGATGAGCCTGAGGGCACTCCAGCTACTGGCTGGGGTGCATGCGGTGGGGATCTGTTTGCAACCGGTGTTCGCCGGGGTCTACCTGAACGGCTCCCCGGCCGGCCTGCGGATGCACGAGCCGACGGGACTGGCGCTGGTCTTCCTGGGGCTCGCGCAGTTGCTGGTAGCAACGATCTGGTGGCGGAGCGGCGGTCGCTGGACGGCGCCCGCGGTCAGCCTGCTGATCGTGGCCGGCGAGGTCGGCCAGGTGGTGGTGGGATACAGCCGTCAGCTCGCGATCCACATCCCGCTCGGCATCGCGCTGGTCGCCGCCTCGGTCGCCTTCGCGTACTGGACCGCGCGCCAACGTCAGGTCGTGCCCGCATGACCACCATCGCAGCCCCCGAGGCACGCAAGGTACGCCGCCCACGCGTCAGCCTGCAGTTCCTCCGGATCACCCTGGTGCTGCACGCCGTCTTCGTGATCACGCAACCGATCGCCGCCGGGTACTTCCTGTCCGGCAACGTGGACGCGATGACCAACGTGCACGGTGTGATCGGCGGCACGGTCTGGATGGTTGCGTTGCTGCAGACCACCGTCGCCGCCTGCTACACACTCGCCGGTCGCGGCCGCGTCTGGCCGAGCGTCGCCTCCGTGCTGCTTGTCGTCGCGGAGTTCGTCCAGCTCACCTACGGCTACCTGCAGAACTTCGCCGTACACATTCCGCTCGGCACGGCCATCGTCACCACCGTCGTCTGGATGACGGTCTGGTCGTTCCGACCCACCGCACGCCTGAGCCGCCGGGAGGTGAAGCGATGACGATGTCCCGCCGCGGGTTCCTGGCTGTTGCCGGAGGCACCGGTGCCGCAGCGACCCTGACCAGCTGCGGCGAGGAGGCGAAGCCCGCGCAGGCCGGAGAACTCCTGCGCAGCAAGGCGAAACTCCCCGCACCGTTCCAGGTCCCGCTCCCGATCCCGCCGGTGAAGAAGCCGATCCGCTCGGACGCGAAGGCCGACTACTACCAGGTCGTCCAGCGCAAGGCGAGCCTCGAGATCCTCCCCGGCCTGAAGACCGAGGTGATGGGGTACGACGGCCTGCTCCCCGGCCCGACCTTCGACGTACCCAGTGGACGCACCACCGTGGTCGAGCAGATCAACGAGCTCGACGTGTCGACCGTGGTGCATCTGCACGGCGGTTACACACCGGCGCCGAGCGACGGCTGGCCGCTCGACATGATCATGCCCGCGAACGGCGGCCACTCCGGCGGTCACCACATGGCCGGCGGCGACATGACAATGGGCCGCCGCACGTACACGTACCCGAACACGCAGCGCGCCGCGACACTCTGGTACCACGACCACACGATGGACTACACCGCGCCGCAGGTGTACCGCGGACTGTTCGGTCTGCACATCATCCGTGACGACGAGGAGGCGAAACTCCCGCTACCGAAGGGCGATCGGGAGATCCCGCTGGTCATCGCGGACCGTGCGTTCGACGCCGACGGGTCGTTCCTGTACCCCGCGGCGAAGGACGGTCCCGGGGTCGAGTCGGCGTACATGGAAGGTGTTGTCGCAGACGTCACGCTGGTGAACGGTGCGCCGTGGCCGGTGCACGAGGTGGACGCGGTGCGGTATCGCTTCCGGATCCTGAACGCCAGCAACGCCCGGCGGTACGAGCTCGCCTTCGACAAGGGGCCCGCGAAGTTCGTCCAGATCGGGAGTGACGGCGGACTGCTCGACAAGCCGATCGAGCATCAGACCCTCGTGCTCGCGCCGGCGGAACGGTTCGACGTGGTCGTCGACTTCTCGCAGTACCAGCCCGGTGACGAGGTCACGGTCGTCAACAAGCTCGACAAGAACGCGAACGTCCTGCGCTTCAAGGTCGCCCGCAAGGCCGCCGACGACACGAGCATTCCCGCGACCCTCTCGTCGTACGCCGTGACGCCCCGGCCGAGTGGCGTCGTACGGCGGGAGTGGCGCTTCCGCCGCGGTGACGCCGGGGACCACCGCGGCTGGACGATCAACGGGAAGGGCTTCGATCCCGCGGTGATGCAGGCGCAGGTGAAGCTGGACCAGTGCGAGATCTGGTCGTTCGTCACCGACGTCCACCACCCGGTACACGTCCATCTGGCGCCGTTCCAGGTGCTGACGCGCGGCGGGAAGAGCAAGCTGTCGGCGTACGACCACGGCTGGAAGGACACCGTCGACATCCGCCCGGCCGAGGTCGTCGAGGTCCTGGTCAGGTTCACCGCCCACAAGGGCAAGTACCTGATCCACTGCCACAACCTCGAGCACGAGGACATGGCGATGATGGCCGCCTTCGAAACGATCTGATCCGAACGCCCCTTGACGGTGGCGGAGGCCTGTCCCTATAGTCAACATATCGGTTGATCAAGGGAATGGTTGATAAAGATGACGATTGACGGCGATCAGCTCGACCGGTCCTTCGCGGCACTCGCCGACCCGGTCCGGCGGGCGATGATCGCCCGGCTGTCGCGCGGCCCGGCCACCGTGAACGAACTGGCCGAACCCTTCCCGATCACGAAACAGGCGGTGTCGCGGCACATCCAGGTGCTCGAGACCGCCGGCCTGATCACCAGGACCCGGGACGGCCAGCGCCGCCCGTGCCACCTGGTGCCGGCCGCCCTCGAAGCCCTGACGAGCTGGATCGACGAGTACCGGCTCGAGACCGAGCGGCGCTTCCGCCGGATGGACGCGCTGCTGAACACCGTGAAGGAGAAGGACCAATGAGCGAGACCACCATCAACACCCCGGCCGGGACCCCGTTCGTCGAGGTCACCCGGGAGTTCGACGCCACGCCGGCGCAGCTGTTCCGAGTCATGTCCGACCGCGACCTGGTCGCGCAGTGGATGGGCCCCCGCGAACTCGAGATGACCGTCGAGGAGTACGACGTACGCTCCGGCGGCCGCTACCGCTACATCCACCGCGACGACTCCGGTGAGTACGCGTTCCGCGGCGTCTTCCACACCGTCGACCAGGACAAGCTGATCATCCAGACCTTCGAGTGGGAGGGCGCGCCGGGCGAGGTCTGCCTGGAGAAGGCGACGCTCGAGCCGACCGCGACCGGTGTCCGGCTGAACCAGCAGTCGGTGTTCCCCTCGGTCGAGAGCCGGGACGCGTTCGTCGAGTCCGGTATGGAACACGGCATCCGCGACTCGATGGACCGGCTCGCCGAAGTCGTCGCCAAGGAGGGCTGAGCGATGACCCAGGTCGTGGTGGACATCTCGGTGTCCCTGGACGGATACGTGACCGGCCCGAACGTCGGGATCGGCAACGGCCTCGGTGACGGCGGCATGGCCCTGCACGGCTGGGTCTTCCACGGCACCGACGCGGACCGCGCCGTCCTCGACGCGGCCTTCGAGGCGAGCGGCGCGGTCGTCCAGGGCCGGAACCTGTTCGACATCATCGACGCCCCCGACGGCTGGAGCGAGGAGATGGGGTACGGCGCGAAGCCGACCGGCGAGGTCAACCCACCGATCTTCGTCGTCACCCACACCCCGCCGGCCAAGACCCGGCTCGGCGACCGGTTCCGCTTCGTCAGCAGCCCGGCCGCGGCGGTCACCCAGGCGCTGGACGTTGCCAGCGGCAAGGATGTCGTCGTGATGGGTGGCGGTCAGATCTGTCACGCGGTACTCGCCGAAGGGCTGGCCGACGTACTGCGGTTGCACGTGGCACCCGTCGTACTCGGTGCCGGCACGCGGTTGTTCCCGGCCGAGCCTGCTGCCGGTTTCACAGTGGAGTTGATCGAAGCGGTGTCTACGTCGGCGGCGCAGCACCTGACGTACCGGGTGGTGAAGTGAGCATGGGGCGCGTGATCGTGTCGGCAGCCGTTTCACTCGACGGGTTCGTGGCGGACACCGAGGACGGGGTCGGGCCGCTGTTCGACTGGTACAACAACGGGCCGGTCGAGGTGTACGGGACCGACCGGAGCCGGCCGTTCCATGTGAGCGAGGCGAGTGCGGCGTACATGAAGTCCACCTGGCCGAACGTCGGGTCGTGCGTCATCGGGCGGCATCTCTTCGACATCACGAACGGCTGGGACGGCGTACCGTCGGTCGGCGACCACGTCTTCGTCGTCACGCATCAGCCGCCGACGGACTGGCCGTTCCCCGACGCACCGTTCACCTTCGTCAACAGTGTCGAGGAAACCATCGCCCGGGCGAAAGAGCACGCCGGCGACCGCGACGTCGTCGTCACCGGCGGCAACATCACCGGTCAGGCGCTCGCCGCTGGTCTGGTCGACGACATCGCGTACAACGTCGTACCGGTGGTCTTCGGCAGCGGGGTGAAGTTCTTCGGCGACTTCGTGGGGCCGCAGGTGCTGCTCGACAATCCGCGGGTGGTCCAGGGTGACCGCGTCACCCACCTGCACTACCGCGTCAGCAAAGGATGATCGGCGATCACGGTACGGGAGCCGGGAGCGATCTCGGTGAAGCCGGCGTCCTGCACCACGGGGAGACGCGTGGCCAGCAGTTCCTGCCACTGGGCGCGGCCGGCGGTCCGCACCGCCAGCGCGAAGTCGGCCGCCTCCCACTCCTTCCGCGCCGCTGACGACAGCCCCCACCACGCGAGCTGCGCCGCATGCCCGCACTGCGCGATCGCCTTACCACTGGACATCTCCAGATCCGGATTCACCCACAGCACCGGTACGCCGTGTCCGGGCGCCGCAAGCTCCGCGGAGTCCTCGAAGTCCGTGCCACTCACCTGAAGCTTGAACAAGTCCACCGGCACCGAATCCACCCCCGTAGGCGGAAACACCCGAACCTCAGCCACCGACACGCCCACCGCGCCTGCACCGGTCCCCGGCTCCACGCCACCCGCCCCAGTCCCCGCTTCCACGGCACCCGGCACCGCAGCGCCCGACACACCGCCCGGCTCCGCAGCACCGCCCGGCTCCGCGGTGCCTGCTCTGGTTCCCCTCACCGTGATGCCGGGCAGTGCCTCGGCTCGGCGCCACTCAGCTCCACGGGCGCGCTTGGTGATCTTCCGGATCCGGTTGTCCTGCCAGGCCGTCATCGCCGCCGCCCACTCGCCCTCGCCGGACGAGCGCTCGTCGGCCAGCATCGCCAGCACCGCCCGCGCCGCCGTCTCGAGAGCATCCGTCTGCGAAGGCCGCGCGTTCTTCTCGACGCGCACCACGAGTGTCAGCACCTGTTCCACGCCGCGAGTCTGCCAGCACCCTCGCCGCACACGGCACGCGGGACGCACGGGCCTGCGGCACGACGGTGACCGCGCTCGGTCACGGTGGGTGGTGCTAGGCGGCCGGCACCGGCGCGACGCCGTACGACAGCCCGCGAGTGCGACGGCGCCAGGTGGGGTTCGGACAGGAAACGGGGACTGGAGACCCGGTATTGCCTGTCCCCAGTCACCAGTACCTGTCCAAGGTCCCCATTCATGTGCTCCATCCGGCGCGGGGGCTCCGCTGCGCGGTCGGGCGGGTGCGGTCGGGCGGGTGCGGTCGGGCGGGTGCGGTCGGGCGGGTGCGGTCGGGCGGGTGCGTGTGGTCGAGTTCGCCTGTGGGAGGGGCTCGGGAGATGGCCGCGGGGTACGCGAGGGGTTATCCGCTCGTGGTGGGGGTTCTGGGGTGGTGTGCGAGGGGAGAAGGCCTGCCTGGAGGGGTTATCCCCTCGTGTGGGGACGGGAAGAGCTCGTGTGAGGTGAAGGTTCGTCGCGCCGTTGACCGGTTGCTCCGTCGCCCCGTTGAGGCGTCGGGGCGTTTGGGTCGCTCGGCTGTGGTGCGGCGGGGGCTCCGGGAAGGGGCGGGACAGGCAACGGCCCCGAACCGTTGGGTTCGGGGCCGTTGAGGTGTTGCTGTGTGCTGTCGGACTACTGGATCAGAAGTCCATGCCGCCCATGTCGGGCGCGCCGCCGGGGGCGGCCGCGGCCTTCTCCGGCTTGTCGGCGATGACGGCCTCGGTGGTGAGGAACAGGGCCGCGATCGACGCCGCGTTCTGCAGCGCGGACCGGGTCACCTTGGCCGGGTCGATGATGCCGGTGGCGATCAGGTCGACGTACTCACCGGTCGCGGCGTTGAGGCCCCAGCCCGGCTCGAGGTTGCGAACCTTCTCCACCACGACGCCACCCTCGAGGCCGGCGTTCACGGCGATCTGCTTCAGCGGGGCCTCGACGGCCTTGCGCACGATCTGCGCACCGGTCGCCTCGTCACCCTCGAGCTCCAGCTTCTCGAACGCCGCCACGGACGCCTGCAGAAGAGCGACGCCACCACCGGCGACGATGCCCTCCTCGACGGCCGCCTTCGCGTTGCGAACGGCGTCCTCGATGCGGTGCTTGCGCTCCTTCAGCTCGACCTCGGTGGCCGCGCCGACCTTGATCACCGCAACGCCACCGGCCAGCTTGGCCAGCCGCTCCTGCAGCTTCTCGCGGTCGTAGTCGGAGTCCGACTTCTCGATCTCGGCGCGGATCTGGTTGACCCGGCCGGTGATCTGGTCCGCGTCGCCCTCGCCCTCGACGATGGTCGTCTCGTCCTTGGTGACGACGATCTTGCGGGCCTGGCCGAGCAGCTCCAGGTCGACGGTGTCGAGCTTGAGGCCGACCTCCTCGGAGATCACCTCGCCGCCGGTGAGGACGGCGATGTCGACCAGCATGGCCTTGCGGCGGTCACCGAAGCCCGGCGCCTTGACGGCGACGGCCTTGAAGGTGCCCTTGATCTTGTTGACGACCAGGGTCGCCAGCGCCTCGCCCTCGATGTCCTCGGCGATGATGGCCAGCGGCTTGCCGGTCTGCATGACCTTCTCCAGCACCGGGACGAGGTCCTTGATGCTCGAGATCTTGCTGTTCACGATCAGGATGTACGGGTCGTCGAGGACCGCTTCCATCCGCTCGGTGTCGGTCACGAAGTACGGCGAGATGTACCCCTTGTCGAAGCGCATACCCTCGGTGAGCTCGAGCTCGAGGCCGAAGGTGTTGCTCTCCTCGACGGTGATGACGCCTTCCTTGCCGACCTTGTCCATCGCCTCGGCGATGATCTGGCCGACCTGGTTGTCGGCGGCAGAAATCGAGGCCGTGGAAGCGATCTGCTCCCGGGTCTCGACGTCCTTGGCCAGCGACAGCAGCTGCTCGCTGACCGCCTCGGTGGCCTTCTCGATGCCCTTCTTCAGGCCCATCGGGTTCGCGCCCGCGGCAACGTTGCGCAGTCCCTCGCGGACGAGGGCCTGGGCCAGCACGGTGGCGGTCGTGGTGCCGTCACCCGCGACGTCGTCGGTCTTCTTGGCAACTTCCTTGACGAGCTCGGCCCCGATCTTCTCGTACGGGTCCTCGAGCTCGATCTCCTTGGCGATGGAGACACCGTCGTTGGTGATCGTGGGGGCGCCCCACTTCTTCTCCAGCACGACGTTGCGGCCCTTCGGGCCGAGTGTCACCTTGACCGCGTCGGCGAGGGTGTTCATCCCCCGCTCGAGGCCACGGCGTGCCTCTTCATCGAAAGCAATCAGCTTGGGCATTCTCCGCGAGTCCTCCCGCGTCGAGTCTTTGTGGTCCAGCCGGCGCCGATGCCCGCGACGGACGGCACCGATCCGCGACGCTCATGTCCCGCCGCGCTCCGGCACCTCATCGAAGCCGTCTTCTTGCACACACCGCGGGCACGAGCTTTTATCACTCTCACCCTTGGAGTGCTAACCAAGTATTAGCACTCGACCCAAACGAGTGCAAGCCAGCCCGACCCTACGCACCGGCCCCCGGAGTCAGCTGGGCGATCAGGTACTTCGGTGCCGTCAGCCGCCACGCCTCGGTGATGAGCTCGCGCAGCTCCTCCTCGTCGGCCGGCTCCAGCTCGACGAGAAGCCACGCGAAGCGCCCGCCGGCCCACGAGGCGGAGTACACGGCCGGGTCCTCGGCGACCAGGGCCTCCTGCTCCTCACGGAGGGCCTTCAGGTGCATGCGGGTCTGGTCCTCGGACAGGTACGCGAAGCTCTTGTTCTTCACCTTGAAGACCGGCTGCCCCGCCCACCCCTCCTGCTCCTCAGCGCCCGGCAACCCCACCATCACCTTCACCACCGCCGCCGCATCCATACCCCGAACGCTAGGCACCCCCACCGACAGTTCCGCCTACTTGACGACGGTCAGCGTGACGGTTTCGCCGGGATTCAGGATGGTTCCAGGGGCTGGGGAGACGTTGACGACGCGGCCCGGTTCGTAGACGAGGGACGTCCTCGTGCGGACCTCCACTTCGAGGCCCAACTGCTTCAGTCGCCGCGCGTACGCCGTACCGTTCCCGCTCTCGTCGAGGGACCGGGCACTGGGTACGCCGATCAGGTCGGGAAGGACCTCGATCCGGCCCAGGATCTCGTCCACCTCGGCGGCGTTGGTCGACGACGAGGCACGGAACCAGACGTTCAGGGCCGGGATGCCGACCGCGCCCCAGCACACGTCGTCGTCCCCACAGCTGGTCCAGGTGCGCTCGGCTGCCACTCCGTTGATGCTGAACGTCAGGTCGACGTGGAAACCGTTCGGTGGGGAGGTGTCGAGCTCCACGCTGTCGACGTCCGGAGGGCGCGGCACATCGCAGTCCCCTGCCGCGCTCGGGTCGTCGATCAGCACGGTGTCGCGGCGCGGGATGCCGCAGCGGCTGAGGTTCATGCCCCACCCCCGCGGTACGGCGATCGCCGCGTGCCCGAAGCCGACCACGCGCATCGCGACCGGCTCCGGAAGCAGCTCGGGCGTGGTGACCAGACCGCCGCCGCCGTTGGTGCTCAGCAAGTTGGTGACACCGATGACGGCGATCACCGTGGTCACCGCGGCGGCCGACGCCAGCACATTGCGCGATCGACTGCGCGAAACGGTGGTGTTGAGGCCCACGTCGTCCTCGGGCGGCTCCAGAAGCTCGGTCGAGTGCGGTGGGTTCATCAGGTCTCTCACAGTTCTGCCGAACCGGGCGACTCCTCCAGTCTGAGCGCCGGAGCGGTGGCTTGTCACGAAAGTCGTCAGGGACGCCGGATCTCCGGCCCCGGGGTCGGATCAGGGGTCGGTCGGTACCGATCCTGATGTGCCGCAGGGTGCCCGAACGGGACAGTAGAGACATGACGAACTCCAACGCACCGTTCCAGAACCTGTCCGGCAAGGTCCTCCGTCGGTCCGCGAACCAGCGGATGCTCTCCGGAGTCTCCGGCGGCATCGCCGAGTACCTGAACGTCGACGTGACCCTGGTCCGCCTCGGCTGGGTCGGCCTCACCCTGATCACCGGCGGCGCCGCCCTGCTCGGCTACGCGGTCGCCTGGATCGTGATCCCCGAGTCCGACGGCAAGGCCGTGTGGCAGAACGTCCAGCAGTCGGTGAACCAGCACCAGGACACCACCGAGCAGGACATCGCTTCCCGGCTCTACGACGACACCACCACGAACAACAAGCCCCCGGCGGCATGACAGTACTTTCGGCCGGGCCTCCGGCACCGGCGCGGTCACGGGGCCTCCCGGCCTTCCCTCGTCGCTCCGGTCGCTACGCTCCCTGCGCTCCTCAGTCCAGGCC
>NZ_JBSHBJ010000006.1:312095-346428 GCF_053611945.1 Kribbella sp. NPDC054772 | reverse complement strand
CGGCGACTCGTGTCCGCGGAAAGCGCGGACCGGGTCGCCTTCGTCATTTCGTGCGGCAGCGCTTCGCTTGCCGCGAGCGGGGGCTCCGCCACCCGCACCCCCTTGCGCCTTCGCTCCGCTCGGCTCCGTGGCTGGGCGCCGCAGTCGTCTGACCGGCGTGGGTTGCCCGCCGCGGTCGTCTGACCGGCGTGCAGTCCCGCCGCGGGCCCGTGCCCGTTGGTCGCGCCGGGTTGGGGAGGATGACTGGCCGATTCGGGAGGGTAATCCTCCCCAATCGCGTGAGGGGGAGGGAACGGGGGACTGGCCGGTGGTGGGGTGAGATCGGGCGGGTGCGGGTGGGGCGGTCGTCTGCCGGCTAGGGCTTTGGCGTGGTTGGGATCTGCAGGCCATCACAATCGGCCCTGGTCGGACGGCCCGAGCGGGGACGGCGGCTCGGGAGACGGATTGTGATGGGCTGGCGGTCCGGGTGGGTGCTTGGGGCGGTTGGTGGTGGGGTGTGGATTTGGTGGGGTCGGAGGGGTTGGGGTTAGGGGGTTTGGAAGCGGCGGGTGTTTTTGGGGGGATTTGGGAGTTCTTTGAGGCCGGCGGTGAGCATTACGTGGGCTGAGGCTTTGTTGGGGGCGTGGCATTCGCCCCAGAACGTGGCTACTGAGTGGTGGTCGTGGCAGTAGGTGAGGGCGCCTTTGAGGGCTTCGGTGGCGTAGCCGTTGGAGCGGTGGGTTGGGTGGATGGCGTAGCCGAAGCTCCAGTCGGCTGTGGGGTCGTTGCTCTGGCCCAGGCCTAGCCAGCCGAGGAACTCGGCGTCGGTGCGGCGGGTGATGATCAGTTGTAGATGGGTGCCGTTGTCGCTGGCGGCGTTCGCGTGGGTGTTCAGCCAGGCGCGTACGCCGGGGACGTCCCGCGGGCCCCAGTCGTCCATGAAGCGCGCGACGCGGGCGTCGGTCCAGAGGGTGCACAGTGCGGCGAAGTCGGATTCGACGGGCCAGCGGAGCGCCAGGCGGTCGGTGAGGACGGGCAAGCTCATATGGCACCTCTTCGATCAGCGTCGCCGTCAGCGTCAGGTCGGCGTCCGCGTCAGGTCCGCATCCGCGTCACATCGGCGTTGGCGGTCGGTGGTTTCGAGAAACGTACTGCGGCCCTTCGTGTGCAGCGAGTGGTTATTCTGTTGGGTGTACGATCTGGATCAAACAGGTGTGCGACGTTGATCGAACAGGTGGGTGAGGTTGTGAAGGCGTTGGAGCAGCCGTCGTTGGAGGGGCCGGGGGTGATGCGGCTGGTGGATGTGCCGGTGCCGGCGGTGGGTGCGGGGGAGGTGCTGGTCAAGGTTGGTGCCGCGGGGGTGAACTTTGCGGACGTGATGCAGACGCGTGGTACGTACGACGGTGGTCCGCGGCCGCCGTATCTCGCGGGCTTTGAAGCTGCCGGTGTAGTCGTCGCGGTCGGCAAGGCCGTGGCGGATGGGGCCGTGAGTGGCGGGGCCGTGTGTGGTGTGGCTGTGGGGGATCGGGTGCTTGGCGTTGGGTACGGCGCGTTCGCGGAGTATGTCGTGATGCCGGCCGACGGCGTCGTGTCGGTGCCGGCTGGATGGAGTGACGAGGAGGCGCTCGGCCTCGTGCTCAACTGGGCGACTGCGCTCGCGTCGCTTCGGCCGCTTGGTCGGCTGGCTGAAGGTGACACGGTGCTGATCCACGCGGCCGCGGGTGGTGTCGGCCAGGCAGCGGTGCGGATCGCGAAGCACTACGGGGCTACAGTCATCGCCACCGCGTCCGCTTCCAAACACGACGTCGTACGGCGGCTCGGTGCGGATCACGTCATCGATTACAAGACCGCGGACCTGGTCACCGAGGTACGGCGGCTGACGGGCGACCGTGGTGTCGACATCGTGCTCGAATCGGTCGGGGGCGCGACGTTTCGCCAGAGTGTCGAGGTGGCGCGGCGGGTGACCGGCAAGGTCGTCGTGATTGGTGCGGCTGGGGGTGAGGCGACGATCAGCAACTGGGAGTTGAACTTCAAGCACCCGATTCACGTGATCGGTCAGCACCTGACGACGTTGATCCAGCAGGCGCCTGAGCTGTTCGCCGACGTGATGACCGAGCTGGATCAGCTGATCGAAGCCGGCGTCTACCCGCCAGGTCGCCCGACGGTGTACGACCTCGCGGACGGCCCGAAAGCCCTGGCGGAACTGGAGTCCCGTGCCACCGTCGGAAAGATCGCGCTCAAGCCGTCACACTGACCGCGCGACGGCCGTCAGAGTGATTGCGCGACGCGGAATCCGAGGTCCTCGATCGCGAAGGTGGGATGTGACCGGCGGCGGACGGTGGAGCCGACGGAGCGTTCTTCGTCGTCGAAGCCACCGCCTCGGAAGATCCGGTACGCGCCGTACGTCTCGGCGTCGTACAGGTCCCAGCACCACTCCCAGGTGTTGCCGAGCATGTCGTGCAGTCCCCACGCGTTCGGCGTTTTGAGCCCGACCGGATGGGTGTGGCCGTCCGAGTTCCCGGCGTACCACGCGATGTCGTCGATCGGGCCGTAGCGGTACGCGGGCGTGCCGGCGGTGCAGGCGTACTGCCACTCGGCCTCGGTCGGGAGGCGGTAGCCGGAGGAGGACCAGTCGCAGTCGACCTCGGTGCCGTCGATGGAGTACGCCGGTGGAAGTCCGGACTCGGCCGAGAGCTGGTTGCACAAGGCAACGGCGTCGTACCAGCTCACGCTAGTCAGCGGGAAGTCGCCGGCGACCATCGGGAAGCGGGCGAGACGGAACGCGGGCAGGCTGACGTGCCAGCGCTTCCCGAGGCGGTCGTCGCGGAGGAACAGGAGGCCGGCCGGCAGGTCAATGAGGTCGAGCACCGTCCAACCGTAGGGGGATCAGTAGAACTGGCGGATCTTCGGCCACAAGGTGGACCAGGGTTCGGCGGGCTGTTCGCAAAGGACCAGGGCGGTGCCGTCCTCGTCGTTGGAGACGATGCTGTCGACGGTGCCGACTTGTTCGCAGTTGCGGAAGTGGGATTCGAAGATCGGCGTGCGTTCGAGCTCGACGAGGAGAACCGGGCCGGTGTTGCTGTCCGGCGGCTGGGCCCAGTCCGCGAAGCTCATGTGTGGTGAGTACGGCATCGGTAAGCCGTGCGAGTCGCCATAGCGGACGAGCGCGCCGGCCTCCCCGTAGTTGCCGGTCAGCAGCGTCGCGGTCGACCGCTCCGCCGACGGCACCTGGGCCCAGGCGGTGGCGACGTTCGCGACGAACGCGGGCCACCCGATCTGCTCGCCCTGCTCCTTGTTGACCGGGATGACGATGTCGCCCGCCGACGCCGGCAGGATCGGCAACGTGAAGACGGACGAAGTGACAGCAGCGAGAACGAGTGCGGCGACAGCCTGGCGCCGATGACGGTCGATCCAGTGCAACGCCGGCTCGCAACCGGCCGCCACGAGGACGAGCAGCAGCGGCAGGGCGTAGTACGACTTGCCGCCGGACACCAGGACGACGACGCAGAGCACGGGGTAGGCGAGCGCGACGGACCGCGCCCACGGCAGTGTCCGCCAGATCCGGAGGAAGCCCGCGATCCAGATCGGTACCAGCAACGGTGACAGTTGCAGGATCTGCAGCGGGATGAACATGATCCGGTTCTCGGTGCCATCGTCGTCGCTGATGCCGCCCGCGACCTTGAGCTGCGGCCAGTCGTGCTGGAACTGCCAAATGACGTTCGGCAGTGCGATCAGGCCGGCGATCGCGATACCGGCGAGGAGCCACCAGGAGCGCAGTACGCGACGTGGGCCGACGATCAGCAGCGACACCAGGAGCGCGGCGACGGGCAGCACCACCAGGTACTTGTTCTCCAGGGCGATGCCGATCGTCAGGCCGAGCGCGAGCCACCAGCGGCCGTCGCCGGTCCGCAGCAGCTTGACCGCGAACAGCCCGATCAGCATCCAGGCGAGCAGGTCGTACGTCGCGGTCGACACCATGTGGCCGACGCCGAGCACGAAGCCGGACACCGCGGCGCAGATCGCGGCGAGCAGTTGCCCTCGCCGGTCGCTGCCGAACTCGCGGGCAATCAGGGCGATCACGATGACCGTCGCGACACAGCTCACCGTCGACAGCACGCGCAGGCCCATCACCGTGTCACCGAAGACGGTGGTCGAGATGCGGGTGATCAGTGGCGTCAGCGGTGGCTGGTCGACATACCCCCAGTTGAGGTGGTGGCCGGCGACCAGGAAGTACAGCTCGTCGCGGTGGTATCCGTACCGTCCGGACAGCGCCGTCAGTACCGCGCCGACGATCAGCGCGACTGTGACGACGGGCCGGGCCGCGAATGCAGGCACCGTTGGGCGGGTCATGCCGGAATGGTGACAGGCCAACGGGCTACTTGAGGAGACGTGGGGTGACCACATTGTCTGCACGCTCCCACCCGGCACCGACGGTTCGCAGGATGATTGGATATGTCAACCGGTCAACTCGGAGGGGGCACGTGCTGTGGCACTGCTGTACGAGCGCATCTGCGCCCATGTGCTGGAGCAGCTCCGGCGGGGCGCGCTCCGCCCTGGGGACCGGGTGCCGTCCGAGATGGAGCTGGCGACACAGTTCGCGGTCAGCCGGATCACCTCCAAGCGTGCCTTGGAGGTACTGCGGGAAGCGGGTCTGGTCGAGCGCATCCGCGGGAAAGGCACCTTCGTCGTACGGCGGCTGCCCGACCTCACCGATCTCAGCGTGCCGCTCCGGCCGGCCACGCGGCGTGAGGCGCGGTCGATCGCGCTGATCGTGCCGGACATGTCCGAGGCGTTCGGTCTGGACCTGCTCAACTCGATCGAGGAGCGCTGCGCGGAGTACGGCGCCCACCTGGTAATACGGCGTACGCACGGGCGGCAGACCGATGAGGAGAAGGCCGTCGACTCGCTGGTGGCCAGCGTGGACGGGCTGATCGTGTTCCCGGTGCACGGCGACTTCTACAACGCCAGTCTGCTGCGGCAGGTGCTGGACGGGTTCCCTGTGGTTGTTGTGGACCGCCATCTGTCCGGCATCCCGGTGGCGGCAGTTCACACCGACAACGTGGCCGCGGCCCGCGCGCTGACCGTCCGCCTCCTCGAACAGGGGCATGAGCACATCGCGTTCGTCTCGCCACCACCGGTGAACACGTCGTCGATCGAGGACCGCCTGGAAGGGTTCCGGGCCGCCTTCGGTGATTTTGGCCAGCCGCACGAGCTGACCGACCTGCGCAGCACGCTGCCTGGTTCGACCACGACGGAGAGCGTGCGGGCCGACATGGACGTCATCCGCGCGTTCCGGGACCGCATGCCCGAGGTGACGGCGTATTTCGCCTGTGAGTACAACCTGGCCCGGATGGTCGACCGGGTGCTCGGTGGTGACCGCGTGATCGCCTGTTTCGACTCGCCGGGGGACTCGATCGGCGGACCGCCGTACCTGCATGTTCGGCAGAACCAGACGGAGATGGGGCGCCGTGCGGTCGATCTGCTGATCGCACAGCTGCGGGGCGAGCCGGTGCCGAACCTGTCGTACGTTCCGTTCGAACTGATCGACGCCGAGAGCAGGGACGTGTGACCGGACTGCCTGCGTCGACCGCTGCGCTGACGCCGGTCGACGAACGTACCTGGTTGGTCAGTGGCGACATCGAGTTGGTGTTCCCGCGTGGTCCGGTGTTCGTGCTGGACCACGGGTACGTTCTGCCGTCGGATGCGTCCACTGAGGTGCTGAACGGGCACGGCACCTGCTGGGTCCTCCCAGAGCTGGAGGGCCCGGCCTGGCTGATCACCACCGATGCTGCGCTCTCAGTCAGCTTTGACGCCGACAGCTGCCGCGTGTCCGTGCAGGGGCCGACAGCAACGCTGACGAAGCACCCTGCTCGTCCGCACGCCGATGTCGAGGGTGCCGAGTTCGCACTGGAGTTCCCGGGCTCCGACGCACTGGCCGACGCGCTCGCGGGCTTCTACTGGGGCACAGTCCTGCCCTGCGTCGTCGAGCGCACCACGGCACGCACGTATCCCGACCCGGACGGCTACGTGATCAGCACGCTCGCCGACAAGTACGTCGGCACCTATCCGGACGTGGACCACGAGTTTCAGATCAAGGGCCGGATCGCGTGGGGCAGTGGCGTCGACCAGGCCGTCGTACGGCGGATGATCGAGCTGCAGCTCCGCCTGATGCGTGAGGACCCGCAGCAGCTCTGGCGCGACCCGTGCGCCGTGCAGCCGGACGGCGACCGCGAGTATCACGTTCGTCGCAACAGCCTCGACGGTACGGCGAACGCGGTCATGTTCCTGGTGACGGGCAACGTGGAGGTGCTGGAGTCGATCTGGCTGTACGTCGCCCGCACCAAGGACCTGTCCTGGCTGCGTGCCCACATCGACGACATGGAAGGCGCCGCGTCCTGCGTCGAGGACTGCATCGACAGTCTCGGCAGGCTCTGGTCCGACGTGTACTACGAGGACCAAGTGATCAAGGACGGGCGCGAGACACTGGCCGCCGCACTCGCCGTACGGTCCTTCCAACTCCTCGCTGAACTGGAGACCCTGGTCGACCGCACCAAGAAGGCGGAGCGGTACGTCGAGATCGCGCAGCGGCTCATACATGCCATCAGGCAGCCACTGCCCGTCGGCTACTGGGATCCCGGGCACGATCGCTTCGTCGACTGGGTGGACCGCTCCGGTGTAGTGCACGACCACATTCATCTGCTCGCGAACGTGCTCCCGGTCCTGTTCGGGGCGGCTGACGACACTCAGAGCACAAAGGTTCTCGAGTTGGTCCAGAACGAGCTGGACGAGTTCCAGCTCTTCCCGACGTTCCTGGCCGCACGCATCGCCGACTACACGCCGAGCGAGATCGGCGACGGCGGCCCGTACGACCTGTGTGCGGCCGGGCGGTACTGGTGCTGGGACGCCGCGTTCTGGTCCTGGCGCAAGGACGGCAGGATGCTGCGCGACCAGCTGGACAAGGTCGCCGCACAAGGTGCCGTCGACAACTACGTGATGGGCGAGCGCTACGACATGGGCCACGTCTACTACGTCGACGACAAGCCCTGGCACGGCGCTGCGCACTACTACGAGTACCCCTGCGTCTACGCGTGCGTTCTGTTCCACGAGTACTTGGGTGTCCAGCCGACGCTCACAGCGGACCTGCGCGTCGCCCCGTGCCTGACCGAGTTCGGCGCGGTCACGCTGCACCAGGCTGCCTATCAGCTGCGGTACGAGTACGGTGCGGACGGTTTCCACCTGCAGAACCTCGCTCCGATCACGCGGACGTTCGAGCTCGACCTGACTGCGCTGGACCCGCGCTGGGAGCCGCAGCACGTCGTACTGGGGCCAGGTGCTGACTTTCGTCAGTAGGAGCTCGGTGTTCGGCTGTGTAGCGTCTAGGTCATGACGTGGCGGCGCCTGGGGGACGTAGGTCTGTGGGCCGCGTTGAGCTTCCTCGTGCTCGGTGAGAGCGGCGCCCGGAACGATCCGTACTGGTTCCGCGCCGGCTGCATCGCCGTCCTGGCGTTTGCGGTGTTCACGCGGCGCAGGTGGCCGTTGCCGGCGTTGACCGCGGTGGCGTGGGCGCAGATCGTCATCCTGGCCTTCGCCCTCGGTACGACGAACGGGGTGCAGATCGCGCTGGTACCGGCGATCAGCTTGCTGAGCTACCTGTCCGGACGCCGCGAGACGCAGCTGAAGCACTTCGTCCTCGTGTGCAGCTGGTCGCTGGTCGGCATGCTCGTCCTCGCGCTGACGATCGCCCGCGCCGCGCTGGCGACCGAGGCGGTGCTGACCTGGCTGCTGATGCTGCTGCTCTCTCTGCTGTTGGTAGTACTGCCGTGGCTGGTCGGTCGCTACCGGGCGCAGCAGGCGCAGCTGGCCACGGCCGGCTGGGAGCGGGCCGAGCGGATCGAGCGCGAGCAGCAGATGGAGATCGATCAGGAACGGCTGCGCGAACGGTCCCGGATCGCCGAGGACATGCACGACTCGGTCGGTCACGAGCTCAGCCTGATCGCGCTGCGCGCCGCAGCGCTCGAGCTCGACCCGTCACTGCCGGCGGAGCACCGGCGGGCGGCAGGTGAGCTGCGTGAGTCCGCGGCGACCGCGACGGAACGGCTCGGCGAGATCGTCGGCGTACTGCGTGACCAGGACGCGCCGACCGTTCCGCACGACGAAACGGTGCGGTCGCTCGTCGACCGGGCCGCGGAGTCAGGTCTGGCGGTGCGGCTCGTCGAGGAGGTGGACGCCGAGCTGGCGCCCATGGTCGACCGCGCGGTGCATCGGGTCGTCCAGGAGTCGCTGACGAACGCGAGTAAACACGCGCCCGGCGCGTCCGTCACCGTGGCCGTGACGACCCGCGCGGACGACGTACTCGTGCAGGTTGTGGACACCGGCGCTCAACGGCCGGTCGCTGCGCCGTCAGGTGGGCGCGGGCTGGACGGACTGCGGGAACGCGTCCGCCTGGCCGGTGGTTCGCTCACCGCTGGTCCTAGACCAGGTGGCGGCTTCGAGGTGACCGCCACCATGCCGCGAGCCGGCGGACGCCCGGAGCCGCCGACCGCTGCGGTCGAGCGGGCTACGGTACGCCGGAGCGCGCAGCGCGGCCTGATCACGGCCATCGCCGCTCCGCTGTTACTCGGTGCGGTCGTCGGAGCGGTTGCCCTTGGCTACTACCTCGTCGCCGGCTACAGCGCGATCCTGCGACCCGCGCAGTACGACGGACTCGCGATCGGTCAGTCGGAGGCGGAGGTGGAGAAGGTGCTGCCCCGGATGCAGATGATCGACGCGCCGGGGGAGGGCTACCACCCGCCGGCGGGCTGGAGCTGCCGGTACTACCGCCCGGCGGCTCCCTTCTCCAGCAACTACGTGTACCGCCTGTGCTTCGCGAACGGCGCTCTGGTCGCGAAGACCGTCGTACAGAGCGGCTCGGTACCACCGACCCCGGAGGGCAACGGATGATCAGGGTGATGCTCGCCGACGACGAGGCGATGGTGCGGGCCGGCGTCCGCGCGATCCTCGGCACCGACGACCAGATCGAGGTCGTCGCGGAGGCAGCCGACGGCGTCGAAGCCGTCGAAGCGGTACGGCGGCATCGGCCGGACGTCGCCGTACTGGACATCCGGATGCCGCGGATGGACGGGCTGGCGGCCGGTGCGGAGATCCGGCGGACGGTGCCGGAGACCGCGGTCGTCATGCTCACCACCTTCTCGGAGGACGCCTACATCGCCCGTGCGCTCGGTGACGGCGCCAGCGGGTTCCTGCTCAAGTCAGGCGACCCGCGGGAGCTGATCGCCGGGCTGAAGGCGGTCGCGGAAGGTGCCGCGTACCTGTCACCCCGCGTCGCGCAGCGGGTGATCGCCGAGCTCAGTGCCGGGTCGGGTGGCGGTGCGATGGCGCGAGCGGCGGCTGCCAAAGAGCAGATCGCCGTATTGAGCCCGCGTGAGCTGGACGTGCTCGGACTGGTCGGTGCTGGGCATTCGAACGCCGAGATCGCCGCTCGGCTCTACCTGGTTGAGGGGACCGTGAAGGCTTACGTCAGTGCCATTCTGTTGCGGCTCGGCGTCAAGAACCGAGTCCAGGCGGCGATTGTCGCCTACGAGGCCGGGCTGGTGACTTCCTGACCCTCCTGGTGGCCGTTTCGGGTCAGGTGGGTGCATGGTCTGCGCGCGTCGGGATACTGGTTGCGCAACCGACACCGAACGCTCCGGGTGGTGACGTGGTGAGGACACCGGGTCATGGGATAGTGGACCCTCCCGGGGCCCTCACCTCCGGACTACCCAGCAAGCCTCCAGGGGCCACCGAACCCCTCTCACAGAATCGGGGATCCAGGTCGTGACCGACTCGCACAACTCCGGACAGCACAAGGACCGGGAAGCGGCGGCGGCCGAGGTCCGGAGAATGTGGCAGCCGACCCCCTCCTGGACCCAGCCGGACGACGCCCAGCCCGTCGAGGAAACGGTCGAGGAGACCGAAGAGAAGCCCGACGCGCTGTCCCAGGAGTTCCCCGGCGACTCGTGGTCCCGGCCGGTCAACCAGCCGGCGCCGTGGACCCAGCCGCAGAGCCAGCCCAGCCCGTCCTGGACGCAGCCGGCCGCCGAGTCCGCCACCCCGTCCTGGACCCAGCCGGAAGAGCAGGACGACGAGCTCGGTGACGACACCGGCGTGACCGACCCGGCGGACACCTCCGCCGCGCAGACTGGCAGCCCGACCCAGGACGCCGGTCAGACCTCTGCGCCGACCGCCGGTGCCGCATCCGACAGCCCGGTCTTCGGTGGCTCGTCCTTCCACGGCTCCAGCTCCGCCTCCGGCTCCGGCTTCGGCCAGGAGCAGGGCAGCCAGCCGCAGACCGCTCAGAACGGTCAGGCTGGTCAGCCCGGCCAGGCTCCGCAGAGCCCGCAGGCCGGTCAGCCCGGCCAGGCTCCGCAGCCCAGCCAGGGTGGACAGAGCGGTCAGGGCGGGCAACCGCTGTCCCCGGCCGCTCAGCACTTCTTCCCGCAGGGCGTCCCGAACCAGCAGACTCCCCAGCAGCAGAACCTGTCGTACCGCTCCGAGGAGCTCCTCCAGGCGCTGCCGCTGCCGCGCGAGGCTCCGGCCGAGCGTGGTGTCCGGAGCATGCTGAAGCTGCGCCCCGGCACGTCGGAGCGTTCCGAGCGGATCGCCCGCGCGACCGCCGCGACGGCCTTCCGCCGTCCGGTGACCATCGTGGTGGCGAACCCGAAGGGTGGCTCCGGCAAGACGCCGACCACGCTGCTGCTGTCCGGTGCGCTCGGTCAGGCCCGCGGTGGCGGCGTCGTGGCGTGGGACAACAACGAGCTGCGCGGCAACATGCACCTGCGCACGCACGACACGAACTCCCGGTCCACCGTCACGGACATGCTGCAGGCGATGCCGATGCTGACCCAGCCGGACGCGCGCCTCGGTGACGTCGCGGCGTACCTGCGGCACCAGGTGGCCGGTCAGTACGACGTGTTGACCTCGGCGACCACGACCTACGCGCAGATCGAGGCGAAGGACTTCGACCAGATCCACCGCCTGCTGAGCCGGTTCTACAAGGTCCTGGTGATCGACACCGGGAACAACGAGGGCTCCAGCAACTGGCGCGAGGCGATGAAGGCGGCCGACGCCCTCGTCATCCCGATCAAGTGGAAGAGCCTGTCCTGCGCGGCCGCCGTGCAGATGCTCGAGGAGCTGGACAACCAGGGCCCCGAGGCGCAGCGGCTGATCCGCCGCGCGGTGATCGCGGTCTCGAACGGTCCCGGCGACGTCAACAAGGAGGTCGAGAAGCAGCTCCGGCCGTACTTCGAATCGCGCGCCGCCGCTGTCGTCGACATCCCGACCGACATGCACATTGCTGCCGAGGGTCCGCTCGACCACTCCGCCATCCAGCCCGCCACCCGCCGCGCGGCGCTCGAGCTGGCCGCCAGGGTGTCGGAGCAGATCACGACCTCGCTCAACACCCCACGCTGAGTCAGAGGCCGATCAAAGGCTGAGCACAGCAAGACGCACCTGGCTGAGGCGGACCGGATCAGCAATCACGTCGTACGACGTGATCCGGTCCGCCTCGCTGGTGAAGGCGATGGCCAGCCGGAGCCGGCCACGCGGCGCGAGGATCAGCCCGACCTCTCCGTCGACCAGCGCGAGTTCCGCGCGCTGAGAGCGACTCGAGAACAGCACCGTGCCTTCAGCGACGGCACGTGCACCACGAAGCTCCGTAGCCATCCCAGGAGCCAGAGCGGCCGCGTCAGCGCGTCGTACGACGTCCGGCGCCAGTACGGCGAGGATCGCAGTCAGATCGCCCGCACGGGCAGCGTCGAGGAACGCTGACACCACACGGTGCTGTCTGGCCAGCTCGGTCGACGAAACGACCGGAGTGCCCTGGACACGCTGCCTAGCCCGGCTGGCGAGCTTCTTGGTCGCCACGGGGGTCCGCTCCACGATCGGTGCGATCTGCGCGAACGGTACGGCGAACATGTCGTGCAGCACGAAGGCGATCCGCTCAGCGGGCTCCAGCGTGTCCAGTACGACGAGCAGCGCGCGGCTGACCGAGTCCGCGACCAGTGCCTCGTCCTCGGGACCACGTCGTACCACTGGGACCTGCTGTAGGTCCTCAGGAGTGGTGAGCTGTTCCGGACGGACCTTGCGGGCGCGCAGCATATCCAGGCAGATGCGGGTCACCACAGTCCGCAGCCAGGCGCCGAGGTTGTCCACCCCGTCTGCCCTGCCCAGGCGGATCCACGCTTCCTGCACCGCGTCCTCCGCCTCCGGATGCGCGCCGAGGAGGCGGTACGCGACCGCCTCCAGCTTGCTCCGTTCCGCTTCGAACGCCTCGGCCAATCCGTCGCTCACTGGTCACCTTTCCGCGCCGTACGCCGTCACCCAGTCTGACGACCACGAGACGACGAAGGTGACCACAGTGCTTCTCCATCTGGACTCCAGCGCCAACCGCACGGACGAGTCGGTGACCCGACGCCTGACCCGGCAGTTCGCCGCGGCGTACGACGACCGTCGCTATCGGGACCTGGCCATCCAGCCGGTGCAGCCGATCGACACCGCGTTCTGCCAGCTGGGCCGCCGGTCCGAGCAGCGCGGCATCGTCCCGCTCCACCAACTCGACACGATCATCGAGACGCCCGCCGAAGAACAGGCCTGGGCGCTGACCAAGCCGCTGGTCGAGGAGGTCCGCGCAGCCGACACAGTCGTGATCGGTGCGCCCATGTACAACTACTCGCTCCCAGCCGCCCTGAAGGCCTGGATCGACCGCATCACCTTCCCGGGCGCCTTCCCCGAGGGGGTACTACGGGACACCCAGGTGGTCGTCATCTCGGCCAGTGGGGGAGCGTACGGCGCCGGCTCACCGCGCGAGGGCTGGGACCACGAGACGCCGTACCTGCGGGCGTACTTCACGAACCTCGGCGTACTGGACGTCAACCTGACCTTTATCCGTGCCGAGCTCACCCTGACCGGTCTGGTCCCGCAGCTCGACCAGTTCACGCCGATGGCACAACAGTCACTCGCCGACGCCGAGCGGCGTATCAGTCGATGGCGTCCACGAGCTCACGCTGAAGATCAGGTTGAGGCTTACGCTTCTTCCGGTAGTGCCGGACGAGCTCGACGATCAAGGTGACGGCGAGGGCCAGGCCGATGCCGAGGGCGACGCCCTTGAGCGGGTTGTCCTCGAAGGCCTTGCCGCCGATGTAGCCGACGAGCGTGCAGTACACACCCCAGCTGACGGCCGCGAGGGCGGCGTACGGCGTGAACTGGCGCAGCGGGTAGCGGACCGAGCCCATCGTGAGTGTGACCGCGGTCCGGCCGCCGGGGACGTAGCGGGCGACGACGAGGACGAGCCCGCCGCGTTCCTCCAACGCCTGACGTGCCCAGAGCACGGCCGCGTGCCGCTTGGTTCCGGGCTTCATCCGGTCGAGGAGACGGCCGCCGGCGCCTCGGCCAAGGAGGTACGAGACGTGGTCGCCCATGAACGCGCCGATCGTGGCGACCACGATCACGGCGTACAGGTTGGGCTCGCCGGTGGAGGCGGCGAAGACGCCGGCGGTGACGACCAGGGTCTCGCTCGGGATCGCCGGGAAGAACCCGTCCAGTGCGGCGAACCCCCACAACGCCAGGTAGATCCACCACGACGACATCAGCTCGCTTGCGAAGTGCAGGATCTGTTCGCTCATGCGTCCAAACTAGAAATCGCGACCCGCTCCGCACATCTGACTACCGGCTGGTCCGACCCCCTACTTTCGTTGTCGATACCATCTGTGCCGTGAGCGGCAAATCGGCCGGTCGCGTGCGAACCGAGGAGTGAACGTGTCGGAAGTCAAGGTCCATCTGGTCGGCGTCGAGGGCGAGGCTGAGCGGAGCGTGACCGAGACGACGACGATCGGGGAGCTGTTCGCCGAGATCTTCGGTCAGGACCGCTCCGCCATCGCCGCCCGGGTCAACGGCGAGCTGCGGGACCTGTCCCGGGTGATCGCCGACGGCGACCAGATCGAGCCGGTCAAGGCGGCGTCGGACGACGGCCGCGCGATCATCCGGCACTCGACCGCGCACGTCCTCGCGCAGGCGGTGCAGGACCTGTTCCCGGACGCCAAGCTCGGCATCGGCCCGCCGGTCGAGAACGGGTTCTACTACGACTTCGAGGTCGAGACGCCGTTCACGCCCGAGGACCTGGGCAAGCTCGAGAAGAAGATGCAGCAGATCATCAAGGAGCGGCAGCGGTTCAGCCGCCGGGTGGTCAGCGACGACGACGCGCGGACCGAGCTTTCCGCAGAGCCGTACAAGCTGGAGCTGATCGGCATCAAGGGCTCGGCGGCGGACGCGGCCGAGGGCGCGAGCGTCGAGGTCGGTGGCGGCGAGCTGACGATCTACGACAACGTCCGGCGCGACGACAGCGTTGCCTGGAAGGACCTGTGCCGTGGCCCGCACGTCCCGGCCACCGGCTACCTGGGCAACTTCAAGCTGATGCGGACCGCGGCGGCGTACTGGCGGGGGAGCGAGAAGAACCCGCAGCTCCAGCGCATCTACGGCACCGCGTGGGAGTCCCGCGACGAGCTGAAGGCCTACCTGAACCGGCTGGAGGAGGCCGCCAAGCGCGACCACCGCAAGCTGGGCACCGAGCTCGACCTGTTCAGCTTCCCGGACGAGATCGGTTCCGGTCTCGCGGTGTTCCACCCGAAGGGCGGCGTACTGCGGAAGGTGATGGAGGACTACTCCCGCCAGCGGCACGTCGAGGACGACTACGAGTTCGTCTACTCACCGCACATCACCAAGGGCCAGCTCTTCGAGACCTCCGGGCACCTGGACTGGTACGCCGACGGCATGTACCCGCCGATGCACCTCGACGAGGAGCGCGGCGCGGACGGGCAGATCCGCAAGCAGGGCCAGGACTACTACCTGAAGCCGATGAACTGCCCGATGCACAACCTGATCTTCGCCGCCCGCGGCCGGTCGTACCGGGAGCTGCCGCTGCGGCTGTTCGAGTTCGGCACGGTCTACCGGCTTGAGAAGTCCGGCGTCGTGCACGGCATGACCCGGGCCCGCGGCTTCACCCAGGACGACGCGCACATCTACTGCACCCGTGAGCAGATGCGCGACGAGCTGAAGAACCTGCTGAACTTCGTGCTCGGCCTGCTCGCCGACTACGGCCTCGACGACTTCTACCTGGAGCTGTCCACCAAGAACCCGGACAAGTTCGTGGGCTCCGACGAGGTCTGGGAAGAGGCCACCGAGACGCTCCGGGAAGTTGCCGAGGGCTCCGGTCTCGAGCTGGTCCCGGACCCGGGCGGAGCCGCGTTCTACGGCCCGAAGATCTCCGTCCAGGCCAAGGACGCGATCGGCCGGACCTGGCAGATGTCGACGATCCAGCTGGACTTCAACCTGCCGGAGCGGTTCGAGCTGGAGTACACCGCGCCGGACGGGTCCCGGCAGCGGCCGGTGATGATCCACCGCGCGCTGTTCGGGTCGATCGAGCGGTTCGTCGCCGTGCTCACCGAGCACTACGCGGGCGCCTTCCCTCCGTGGCTGGCCCCGGTCCAGGTGATCGGCATCCCGATCACCGACGGGCACGTCGACTACCTGCTCGAGATCGCCAAGCAGCTCAAGGCGCAGGGCATCCGGGTTGAGGTGGACGCGTCCGACGACCGGATGCAGAAGAAGATCCGGAACGCCCAGAAGGCGAAGACGCCGTACATGCTGATCGCCGGTGACGAGGACATGGCGGCCGGGTCGGTCTCGTTCCGGTACCGCGACGGTTCGCAGAACAACGGCGTACCGATCGCGGCCGCGGTGGCCGAGATCGTCGAGGCCGTCCAGAAGCGCGTCCAGGTATGACGGAACACCCCGACCACCCGTCCACGGAGGACGCCCCCGAGTCGCCGTACGAGCCCGAGGAGCTGGTGCCGCAGGACGGGGTCGGGGTGCCGGACCCGTTCATGCGGCTCTGGACGCCGCATCGGATGGCCTACATCGAGGGTGAGAACAAGCCGACCAGTTCCGCGGCCGGCTCGGGCTGCCCGTTCTGCCGGTTGCCGACCGAGCCCGACGCGCAGGCGCTGATCGTGCACCGGGCGGAGGCGGCGTACGCCGTCCTCAACCTGTACCCGTACAACCCGGGTCACCTGATGGTCGTGCCCTATCGGCACGTCGCGGACTACACCGAGCTGACCGACGCCGAGGTCGCCGACGTCGCGACGCTGACCCGGCAGGCGATGCAGGCGATCCGGACCGTGTCGGCGGCGCACGGGTTCAACATCGGCATGAACCAGGGCGAGATCGCCGGCGCCGGGATCGCCGCCCACCTGCACCAGCACGTCGTACCCCGCTGGACCGGCGACACCAACTTCATGCCGGCGATCGGCCATACCAAGGTGCTGCCGCAGCTTCTGTCGGACACCCGCGCGCTGCTCTCCAAGAACTGGCCGTGAGCTCAGCGGAGGAAAAGCGGTAGCAACGGGCCCACGATGTTCGTGAGAGCGTCCAGGGTGACCTCGCGCGGCGGGTTGGTCAGGGCGGTCACCCGGACCACGCGGCGGCCTTGGCGGAACACCAGCTCACCGGCCTCGGGGATGTAGTAACCGGGCTGACCGATCGGCGCGAGCCGGGGTGGCGGCACCCGCTGCGCCTCGGGGATCGAGGGTTGGCCGAACGACTCGACGATCGACACAGTGGCGTCGTACGTCCCCCAGATACAGGTCAGCGCGCCGTTTATCCGATAGTCCCGCCGCAACTGGACCTGCAACTGCACGAACCGTTCCGCCACCGAGTTCGACAGCTGACACGTCTCGTCGGACTGCCGCGCCGGCCGCAGGTTCTTCGGTACGGCGTCCCGCGCCGCCACCGCGACCGCCACGGCCTTCGCCCGATCGATCCCCTCCGCGGTACCCCGATCGATCCCGCCGCTCGGTGTCACCCGCACGACCCGATCGCCGGCCAGGAAGACCAGCCGTGACTCCGCGATCAACGCACCCTGCCCGAGCTCGGGCAACGACTTGATGGCGCCGGCACCGTTCATCAGCCGGCTGAGCGAGTCGCTCTGGCTCGGCAGGGCGCTGACCCCGATCGTGACTGCCCGGTTCTCGAGCATCAGCGTGCACAGGTCCATCGCGGGCAGGCCGCCGTCGTTCCAGGCGCTCGGCTTCGCGGTGACCGGGATCTTGAGCTGGGCGGTGAGGGTGCGCGTGATCGCCGTACAGACCTGCGGGCCGGGAGCTCCCGCCGTACCGTCGAGGCCTTCGGGTTGTGGGGGAGCGACCACGGTCGGCACGACCGCGGCCGGTGGGAGGACAGGCGGCGCGGTGCCGTTGGCGCGCTGCGCGACCGAGCAGCCGGTCACCAGGAGCACAGGAACCAGCACTGCCACGGACAAGGCCGCCGACGGGGCCAGAAGCGTACTGCGACGAATGTCACCCACCCCCTCACTGGCTCCAGCATCGCGCGGAAGTGGGGGCGACGCAGGGCGAAACGAGCGCCTTGTCATCCGATGGTGATCCGGCTGGACTACGATCGCGTGGCCATGCTTAACAGATTCCGGCAGTTCTGGACCAAGGTGATCACGCCGATCGCCAACCTCTTGCTCAAGCTCGGTGTGAGCGCCGACTTGGTCACGTTGGTGGGCACCATCGGTGTGTCCGCCGGTGCGCTGATCTTCTTCCCCAGCGGCCACCTGTGGCTGGGGACCGTGGTCATCACCTGTTTCGTGTTCTCGGACCTGATCGACGGTCACATGGCCCGTACCTCGGGCACGTCGTCGAAGTGGGGTTCGTTCCTCGACTCGACGCTGGACCGGATCGCCGACGGCGCGATCTACGGCGGCCTGGTGATGTACTACGCGAACTCGCGGGCCGGTGACTCGACGCTGATGGCCGCGGTGACGCTGTGGGCGCTGGTGATGGGCGCCGTCACGTCGTACGCGCGGGCCAAGGCGGAGAGCCTCGGCCTGAAGGCGAGCGGCGGTCTCGCCGAGCGGGCGGACCGGCTGGTCTTCACGCTGGTCATCGCGTTCTTCTCCGACGTGTTCAACCTGCCGATCCTGCTCGAGATCGTGATCTGGTACGTCGCGGCCGCGAGCACGATCACCGTGGTCCAGCGCTGCCTGGCGGTCCGCAAGCAGGTGCTGGCCGACCCGGCGAACGCCGGTCTGGACACCCCGCAGGCCAAGCCCGACACACCGGACTCGAAGAACTGACGTGATGGAGGGCCTCCGCCACCGCGCCGTCGACCTGGCCTTCGCCCTCGCCTGGACCCTCGTACGCCGCCTCCCCGAGCGCACCGTCAGCTGGCTGTTCCGGCTGACGGCCGACCGGACGGTACGCCGCAACGGTCGCGGCGTACGGCGGTTGCGCGGCAACCTGGCGATCGTCGTTCCGCAGGCGACCGACGCCGAGCTCGATGCGCTGACGAGCGCCGGAATGCGCTCGTACCTGCGTTACTGGCAGGAGGCGTTCAGGCTCCCGGAGTGGTCCGACGCGGAGATCGTCGGCCGGGTCCGGACGGTCAACGAGAAGCTGTTGCGGGACGCGTACGCCGCGGGGCAGGGCGTGATCTGCGCGCTCCCACACCTCGCGAACTACGACCACGCGGGCGCCTGGGCGGGCCTGACCGGCATGCCGGTCTCGACCGTGGCCGAGCGGCTGCAGCCGGAGTCCCTGTTCGACCGGTTCATCGAGTACCGCAAGAAGCTCGGTATGGAGGTGCTCCCGCTGACCGGTGGTGACGACGACGTCACCGCCGTACTCGCGGATCGCCTGCGTGCGGGCGGTTTCGTCTGCCTGGTCGCCGACCGGGATCTGTCCGAGCGCGGCGTACCGGTGACGTTCTTCGGCCGGCCGTCCCGGATGCCCGTCGGTCCCGCCGCGCTCAGCCTGAAGACCGGGGCACCGCTGATCCCGGCGACCCTGCACTACGAGGGTCGTGACCTGGTGATCACGTTCCACGACACCATCGAGCCCGAGGGCGGGGCGGCGCAGATGACCCAGCGCTGCGCGGACGCCTTCGCGATCGGTATCGCCGAGCACCCGCAGGACTGGCACATGCTGCAGCGGATTTTCCTCGACTAGACGGATTTTCCTCGACCAGCACGGTGCGAGTAAGAATCGTGGTGTGAGGATCGGTTTGGTCTGCCCGTACTCGCTGGGCACGCCCGGCGGTGTGCAGAACCACGTCCGCGACCTCGCCGAGGCACTGCTCGCGCTCGGTCACGAGGTCTCGGTGCTGGCCCCGGTCGACGACCCGTCGCGGGACGGCGCGATCCCGCCGTACGTCGTCTCGGCCGGCCGCGCGGTCGGGGTGCCGTACAACGGGTCGGTCGCCCGGGTGACCTTCGGGCCGCGGACCGCGGCGCGGGTGAAGAGCTGGCTCGCGGACGGCAACTTCGACGTGGTCCACGTGCACGAGCCGACCACGCCGAGTGCGTCGATCATCGCGCTCTGGTCCGCCGACGGGCCGTTCGTCGCCACCTTCCACACCTGGCAGGTGCGGTCCCGGGCGATGAGCGCGGCCGCCGGTCTGCTCCGGCCGGCGCTGGAGAAGATCGACGCCCGGATCGCGGTATCGGAGAACGCCCGCTCGATGATGGTCCAGCACATCGGCGGCGAGGCCGTGGTGATCCCGAACGGCCTGTACACGGCGCGGTTCAAGGGCAGCGCGCGACTCGAGTGGATGGGCGAGGACGGCACGATCAGCTTCCTCGGGCGGCTGGACGAGCCGCGAAAGGGCCTCGGCGTGCTGCTGGACGCCGTACCGCTGCTGCTGGCGGAGCGGCCGCGGCTGCGGATCCTCGTCGCCGGGGCGGGGCAGGCCGACGAGACGCGGCGATCACTGCCCCCGCGGTACCGCGAGAACGTGCTGTTCCTCGGCGCGGTCGACGACGAGGCGCGCGCGGACATGCTGGCCGGATCAGACCTGTACGTCGCGCCGCACCTCGGTGGCGAGAGTTTCGGCATCGTCCTGCTGGAGGCGATGGCGGCCGGCGCGCCGGTGCTGGCGAGCGACCTCGCCGCGTTCCGGCAGGTGCTGGACGGCGGGCGGCTGGGGGAGCTGTTCGAGCCCGGCAACGTCCCCGAGCTCGCGGCCCGCACCCTCCGGCTGCTGCGCCGCCCCGAGGAACGCGAGCGCCTCCGCTCGGCCGGGCTGGCCGCCGTACCGCGCTATGACTGGTCGGTGCTGCTGCCGGAGCTGCTGTCCGTCTACGAGCTCGTCGCTAGATGAGCTTGGCGTGGACGGCGTTGATCTCGTCCATGTCACCGGACTCCGGCTTCCACGGCAGAACCATCGGGTCGTTCGGATAGCGCGGGATCACGTGCAGGTGGGTGTGGAAGACGCTCTGCCAGGCGTCCGCGCCGATGCAGCTGAGCAGGTTCGCGCCGGTGGCGCCGTCCAGGCGGTCGATCACGCGGCCGACCAGCGACTGGGCGAGCAGGGTCGCGGCGGTCAGGTCCTCGGGAGCGGCCTCCCGGAGGTCGGTCGAGTGCACGCGCGGGACCACCAGCAGATGCCCGGGCGTCGCCGGGGCGATGTCCATGAAGGCGATCGCCCGGTCGTCCTCCGCGACCCGGGTGGAGGGGATGGTGCCGGCCACGATCCCGCAGAAGATGCAGTTCTCGCTCATCGCCACAGGCTATACACTGCGCGAGCGTTGTCGACCGACACCTGAGGAGTCCGATGCCGGACGAACTTCTGCGCCCGACGATCGGCGCCGGGGTCGACCTGTCCGTCCGCCCGTGGCGCCTGATGTCCCAGACGTACGTCGCCTTCTTCGGCGGTGTGCTCGCCTCGACGGTCGTTGCCTACCTCAACGCGGGCCGGCTCGGCGTCGACGCGGCGAAGCGCCGGCTGATCCTGCTGACCGGCCTCGTCGGGCTGGTCGCTGTGTTCGCGGTGTTCGCGCTGTTCGAGCGCGATGCGGATGTCACGTCGGGGCTGCGCGTGAGCACCCGGGTGGTGGCGGTGCTGTGCTTCCTGGTCCAGGCCCGGCTGCAGCGTCCGATGGACCGGGCGTTCCAGTTGCGCGGTACGGACTACGGCTCGTTGTGGCGCGTGGGCATCGCGGCGACGGTCGGCGGCGCGGTCGCCGAGACTCTGATCCTCCTCCTGGTGACGGTGGTGCTGTGAACGAACCGAGTGAGGCTCGCCTGCGGATGGCCAGCCACTGGCTGCAGATCGGCCACCCGGAGCGCACGCTCGACGAGCTCCAGGGGTTGTCCGGTGACGCGGCGGTCGACTACCGCGCGTTCCTGTTCCGCGGCGCTGCCCTGCACGCACTGGACCGGAACGCCGAGGCCGTCGACGTACTGCGGGACGGCCTCGCGCAGCACGGACCGTTCCTCGCGATGCTGCATGTGCTCGGCTCGGCGCTGCGATCCGAGGGCTGCCTGCCCGAGGCGGAGGCGGCGTTCCTGCAAGGTCTGAGTCTCGACCCGAACGATCCGGATCTGCTGATCGGGTACGCGCACGTCTGCCTGACCGCCGGTCAGGCGCAGAAGGCGAGTGCGCTGGTCGAGCGTGCCGCGTCGCAGGCGCCGGAGAGCGTGGCGGTGTCGGCTGCCCGCGCACAGGTCGCGTTCGCGCTCGGCAAGGACCGTGACATGCACCGGCACAGCACCGAGGCGCTCTCGTACGACCCCGAGGACCCGAACGCCCGGGCCCTGCACGGTACGGCGTCCATGCTCACCGGTGACCCGCGCTCGGGCTACTCATCGCTCGCGTCCGCGGCGGCCGCCCAGCCCGGCGACGCGGATCTCCGCGCGGCGGCCCGGGAGGCGAAGCTGTTCAACCACCCGCTGCTGCGCCCCCTGCGCCCGTTCGCGCGGGTCAACCCGCTGGTCGTCTGGGTCTGCGCCGTCGCCGTCATCTACGGCCTCCGCGCCGTCGGCCTGGCGCCGCTGTCCTTCGCGTTCGCCATGATCTGGCTCGCGTTCTGCGTCTACTCGTGGGTGGTCCCCCCGCTGGTCCGCCGCTGGATCAACAGGAGTTGGGGTTCATGAGTAATGAGCGAATCGTCGCGCTGCGGAAGGCAGTCGACGCGAATCCGGATGATGTGCTGTTGCGGCTGGTGCTCGCGGAGTCGCTGGTGGCGGCGAGTGAGACCGAGGAAGCGCTCGACCAGTACGTCGTGCTGCTCGACCACCAAGGTCTGCCGGACGACCAGTTCGTGCCGGTCGGGGAACTCGCCGCGGCGAACGGGCGGCTCGCGCTGCTCCGCAACCTGCTCGAGGCGGCGCGTCAGCGCGGTGTCGTCGAGGGGACCGGGCGGCTGCAGCAGCTCGTGGACGGGATGATCGCGGAGCGCAGCGGTGTCCGGATCAAGGTCGGCCCCGAGGCGGAGACGCCGTACGACTCGTACGACAAGGAGACCACCAAGGAGACCACCACCTTCGACCAGGTCGGTGGCATGGAGGAGATCAAGCGGGTCATCCACCGGATGGTGATCCTCCCGCAGAGCCGGCCCGAGCTGTATGAGAAGTACGGGCGGAAGCCGGGCGGCGGTGTGATGCTCTACGGCCCACCCGGGTGCGGCAAGACGCTGCTCGCGCGGGCGACCGCGGGGGAGTGTGGGCTGCCGTTCGTCAACGTCCGGATCGAGGACGTGATGGACCCGTACCTCGGTGTCTCCGAGCGCAACCTGCACGCCGCGTTCGAGCACGCTCGCGCGAGCGGACCGTGCGTACTGTTCCTCGACGAGCTGGACGCGCTGGCGTTCGCCCGGCACAAGCACGGTGGGTCCGAGGCGCGGCGGCTGGTCGACGTACTGCTCCAGGAACTCGACGCGATCGGCTCCGAGAACGAGGGGCTCCTGGTGCTCGCCGCGACCAACGCGCCCTGGGACGTCGACGAGGCGATGCTCCGGCCGGGACGTTTCGACCGGGTGATCTTCGTCCCGCCGCCCGACGAGCCGGCCCGCGCGGACATCCTGACCGTGGTGACCAAGGACGTCCCGACGGACGGACTGGACCTCAAGGCGCTCGCCAGTCAGACGCCGATGTTCAGCGGTGCGGACCTGCGGGCTCTGATCGAGCGCGGCGTGGACAAGGTGATCGACGAGGCGCTCTCCACCGGTGGCGAGCCGCCGCTGGGCATGCAGCACCTCACCGATGCGCTCACCGCGGTGAAGCCGTCCACCCTCGAGTGGCTGCACCGGGTGCGCTCGTACATCGAGTTCGCGAACCAGAGCGAGCGGTACGACGACGTGGCGGCGTACCTCAAGTCTCGCGACGTACGCCGCCGCCTCAGCCGCGACTCCAAGGGCTAGGTCACTTGAGCTTCGCCGCAGCCGACTCAGGCATCGCCTCGTAGCGGGAGAACTCGCGGGTGAAGGTCGCGGCGCCGTGGGACAGCGAGCGGAGGTCGATCGTGTAGCGGGTGATCTCCACCTGCGGCACTTCGGCCTTCACCAGGGTCCGGTCGTCGCCGACCTTGTCGGTGCCGAGCAGCCGCCCGCGGCGCCCGGACAGGTCGCTCATCACCGTGCCGACCAGGTCGTCCGGTACCAGCACCGACACCAGGTCCACGGGTTCGAGCATCGAGAGCCGAGTCGCGGCCGCGGCCTCGCGCAACGCCAGCCCACCGGCCATCTGGAACGCCATGTCGGACGAGTCGACGCTGTGCGCCTTGCCGTCGCGCAACGTGACCCGGATGTCCACCATCGGGTACCCGGCCCCGACGCCCTTCTCCATCTGCGCCCGGACACCCTTCTCCACGCTCGGGATGAACTGCCGCGGCACCGCCCCGCCGACCACCTTGTCGACGAACTCGAACCCGGACCCCTCCGGCAGCGGTTCGACCTCGATGTCGCAGACGGCGTACTGACCGTGGCCGCCGGACTGCTTCACGTGCCGTCCGTGCCCCTTCGCCGCCCCGACGAACGTCTCCCGCAGCGGCACCCGGAGCTCGACGGTGTCCACGGTCACGCCGTACCGGTTCGCGAGGGCGTCCAGGACGACGTCCGAATGGGCCTCGCCCATGCACCACAGGACGATCTGGTGGGTCTCGGGGTTCTGCTCGATCCGTAGTGTCGGATCCTCCGCGGCGAGGCGTTGCAGGCCGACGCTGAGCTTGTCCTCGTCGGTCTTCGCGTGTGCCTCGACGGCGATCGGGAGCAGCGGCTCGGGCATGGTCCACGGCTTCAGCAACAGCGGATCCGGCTTGCCGGACAGCGTGTCACCGGTCTCCGCCCGGGTCAGCCGGCCGATCGCGCACATGTCACCGGCGAGGACTTCGCCGGCCGGTCGCTGCGCCTTGCCGAGCGGGAACGACAGCGTGCCGATCCGCTCGTCCTCGTCGTGGTCCTCGTGCGATTTGTGCTCACCGAAGAAGGACGTGAAATGGCCCGACACGTGAACCGTCGTGTCGGGCCTGATGGTGCCGGAGAACACCCGGACCAGGCTCACCCTGCCGACGTACGGGTCCGACGTCGTCTTCACCACCTCGGCGAGCAGCGGGCCGTCCGGGTCGCATGCCAGGCCCTGGCGGGCGACGCCGTGCGGGGTGAAGACGTCCGGGATGGTGTGCTCGGGCGGCGACGGGAAGCCGCTGGTGATCACCTCGAGCAACTCGAACGTGCCGATCCCGGAGGCGCTGCAGACCGGGACGACCGGGAAGAACGACCCGCGGGCGACGGCCCGCTCGAGGTCCTCGATCAGCACCTTCTGGTCGATCTCCTCGCCGCCGAGGTACCGGTCCATCAGCGACTCGTCCTCGGACTCCTCGATGATGCCCTCGATCAGCGTGCCACGTAGCTCCTCGATCTGGTCGCCGTACGACGGATCGGTGGTCGCCGTGGAGCGCTTGCCGTCGGCGTAGGCGTAGTACGACTGGGAGAGCAGCCCGATCAGCCCGTCACCAGCGGGCAGGTAGAGCGGCAGCACCTTGTCGCCGAAGGCGTCCTGCGCGGTCGCGAGCGCGTTCTGGTAGTTCGCCCGGGCATGGTCGAGCTTGGTGATCACGACCGCGCGCGGCATCCCGACCTGGTCGCACTCCTGCCAGACCGCCTTGGTCGGCTCGTCGACACCCTCGCTCGCCGAGACCACGAACAGCGCGCAGTCCGCGGCGCGGAGTCCGGCCCGCAGTTCGCCGACGAAATCGGCGTACCCCGGGGTGTCGATCAGGTTCACCTTCACGCCGTCGTGCGGCAGCGAGGCGAGCGACAGGCCGACCGAGCGCTGCTGCCGGATCGCGGCGTCGTCGAAGTCGCACACCGTGGTTCCGTCGACGACGGTGCCGGGTCTGTTCAGGACTCCGGAGGCCACCAGCAGGGCCTCGACGAGGGTGGTCTTGCCGGCGCCCGACGGACCGACCAGGACCACGTTGCGGATGGCGGCCGGACTGTCCACAGCGGGCGCGGCTCCGGTGCCTTGGGAAGTGTTCGTCTTGTCTGCCATGACGTGCCTCCTGGTCCACCCACGATTCCCCTAACCGACACTTCGCACAAGGCCCCTCCGGTCGCGGATTCGTCTCCTCCTCCCACGACCGGACCCTCACGATCGATAGGGTCCAGGGCATGCTTAGAGCGCGTCTCCCGGTCCCACGCCTACTGCGCGGCGCTCGGCGGGCACCTCGCCAAGCTGGAGCGAAGGGAACGATGACACCACATCGACCCCTCCGCTCCAGCTCGCCGAGGCACTCCGCCGAGCACCTGCTCGCTACGGCGTGGGACCGGGAGACGCGCTCCAGGGCACTCGGGGTCGTCATCAGTACGTTGTTCGCCGTTCTGGCAGTGGCCGGTTTCGCGGTACCGGCGTCCGCGTCCACGACGGACTACGGCGACGTGATCAGGAACTTCGGGATCAACTACACGGTGACAGCCGACGGCGTGCTGCAGGTCGAGGAGACGATCGCGTACCACTTCGCCGACAGCGGCCGGCACGGCATCTACCGGGACCTGGTCACCCGCGAGCCCTACAAGGACGACGACTCCAAGGACCAGAAGTACGAGGTCTCGAACATCGAGGTCTCGTCGCCGAGCGGCGCTCCGAGTCAGTTCACCAAGGAGACGTTCACCGGGAACCACGGCCGGTACGAGAACATCCAGATCAAGATCGGTGACCCCAACGACACGGTGAAGGGCACGGACGCGACGTACGTCATCAAGTACGACGTCCGCGGCGCGCTGCGGCACTTCGCCGACCACAGCGAGCTGTACTGGGACGCGACGGGCAGTGCCTGGAGCGCGACCATGGACCAGGTCAGGGTCAAGGTCGACGTCCCGAAGGGTGTCACGCAGGTCGAGTGCTTCCGAGGGACGACGGGCTCGAACACCAGCTGCTCGCAGAAGTCCATGGTCGGCGGTCAGGGCGTCTTCGGCCAGTCCAACCTGGAACGGGGGGAGCAGCTGACGATCGTCGCGGGGATCACCGCGGGCGCCGTACAGAACGACGCGCCGATCGTGGTCGACCCGCCGAGCTGGCTCGAGCGCAACGGCCTGTCCTGGCTGTCCGTGATCGGTGCCGCCCTCGTCAGCGCGGCCGCGATCGTCGTCGCCTGGCTCTACGCGAGGTTCGGGAACAAGGACCAGCGCTTCGCCGGGATGCCGCCGGGCACCTTCCCACCGGACGGCGCCTCGGTCGCGCCGGTGAAGGACGAGCTGGCCACGGACCAGATCCCGGTCGCGTTCGCGCCGCCGCGGATCCCGGTCGCCGAGGGTGGTCTGCTGATCGACGCGAAGGCGACCACGGTCGAGACGGCCGCGACGCTGATCGACATGGCGGTGCGCGGCGGCGTACGGATCGACAACACCGGTGACGACCAGAGGGCCGTGCTGATGAACCCGGCGGCCGCGACCGCGCCGCACGAGCAGGCGCTGATGGCGGGGCTGTTCCCGACGTTGCAACCCGGCTCGGAGGTGACGCTGAAGCGCGGTGCGGTAGGGGAGAACAGCATGCGGAACGCGCACACCGCGATGATCAAGGCGCTGCGCGACCAGGTGAGGGCGCGCCAGTGGTACCAGCGGATGCCACGCGCCAGCGGTGGCTCGGTGTTCAAGAACGGCGCCCGATTGGCGTGTCTGTCGATGATCGGGATCTGGGTGGTCGGCGCCGGCCTGTTCGGTACGGTCGTCAGCGCGGCGACCGGCGGCCTCGGCCGGGCGGTCGTGGTCGCGATCCCGGTGATCGCCGTGATCGTTGCCATCATCACCTGGGCCGTGATCCGTGGCCGTGGGCAACGGAACCCGGCGGGCCGGGCGGTGACCGACCAGCTGGTCGGCTTCCGGAAGTACCTCGCGACCGCCGAGGCGCAGCAGTTGCGCTTCGAGGAGGGCGAGGACATCTTCTCGAAGTACCTGCCCTGGGCGATCGCGTTCGGGATCGCCGACCGCTGGCAGAAGACCTGCGAGCAGCTGGTCGCCGCCGGCCGCCTGACCCCCGACCCGTACTGGTACGTCGGCCCGTCGTACTACACCTCCGGCTGGACCGCCGGCGCCGTCGGCTCGACCCTCGCCCACAGCTTCGACCCGCCGCCCACGCCGTCCAGCTCGGGCGGTGGCGGCGGCAGCTCCTCCGGCTTCAGCGGCGGCTCCTCCGGCGGTGGCGGCGGCGGTGGAGGCGGCGGCAGCTGGTAGCCGTGTGCTCTGCGCTCGGTAGGGTCGCGGGCATGCGTCGTGCACTCGGGGTCGTCGTCAGCCTACTCACCGTCGCGCTGGCGCTGGCAGGGTTTGCTCTGCCCGCATCGGCTGCCCTCGGGGACCGGGTCACGGCGATGACGATCGACTACGTCGTCTCCGACGACGGCGTACTGCACGTGACGGAGACGATCGACTACGACTTCGGCGACAAGGACGCGCACGGGATCTTCCGGGACTTGGTGATCCGCGAGCCGTTCGTGGACGACCGCACGAAGGACCAGAAGTACGAGGTCTCGAACATCCACGTGTCGTCTCCGACCGCATCGGCCGCGGTCAGCACGAGCACGACGAAGACCAACAAGCGTCGCGACCAGGTATTGCGGCTCAAGATCGGCTCGGGCGACAAGACGATTCCCGGCGGGCGGGCGACGTACAAGATCACGTACGACGTGCGCGGGGCGTTGCGGCACTTCCCGGACCACAGCGAGCTGTACTGGGATGCCACCGGCTCCAGCTGGGAGGCGCCGATCGACCATCTGGTGGTCACCGTGGCGGTCCCGCAGGGCGTTACGCGGGTGGCCTGCAACACCGGTCCGCCCGGGTCGACGGACTCTTGTAACGCGAAGACCATCCGCTCCGGCAAGGCAGTGTTCACGCAGGAGACCGACATCGTCCGGGGCGAAGGTCTGACGATCGTCGCCGGACTGAAAGCCGGTGCCGTGAGCAACGACACGCCGATCGTCGTGAACCCACCGGGCTTCCTCGAGCGGTACGGCATCAGCTGGCCGGCAGCGATCGTCTCGGGCCTCCTCACGATCGGTGCCTTCATCACCGGCAAGATCATCGGCCGCCGCCGACGCGACCTCCGGTACGACGGGGTTCCGCCGGGGGCCGTGCCGCCGGGAGCCGTTTCGCCGGCTTGGACCGTGCAGCCGCTCGGGGCCGTGCCGCCCGCGGGGACTGTCGCGGTTCCGGATCGATTGCGGGAGAAGGAGATTCCGGTCGCGTTCGCGCCGCCTGACATCACGGTCGCGGAAGGTGGTCTGCTGATCGACAACGAGGCCGACACGACCGAGGTCGCGGCGACGCTCGTCGATCTCGCGGTCCGCGGTGCGATCCGGATCGACAGCAAGGACGACGTACGGACGGCTGTGCTGGTCGATGCCGGGGTTGCTTCGGCGCCGCACGAGAAGGCGTTGCTGACCGGGTTGTTCCCGAAGCAGCAGGCGGGATCCGAGCGGCGGCTGTCGGGGCCGGCGGTGGGGGACACCGCGCCGGCGCGGGCGGCGGAGAACCTGGTCGACGCGGTGCGGAAGCGGGCGGAGGAGCAGCAGTGGTACGTCCGGATGCCGCGCCGAGTGACAGTCGTCGAGTCGTCGGGCTACGGGTGGGTGCCGTTCGGTTGCGGAGCGTTCCTGGCGGTTGTCGCCGCAATCATCAGCGTGATCGTGTCGTGCATCAAGTTCGGTGCGCCGAGTTGGCTGGGGCCGACGCTGGCGGTCGTCGTACCGCTGCTGGCGATGGGGAACGCGCTGCTCGACGTGATCCTCGAGCGACGGCGCGGACGGCGTACGGCGCTCGGGCGGGCACTGACCGATCAGGTGGTGGGCTTCCGGCGGTACCTCAGCACCGCGGAGGCGGATCAGCTCCGCTTCGAGGACGGTGAGGACATCTTCAGCAAGTACCTGCCGTGGGCCGTCGTCCTCGGCCTCGCCGACCGCTGGCAGCAGGTCTGCCACCAGCTGGTCCAGTCCGGCCGCCTGACCGCAACTCCCACCTGGTACTCCGGCCCCACGACGTACTACGACTCGGGTTGGTCAGCCGGGAGCATCTCCACCACGGCGTCGACCACCTTCGCCAATCCCCCCACCCCCTCAACCGGAGGAGGAACCTCCTCCGGCTTCTCCAGCAGCACCTCCTCCTCGTCCTCCTCAGGCGGAGGAGGAGGCGGCGGAGGCGGCGGAGGCGGCGGCAGCTGGTAGGTCAGACTGCTCCGCCGGCGGTGGCGGGGGCTGTGGGGTCGGTGCCGGGTTCGCCGACGACCTCGCGGGCCAGGAAGTCTTCGAGGTGGAAGAGGTTGTCGCCGGCGCGGTTGGCGACGTTGACGAGGGTCTTCATCGCGGCGACCTCCTCGACCTGCTCCTTGAGGAACCACTGCATGAACTGCTCGCCGATGTAGTCGCTCTCGTCCCGCGCGGTGCGGGCCAGCGTCTCGATCTGCTTGGTGACGGTGATCTCCTGCGCCAGCGCGAGCTCGAGCGGCTCCAGCGCGGACTTGAAGTCGCCCTCGACCTCACCGACGGACCCGATCTGCGGCCGGATGTCCTTGTCCAGCAGGTACTGGACCATCATCATCGCGTGGTTCCGCTCTTCCAGCGACTGCTTGTAGAAGTGCGCGGCCAACTGCGGGAGATCCTGGTCGTCGTACCAGACAGCGACTGCCACGTACTGCTGCGACGCCGTGAATTCGTTACGGATCTGTTCCTGCAGGAGTTTCTCGTACGTGCTCATTCGGCCAATCTAACGGCGATCGACCGAATTCACACCCTTGGGGAGCCTGACCTAACCGGCTCGATTCCGTCCCAGCTCCACCACTTCGGTGCCGCCACCGGGCAGGCTGATCCGCACCGTCGTACCGTCCACCGCGACATCGATGCCCTCGGCAAGCGCTTCCGGCCGGAGTGCGTCCCGGGTCAGCAATACGGCGTTCACCAGCACCAACGGCTCGCCGCGATGCGAGGCGGTCAGATACGGCGTCGCCGAGTGCGCACCGTACGGGTTCACCCCGAGCCCGCGGTGCACAGCCGCCTCGTCGTACCCGTGCAGTCCGACAACCGCCGACACCAGACCATCCGTGTTCCGCGCCGACGCCACCAGCGCGCCGACCGTCGCTTCCGGCAAAGACTCGCCCGCGACGGCGAACCCACCGCTGCGTACCGACGCACCGTCCGGACCTTCGACGAGCGCGCAGCGGATCTCCCACCCGTTGTGCACTACCGAGGTGATCTCGATCGCCCACGGCCCTTCGGATCCGAGCCACGCCTTGTGCCACGAGGACGCCGTACGCCCGTCGACACCCAGCCGACGGATCCGCCCGCGCCCGCTCGCCGACCCGTCGGGGGAGACGAGCGAGATCAGGTTGTCGACGTGCGGTTCGTGATCGGACAGGTCCGGCCCGGCGTGGTTGGCGTACGCGAGCCGGTTGTAGTGCGGATCACCGGCCGGCTCCACACCCTCCGGCTCGGCGACCGGCGCGTGGTCGGCGCCATGGTTCACCAGCTGCACCACCTGGTCGTGGCGGCTCCCGTGCAGGATCCACCCGGGCTTCGGCATCGCCCGCAGTTGATCCGCGTCGTCCAGCGGGACCGAGTCCTCGGGATCCGACCACACCGGGTGCTCCGGCGGCAGGATCAGCCCGACGAACCCCTTAGAGGCCCAGTACGGCGATCCCGGTCCGGAGTACTGCTGCGTCGTCGGCAGGAACGTGTCGTACCACCCGAGCGTCAGGACCCCGCGCTCGTCCGGCACCCCGTGCTGCACGAAGTGCCGGGCGATCCCCGAGCACAGCCGCCGCGTCTCACCCGGGCTCAACGGCGTCGAGTCCAGCAAGGCACCCATCCAGTACGGCGCCGCGGCCGCCATCCGGTAGGTCAGTGAGCGGCCCTGGTAGACCGGGGCGCCGTCGTTCCCGACGAGATGCACCGCGTCCTCGAGGAACAGCCGGATCCGCTCCTTGTACAGCTTCAGCCGGTCCTCGTACTGCGCTCCGGGCGTCGCGGCCGCCATCCGCGCCCACAGGCCCGGGTACAGGTGCATGGCCCAGCCGATGTAGTTGTCGTAGTTCTGCCCGTCGCCGTCGGAGTACCACCCGTCGCCGACGTACCAGTCCTCGATCCGGTCGAGCCCGCCGTCGATGTCCTCCTGCTTGTACGGCGCTCCGACGGACGCGAGGAACTGCTCGCTGACCACCTGGAACAGCCGCCAGTTGTTGTCGTGCGTCGTCGACCCGTTGAACCCGCCGAGCCACTCCGCGACGTGCTCCTGCGCGCGGGTGTCGAGGCGGTCCCAGATCCACTCGCGGGTCTCGTGCAGTGACACCGCGATCGCGGCGGCCTCGACCATCTGCTGGGACCTCGGGGTGAGCCGCAGCCACGCCTCGGGGTGGTCCGGGTTGGCGCCGTTCGCAACGCCGCGCGCGTACCGCTCGATCAGCTGCTCGCAGCCCTTGCCCTGGACGCCGGCGATCCGGAACGCGGCCAGCATGAACGACCGAGCGAACCCTTCCAGCGCGTCGGACGCCGTACCCGATCGGCTCGGCCGCCCGGGCAGCTCGACGAGCGAGGCACCGGGGGAGAAGTACGGCACCAGCGAGTCGAGCAGATGATCCGCCAGCGCCTCCCAGTGCGCCCGGCCCCATCCCGTCTGACGGGACAGCACACGGTCAGTATCGGGTAGAACGAGCTTGGTCATGGGGCCTCCCGGCCTGGACTGAGGAGCGGAGGGAGCGAAGCGACTGGAGCGACGAGGGAAGGCCGGGAGCCACAGCCCCATGACCCCGCCGGCGCCGAAGGCCCGGCCAAAAGCACAGTCATGCGAGTCTTCCGATCTCAGCAGGGGTGATTGCATGCAGGAGGGGTTGGCCCGCGGCGAGGCGTTCTAGTTCGGTGACGGCCAGTTCGCCGAGGCGGGCGATCTCGTTTCCGACGGCGCCGGCGACGTGCGGGGTGATGAAGACGTTCGGCAGGTCGAGCAGCGGCGAGTCGGGTGGCAGCGGCTCCGGCTCGGTGACATCGAGTACGGCGTCGATCCGGCCAGTCACGCACTCGCGGATCAGCGCCTCGGGGTCGATGATCTTGCCGCGCGCCGTGTTGATCAGCACCGAGCCGTCCTTCAGCAGCCCGAGCAGCCGCGCGTCGACCAGCCCGACCGTCTCGGGCAGCAACGGCGCGTGCACGCTGAGGATGTCGCTGCGCCGGAACAGGGTGTCGTTGTCGACCAGTTCCGCTCCGAGCGCGGCGGCCTCGTCCGTGGTCAGGTACGGGTCGCTGATCAGCACCTCGAGATCGAACCCGCGCAGCCGCTCCGCGACCATTTTCGCGATCCGTGACGCTCCGAGCAGGCCGACCGTCGTACCGTAACTGCCCGGCTGCCCGTGCGGGTCGGTCTTCCGGCGCTCCAGCCGGTACTGCGCTGCGAGCCGGAACGCCCGCTTCCCGGCGAGCACGATCGCCGCGACGGTGAACTCGGCGACCGGCTGCGCGTTCGCCGTGGCCGCCGACGACACCTGGATCCCGCGGTCGAACGCGACCGGGTCGACGAGCGCCTTGACCGAGCCGGCGGCGTGCAGGATCGCCTGCAGCTTCGGCGCCGCGTCGAGTACCTCGGGACCGATGTGCGGACAGCCCCACCCGGTGAGCAGTACGTCGACGTCCGGCAGCGCGGCCCGGACGGCGGGGTCGGTGAGGAAGCTGGTCCCGGGGCCGACCGGCAGCACGGTGGCGACCGCTTCCAGCCGCTGCCGGACCTGCGGTACGAGGACTCGGTCCCGGGTGCCGTCGTTCATCGCCAGCATGACGGTCAGGGCGGAGGTCGGTACTGTGCTCACGACGGACAACTTAGCAAGCGCTTTCCCAAACTGTCGCCCCGACCGCCGAGTCTTGGAACATCCTGAATCTTTCGCGCGGGCGGAATTTGTCCGCCGACTGCGGGCGTTGGCCTGATGTAAGGGTTGGATAGCAGGGCCTACCCGCCCGTTGGCCAAGTGAAGGAGAACGACGATGCTGCGACCGGACGACCTCTACGAGATCGTCGACGAGTCGGTGGCGACCGGCCCGGCGGCGACGCCGAAGGTCTTGGTGCACTCGCTGGACGGGTTCATGGACGCGGGCCAGGCCGGCCGGGTGACCGCCGACCACCTGCTCGAGGTACTGGACCACCGGCTGCTCGCGCGGTTCGACGTCGACCTCCTGCACGACTACCGGGCCCGGCGACCCGAGGTGACGTTCGCCGAGGACCGGTTCACCGACTACACCCCGCCGCACCTGTCGCTGCACCTGGTGACTGACGACGCCGGGGTCGATTTCCTGCTGCTCGAGGGCGCGGAGCCGGACAACCACTGGGACCGGTTCGCCGGAGCGATCCGGCAGCTCATCGAGCGCTACAACGTGACCCTGACGGTCGGCGTCCACGGCATCCCGATGGGCGTGCCGCACACCCGGCCGCTCGGCCTGACCGCGCACGCGACCCGGCCCGAGCTGGTCACCCGCTCGAACATCTGGGACGGCGAGATGGTGCTCCCCGCGAGCGCCGGCACGATGCTGCAGGTCCGCCTCGGCGAGGCCGGCAAGGACGCGATGGGCTTCGCGGTGCACGTCCCGCACTACCTGGCCGAGAACCGCTTCCCGGGCGCCGCGCTGGCGCTGGTGCACGCGATCTCCGCCGCGACCGGCCTGCTGCTCCCTAGCAAGGCGTTGCTCGACGAGGCCGCCGTCACCGGCCGGCTGGTCGACGAGCAGGTCGACGCCTCCGAGGACGCGAGCGCGGTGGTCAAGGCCCTCGAGACGCAGTACGACGCCGCCGAGGGCTCGGTCAGCCGCAAGAGCCTCCTCGCCGACAACGGAACCCCGTCCGCCGAGGAATTGGGCGCCGAGGTGGAGCAGTTCCTGGCGGACCTCAACCGCGACGACAACGAATAGGCGCCAGCCCGCTGGGGTACGCGGGTGGGTGGCTTGCACAGGAACTGGGGGCGTTGCACAGGGAATAACCAGGGGCAAGCCCCCCGGGTGTGTGTGTGCGCCCCCGGGGTGGGCGCGCCGCGGG
>NZ_JBSHBJ010000006.1:236465-312085 GCF_053611945.1 Kribbella sp. NPDC054772 | reverse complement strand
CCAAAAACAAAAACCAACCCAACATCTTTTAAATAATAATACGTAATAAGAGATGTTGTAAAGTATAGTGGGATAGGAGATGTGTATAAGAGCCAGGGAATAACCTGTGCAACGCCCCCGGTTTGTGTGTCACCGCCCGGTGGCTGGCAGCGCGGCGTGACGGTTTCCACAGCGGGTACGGCGTGTGCGCGGCGCTGAGCCTGTCAGGATGAGGCATGCCTGATTCGCTGGAGGATCTGGTCGAGCTGCTCGACCTGGAGGAGATCGAGGTCGACCTGTTCCGGGGTCGTCAGCCGCAGACCTCGATGCAACGCGTGTTCGGTGGTCAGGTCCTCGGCCAGGCGCTCGTCGCGGCCAGCCGGACGGTCGACCCCGAGCGCGTCGTGCACTCGCTGCACGGGTACTTCCTGCGCGGTGGAGACACCTCGGTGCCGATCGTCTACCGCGCGGAGCCGACGCGGGACGGTGGTTCGTTCAGCAGCCGGCGCGTGGTGGCGTCGCAGCACGGGAAGCCGATCTTCTACATGTCCGCGTCGTTCCAGAGTCCCGAGCCGGGTCTGGAACACCAGGATCCGATGCCGGAGGACGTCGTACCGCCGGAGGAGGCTCCGCGGCTGGCGGCCGTACTCGAGGCGCAGTCCGGGCGACCGGCCGCTGACTGGGATCGGGAGTGGTCCGCGCTCGACGTACGCCTGGCAGGTGTCACCGGGCGCCAGTTCTGGATCCGCGCCGCGGGCAAGCTGCCCGACGATCCCGCGCTGCACGCGTGCGTGCTCGCCTACGCCAGCGATCTCACGCTGCTCGGCGCCAGCCTGCTCCCGCACGGCATCGTGATCGGCGACCGCCGCATCCAGCCCGCGTCGCTGGACCACGCGCTGTGGTTCCACCGCCCGTTCCGCGCCGACGAGTGGCTGCTCTACGACCAGGCGTCCCCGTCGGCCTCCGGAGCCCGAGGCTTCGCCACCGGCCGCCTCTACACCGAGTCCGGCACCCTGACCGCGTCGGTCGCGCAGGAGGGCCTGATTCGTCCTGTCGGCCTGGACACCGACCTGCTAACCTGACGCCGTGATCAAGCGCGCTGCAGTGACGACGACGCCGGAGTATGTCCCGGCGCGCTGACAGCTGACTGTCGAACGAAGCCCCGGGGCGAGTGCCCCGGGGCTTCGTCGTTCCCGTGGTCCCTCGCCCCACCCCAGACGAGGAGACCACCGATGAACGAGCACATGTACGACCACCGCAAGATCGGCCGCGAGCTCGGCCTGTTCGACTCCGACCCGTTGATCGGGGCCGGACTGCCCTACTGGCTGCCCGCCGGTGCCGCGGTCCGCCGGGCGCTCGAGAGCTACATCGTCGAGGTCGAACGAAGAGCCGGCTACCAGCAGGTTTATTCGCCCGCGCTCGCCAAACGCGAGTTGTACGAGATCTCGGGCCACTGGGCGAAGTACCACGACGAGATGTATCCGCCGATGGACATGGGCGTCGAGCAGCTCGTCCTGCGCCCGAGCATCTGCCCGCACCACGCGCTCATGTACCGCTCCCGCTCGCACAGCTACCGCGAGCTGCCACTGCGGATGTCCGAGCTCGGCGGCCAGTACCGCGCCGAACTGTCCGGCGCGATCGGCGGCCTGAGCCGGGTCCGCGCGATGCAACTGAACGACGCGCACATCTTCTGCCGCCTGGACCAGGTCGCGGACGAGGCCGCCGATGCCTTGCGACTGATCAACCAGGCGTACGCCGACATGGGTATCGCGGCCTCGCGCTACGTCCTCGCCCTGCCGGCTGTCGACGCCGAGTTCAACAGCCCGGCCAGCAAGTACGTCGGTGACGCCGCGAGCTGGGCCGCAGCGGCCGACCTGCTGCGCAACGTGCTCAAGGACGCGGGCATCGACTACGAGGAGGCGCCCGGCGACGCGGCGTTCTACGGACCGAAGATCGACATCCAGATGGAGGATTCGGCAGGTCGCGAGTTCAGCCTGTCGACCGTCCAGATCGACTTCCACCAGCCGGCGGCGTTCGGCCTCGAGTACGTCGGTGCTGACGGCAACAAACATCGGCCGGTGATGGTGCACCGGGCGATCGTCGGGAGCATCGAGCGGGCGATGGCGCAGCTGATCGAGGTGCACGGCGGCGCGTTCCCCGCGTGGCTCGCGCCGGTGCAGGTCGTCGTCCTGCCGATCTCGGACGACGAGGAGGAGATCGCCGCCCGGGTCGCCCGGCGCGCGGTGGACCGCGGGTTGCGGGTCGAGATCGCGCATGCGGACGAGGGCAGTCTGGGCGCGCGGATCCGGGAGAACCGATTGGCGCCGTACCAGGCCGTCATCGGTGCCCGCGAGGCCGCTGCGGGCGACATCGCGGTGCGGGAGCGCGACGGCAGCCGGTGGGATCCAGCCCCGGTCGGTGCCGTGCTGGACCGGATCCGGGAAGAGGCGGAGCCCCAGGCCATCGCAATCGGCCGAAGCGAGGACGCGTGAGCGTGAACACCGCCCCGAGGCGGCGATTGTGATGGCCTGGCGGTTCAGCTCGGCTGCAGCTGGCCGATCAGGTGCGTCAGGTCGTGCGACTCGTCGTACAGCGCGAAGTCGAGCGTCTTGCCGGTCTGCTGGTGGGCGAACTGCACCCGCGACGGGAGCAGCAACGGCTTCCGGAAGTCCACGCGGACCGTGAACCCGTCCGGCAGGTCGCCGGCGCGCTGGACGGACGCGAGCGCGGCAGCCTTGGCCCACATCCCGTGCGCGATCTGGCGCGGGAACCCGAACGCCTGCGCGGTCAGCTTCCACAGGTGGATCGGGTTCCGGTCGCCGGACGCGGCGGCGTACCGGCGGCCGAGGTTGCCGCGCAGGTCCCACCAGGCGCTCGGGCTGAGCACCGGGTCGGGCAGCAGGTCGGCGTGCGCGTCCGGCGTACCGGCCGAGCGGCTCAGCAGCGTGGTGAGGTCGCTCCAGACGAGTTCGTGGTCGACGAACACCTCGCTGATGATGTCGAAGACCGTGCCCTTGGGGTGCGGGCGTTCCGGCGTACTGTGCACGCGGATCGCGGGCTCGGCGTGGATCGGGATCGGCGCCTGCTGCGTGATCGTGTTCGACAGGTGCACGATCCCCATCGGCTTGTACGGGAACGAGGGGTCGGACATCAGGTCGAGGTGCAACGGGAACGCGAGCACATGCGGGTACGTCGCCGGCAGCGTCGGACCGGCCGCGAAACCGGTGACCTCCCGGTACGCCGTCAGGTGGTCCTGGTCGATCGCCGATCGGGGCAGCTCGAGTGTCAGCCCGTCCTCGTCCGGCTCGTAGTCGGCCCGTCGGAGCGTTGCCCGGACGGTCCGCGCGTACAGCGATCCGAGGCCGGGGGAATCGTCGTACCGTCGGGTCGGCACGTCAGGCGCCCAGCATGCTCTGGCCGCAGACCCGGACCACGTTGCCGGTCACGCCGGCCGACGCCGGATCCGCGAACCACGCGATCGTCTCGGCCACGTCGATCGGCAGACCGCCTTGCTGCAGCGAGTTGATCCGCCGCCCGACCTCGCGGATCGCGAACGGCACCTTCGCGGTCATCTCGGTCTCGATGAACCCGGGCGCGACCGCGTTGATCCGGATCTGCCGCTCGGTGAGGGTCGGCGCGAGCGCCTGCACCAGCCCGATCACGCCGGCCTTCGAGGTCGCGTAGTTCGTCTGGCCGTTGTTGCCCGCGATGCCGGCCATCGACGACACGCCGATGATCGAGGCGCCGTCCTTGAGCGCGCCGGACTCCAGCAGGTACTCCGTGATGCGCTCGGGGGCCCGCAGGTTCACATCGAGAACGGCGTCCCACGCGTCGGTCCGCATGTTCACCAGCCGCCGGTCCCGCGTGATGCCGGCGTTGTGGACGACGATGTCGAGCCCGCCGTGCTGCTCCTGCGCGTGCGCGGCGATCCGCTGCGGGGCGTCGACCGCGGTCACGTCGAGCAGCAGTTCGGTGCCGCCGATCTTCGTGATCACCTTGCGCAGCGCGTCCGCGTTCTGCGGTACGTCGACGCCGATGATCGTCGCGCCGTCCCGGGCCAGCGTGTTCGCGATCGCCGCGCCGATTCCACGCGCCGCGCCGGTCACCAGCGCCGTACGGCCGGCGAGTGGGCGGTTCGGGTCGTTGCTGACCAGGGGACCGGTGCCGATCCGGGCGACCTGACCGTCGACGTACGCCGACTTGGGGGAGAGGAAGAAGCGGAGCGTGGAGTCGAGTTGTTCGTGCGCGTCCGGGGCGACGTACACGAGGTTGACGGTCGCGCCGCGCTTCACCTCCTTGCCGAGCGAGCGGGTGAAGCCCTCGAGCGCGCGCTGGGCGACGTGCTGACCGGTGGTGCTCGCGAGTTCCGGCGTACGGCCGACGACGATGACGCGCCCCGCGGGGGCGAGCTGGCGGATGAGAGGGGAGAAGAACCGCTGCAGGCTGGTCAGGTCCGCGGTCGAGGTCGCGCCGGTCGCGTCGAAGACCAGCGCCTTCGGGCGGATCTCGCTGGACGCGACACCCTCGGCCGCCGTGCTGAACGCGGCGCCGATGTCCCGGAGCAGCGCCTGGATCGCCTTGCCGGCGTCGGTCTCGCCGATCGCGCCGAAGACGACCGGTCCGTCGATCACCGGGCAGCCCTCGAACCAGCGGGGCAGCGGCGTCGGGTCCGGCAGACCAAGGTTCTTCACCAGGGTCTGCCCGAGCGGCGTCCGGGTGAAGGTCTGGTAGCGATCCGTCATCTCAGCTCCTACTTCTCGAGGATGGCGACGACACCCTGGCCGCCCGCGGCGCAGATCGAGATCAGGCCGCGGCCGCCGCCGTTCTCGTCCAGTTGCTTGGCCAGCGCGGCGACGATCCGCCCACCGGTCGCCGCGAACGGATGACCCGCGGCCAGCGAGCTGCCGTTCACGTTCAGCTTGTCCCGATCGATCTCCCCGAGAGGCGCGTCGAGACCCAGTCGTTCCTTGCAGAAGATCGGGTCCTCCCACGCCTTCAGGGTGGACAGTACCTGGGAGGCGAAGGCTTCGTGGATCTCGTAGTAGTCGAAGTCCTGCAGAGTGAGACCGGCGCGGGCCAGCATCCGCGGTACGGCGTACGCGGGGGCCATCAGCAGACCCTCGGAACCCTTCACGTAGTCGACCGCTGCGGTCTGCGAGTGCGTCAGGTACGCGAGCGGCCGCAGACCGTGCTCGGCCGCCCATTCGTCGGTCGCCAGCAGCACGGTCGACGCGCCGTCGGTGAGCGGCGTGGAGTTGCCTGCCGTCATTGTCGCGGTCTCGCCCTTGCCGAACACCGGCTTGAGCTTGGCGAGCTTCTCGATCGTGGTGTCCGGCCGGAGGTTCTGGTCCTTCTCGAGCCCGAGGTACGGCGTGATCAGGTCGTCCTGGAAACCACGGTCGTACGCCCGCGCCAGGTTGACGTGGGACCGGTACGCGAGCTCGTCCTGCGCCTCCCGCGTGATGCCCCACTCGAGCGCGGTGAGCGCCGCGTGCTCACCCATCGACTTGCGGGTCCGCGGCTCGGCGTTCCGCGGGATCTCCGGTACGACGTCCTTCGGGCGCACCCGGGCGAGGACCTTCAGCCGGTCCGGGTACGTCTTCGCGCGGTTCAGGTCGAGCAGGACGTTGCGCAGCCGGTCGTTCACCGCGATCGGCGCGTCCGACGCGGTGTCGACACCACCCGCGATCCCGGCGTCGATCTGCCCGAGAGCGATCTTGTTCCCGACCAGGATCGCCGCCTCCAGCCCGGTGCCACAGGCCTGCTGGATGTCGTACGCCGGGGTGGTGGGCGCGAGCTTCGAGCCCAGGACGACCTCGCGCACCATGTTCCAGTCGCGGGCGTGCTTGAGGACCGCGCCGGCGACGACCTCACCCACCTCCTGGCCGCCGAGGCCGGTCCGGTCGACCAGACCGTTCAGCGCTGCGGTGAGCATGTCGGAGTTGGAGGCGTGCCGGTAGGTCTTGTCCTGCCGGGCGAACGGGATCCGGTTTCCGGCGACCACGGCCACCTTGCGCGGTTCGGTCACGATGTCTCTCCTGCTCTAGTGGAGCGGGTCTTCTTGGTTGTCAGTGCCTTTTGCCCCACCGCGGTGGCGAGGGTGGCAGTGATAGCGGTCGACCGGACGGTGCCGACATCGGCATGATGCACCACCGGGTGGCCAGGCCGGCTCCCCGACACGATCAACCCGACTCTTGCCATGTGCAACGATCCGAGCGTCTGCGTGTACAGGTGGTTGGCGAGGTAAGCGGTGTCCACCTCGTCGAACACGCCGGTGCGCTGGCCGGCCTCGAGAACTTTGGCGATGCGATCCAGTGCCGCCGCCATCGCCGTACCGAGTTTGACCATCACCGGCTCGGTGATCTCGCCGAACAGCTCCTCACCGCTCCTGCGCAGCAGGCTCATCGCGCAGTCGGTGAAGGCCGGGTAGGCGAGACAGAAGTCGACGAACGTCTCGCTCAGTGCCTTCAGCCGGTTGAGCGGCGCGCGGCGCGGGTTGTCGGCCGCGGCGAGTCGCTCGTCGAGCTCGCCGAGGTAGTCGACCAGGGTGAGCGCGAACAGCTCCTCCTTGCCGGCGAAGTGCCGGTAGATCAGCGCCTTGTTGATCCCGACCCGCTTGGCGATATCGTCGATCTGGGCGTCGATCGTGCCGCGCTCGTCGAACAGTTCACGGGTCGCGCGGATGATGTCCCGCTCCCGGTCGCGACGACGCTCCGCCGTGGTCCGGCGGCGTCCGATCGCGAGCAGCGCGGAGCTCATGCGTCGATCTTAGCCACAGTGGTGTCACCTGGTGCAAACGACGGTTACACTCGTCGGTAACATCGTAGGTTCACCGCTGGAGGATGTTGATGACGATGACCGATCCGAAGTCCTCGGTCTCGGCCGACGTGATGGCGCTGGCCGGCGAGCTCGGCGCCGAGCGGTCCCAGCCGGGCTGGAGCTCGTTCTCGCTCTCCCTGAACGACGAGCAGCGGGAGATCCGCGACTGGGCCCACAGCTTCGCCGCCGATGTGATCCGTCCGGCCGCCGCGGAGTGGGACGAGCGCGAGGAGACCCCCTGGCCGGTCATCCAGGAGGCCGCCAAGATCGGCCTGTACGGTCTCGACGCCAACATCAACCTCTTCATCGACCCGTCCGGGCTGCTGATGCCGCTCGTGCACGAGGAGCTCTTCTGGGGCGACGCCGGCATCGGCATGTCACTGAAGGGCACCGGTCTGGCATCATCCGCGATCTTCTCGAACGGTACGCCGGAGCAGTGGAGCCAATGGATGCCCCGGTGCTACGGCACGCCGGACGACGTACGCGTGGCCGCGTTCTGCTCGTCTGAGCCTGGCGCTGGGTCGGACGTGTCTGCGATCCGTACTCGGGCTGTGTATGACTCGGCGACCGATGAGTGGGTCATCAACGGGCAGAAGGCTTGGGCTACGAACGGTGGGATCGCGGACATCCACGTGGTGGTCGCGACGGTCGATCCTTCTTTGGGTACCAAGGGTCAGGCCGCGTTCGTCGTACCGCGGACTGAGGTTCGCGGGTTGGAGCAGGGGACGAAGCTGCGGAAGCACGGTCTGCGGGCATCGCACACCGCGGACGTGTTCTTCGACAACGTCCGCATCCCCGCCGGCAACGTCCTCGGCGGCAAGGAAAAACTCGACGAACGCCTAGCCCGAGCCCGCGAAGCCGCCGCCGCTCGAGCTGCTGGCGGGGCGTCCGGCTCGACCACTCGCAACGCCTCGATGGCCACGTTCGAGATGACCCGGCACATCGTCGGCGCGCAGGCGATCGGCATCGCGCGCGCGGCGTACGAGTTCGCCCTCGACTACGCCAAGACCCGCGAACAGTTCGGCCGCCCGATCATCGACAACCAGGGCATCGCCTTCAAACTCGCCGACATGGCCATGGAAATCGACGCCGCCCGGCTCCTGGTCTGGCGCGCCGCCAACATGTCCGCCGCCCTGATGCGCGGCCAAACCCCCGACTACCGCAACGGCGAAGGCTCCATGGCCAAACTCAAAGCCGGCGAGGTAGCCGTCAAGGTCACCGAAGAAGCCATCCAAATCCTCGGCGGCAACGGCTACACCCGCGAGTACCCCGTAGAACGCATGCACCGAGACGCCAAAATCTACACAATCTTCGAAGGCACCTCAGAAATCCAACGCCTGGTAATCGCCCGAGCCATCTCGGGCATGCGCATCAGGTAAATAGCCCCCGCGTGCTCCGCAGGTGCTCCGGTCGCGCCGCTCCCTCCCGCACCTGCTCCGCGCGCTACCCACCCACCCCCGGCTCAGGCCGGAGCACCAGCTGCCGGCTGCCGCCGGCGCCCTGCGGGCTATCGCCAGCGAACGCTCGCTCCGCTCGCGGGCGACCGCCACGTACTACCGGCGCGCTCGGGATGGATGAACCCCGGGGGTGCGTCCCCCCAAGGCATCCGAGGAACGTGTTACCCAGGGTCAATCCGCGTGGCATGGGCCCGACACTTGGCGGGCTGATCCGGCGATCAATCGCCGGATTGCCTGCCGGGCACACGCCGGCCGGTCTTCGGCCTCATGATCAGACCCGGCCCTTTCGTACTGAACGCCTTGGTCTGCTCTGCCCTTCCGGATCCACTCGCCCCGCCGACCACCGCTTTCTCCCCACTGCTAAATCCGCATCCGTGAAGCACTCCCGTCGGCCTTCTCTGCCGGCCGTGTCCACAGATCCTTCGCAGAGGACATCGCACGGCGTCCCCGCTGTCGTCGAAATGCGGCGGCTCAACGGTCGAGGGAGTAGTCAGCGCAGCTGACGTGCCCGATCCGACCGTCCTGGGCGTCGACGACGGGTTCTGATTCCGCCCAGCTTCCTGCATCTCGCGTTGAATGGAAACCCGATCGAATTTCGCCAGGTGAGTGCGCGCGGCTCAACGCCTTTCGGAGGCGTCGGCGCGCAACACATCTCGACGACAGCCTCGCCGGCGCCGTCATTGCTTGAGTTCGGCGGCCATGAGGTCTTTCCCGACGGCCCAACAACCTGCATCACCGGCGCAGTTGATGCCGCGCAGGTCGGTCTGGTCGAAGAGCTGCCAGGTATGCCCGCCGTCGGTGGTGATGTCGCTGCCGGTGAAGCCAACGGCTACTGCGGTGTGGCTACCACTCGTCGGCACCGGGGCCATGTTGGTGCGGAATCCGTCCGGTGAACCGACTCGTGTCCATGTCGCGCCGCCATCGGCGGTCGCAGCGGCCACACTTGGACGGTTGGTGGAGGGGCTGCCGCCTCCAAGGGCCAAGCCGTGGTGGGTATCCCAGAACGCCAGTGAGGCGATGCCGAACTCCGCCGGCAGTCCGGGTATCGGGGTGCTGGCCACCGACCAGGTATGACCACGGTTGTTCGTGTGGAACACCCGCGAGTTGTCTGGTTCGGCCACGGTGCCGAACCAGGTGTCCTGAGGCCCTTTGGTGACCAGACTTGACCCGGTCGCTCGCACACCTTCGGTGGCCAGCGCCGGAGGCATTCCATTGCTGGGGGCAACTTGCCAGCTCTGTCCGGCGTCGTGAGTGTTCAGGATGCGGAATTTGCCGTTGACAGGATCGCTCACGGCGATGCCGTTGTTGTTGTCAAAGAACGCGATCCCATCGTAGAACGCGGCCGGGTCCTGGTTCTGGAACACCAGATTCCACGTTTGGCCACCGTCAGCGGTGCGATAGATCCTCGACTCATCGCCTGGACCGACCGCGACCGCGAGGGCGTTGTTTTTGTCGAACGCCTCGAGATCATGAAAAGCCAAATGCTCGGCGCCGGGAGGGGTGACGTCCTGCCAAGTGTCGCCCCCGTCGTCCGTACGGACGACGATTCCAGGACCGGAATCTTCGTCAGGGGCTTTGAAGCCACCGCAGGCCCACACAACCGCACGGTTGACGACGTCAATCCCGACCCAGCTCGGGGTGACGGTTCGCATGAGACGCCAGGACAGTGACATGGCTACTCCGATAAGTTCGGCCGGTGAGAGTCGCCGGCAGGATGTTGGATTGCTTGGCTCGGGAACAACCTGGCCGGCCGTTGAATCGTGAGCAGCAGGACTGCGAGCCTCGTGATCAGCTTTCGACGGTGTACCGAGGCCGCGCCGAGCGCCTCGATGTCGCTTCGCCGCACAACTGGGCATCGCCTGGAGACCTGATGGGTCGCTGTTGCTGGCCCTTCATCTCGGCGCTTATGTCGATGGTCTGAGTTGCGCCCGGGCGAACCGGGAACAAATAGACGGCCGACGAACAGAAGCCCGAGGTAGGGCCATCACGGAGCCACTGAAATCTGACTCAATCGGCCCGTGTGTTGCGCTGTTTGAGTACCGACGCCACCTAATCATGACGCTCCCCCCGGAGCGCGGACGGACTCGTCCGCTAATTTGAGCGTGCGCGGCGGGCTAGAGATCCGTCAATAGCGCGCTGCCGTTATCTAATACTCGTGAGTTGGGCGGCGACGCGGCCGGATGCTAACTCGGCGACCCATCAGATTTGCCCGGTTCTACCTCTGCGGCCATCGGCTCGAACGTTTGACTTTGGCCGCAGGCCGATGGGGGAGAACGGGGACCGCCGTCCATCGCGTCGAGTGAACCAGGATCCGTTCGCCGACGTATCAGTAGCAGCATGGCGAGTGTCAACGGCGATCGGGGAGGCAGCGTGGAACCAATGCGACAGGCCAAGCGGCCCGTGACTGGACTCGCCGGCCCGTACGGCCACCCGCTGCATCCGGCCGTGGTCGCGATCCCTATCGGATGCTGGACGGCCAGCCTCGTGTTCGACCTGGGATCCCGTGTCGTCACGGACGGCGCGTTCCTGGCGCGTGGTTCCAGTTGGCTGATCGCGCTCGGCGTGCTGGGGGCACTCGCGGCGGCATCGCTCGGACTCCTCGACTACTTCGCGATACCGCCTCGGACCCGGGCCTTCCGCACAGCCACGGTGCACATGTCGTTGAACCTCGGCGTCACTACGGCGTACGCCATCAGCTACGTCCTCCGGCGCGGCACCCCGCTGCACGTGGGCTGGGGGCTGATCGCATTGTCGTTGGTCAGCCTGACCGCCCTGGCGGTGTCGGGGTACCTCGGCGGCAAGCTCGCCTACCGGTACGGCGTCCGAGTCGCCGACGAAGGTACACAGCTCGAGGGGTACCGGGATTCCAGAACCATCAAAAGGGGGCAGACCTGATGGCCATTGCAGCTCTGGTGACCTGGGTGGTCACGGCAGGACTCGGATTCAGCATGCTGTACCGGTGGATCTCCAAGGGCGGCGTTCAGGCTGCCCGAAGTGGTGCGGTGCGCTCCGGCGGATTCGCGCCGGGGCTGATCTTCGGCCACTTCGCGCTGGCGGCCGCAGGCTTGGTGCTGTGGATCGTCTACACGGTCGCCGACGTCGAGGCGCTGACCTGGGTGGCGTTCGTGTTCTTGATCGCGATCGCCGTTCTGGGTGATCTGATGTTCCTGCGGTGGCGGAAAGGGCCGGCGTCGGGCACCGCTGAGTCGAGCCTGCCTCGGCCTGTCGTGTACATCCACGGTCTGTTCGCCGTGACGACGATCGTGCTGGTCCTGCTCACCGCTCTCGGCGTTGGTGAGAGTTGACGCATCAGGAACTCCGCACGGGCAACGGTGGTTCTTCCCTGCGGCTGATCGCCTTCGCAGGGAGTGTGACGAATTTCCCTAGGCGTTCCAAGGGTGCGAAGGCCAGCCAGCACACCACGGTTGGCAGGAAATGGATCCCGAGCATCGCGGTGTTCGCTGCATGGAAGCCCAGGAAGAAGAGTGCCGCGAGCAACAACCACCGTCCCTTCAGCCAGAGCACCGCCGGCGACAGCAACTCGCCGATGAAGCCGACCCATTGAAGGATGTGGAGGAGCCAGGGGTAGTCGAGCAATCTCTCGCCGACCGGGTTCGGGCGTCGGACGATCGCCCACGTCAGCACTGAACTGGTGGGCCAGGTGAACGCCCACCCCGCGCTGCGGATCTTGGCCAGTGCCGAAAGTGCGTACGTCGAGACAACGGCGAGCTGGATGCATTTCACAGCCCAACCCGCGATCTCGCTCGTCCGCAGATCGTCGTACCGAGCCTGGCCGGCAGTAGGGAGAACCCATAACGCCACGACGAGGGCGAGGTGATCGTGGTCGACCTTGCCGTCGCTCATTCCGATCAGCACCCACCACGTGAACGCCGGCGCGACCGTCCAGCCGGCCAGGCGGGGGAGCCGGTTCGTTGCCCCGACGAGGCAGGCCACGATCAGTACGACGTACAGCGTGTTGGTGAGCGGGACGCTCGGCCGGGGGAGGTCGAGGAGACGGGCCAGGAACAGCGGCTGGTACAGCTCCGGCGACCTGCCCTTCAACCTTGTGTCGTTGACGAACAGGTGGATGTCGAGGATGACGAACAGATAGAGGATGGTGCGCAACCAGGCGATCCGGGCGATCGCGACCGGCGGGAGGAACCAGCTCACTTCTGCACCTGCCAGACGGCCAGCACCTTTGAGGCCGGGCGGCCGGACACCCGGCCGTGCGCCAACGTGGTGGTATCGCGGACCAGTTCCAGCCGGACGTACTTCGGCTTGTCCGGGTGCTTGCGCGCCCAGTCGTCCGCGACGGACTGCAGGAGCGACGGGTCTCCCATGATCGCGCTGGTACGCGCCTCGATCTCGGCCCGTCGTATCCCGGCGCCGTTCGTGTCCAGCGGTACGTCGACCGTCGTGCCCGCGTCTGTACGCGCTACGACGCGGATGGAGTCGATCGAGGCGTTGCTCGGGATGGACATCGCATACTGCGACATCGGCCCGAACGGCCAGAGATCATCGGTACCGCGGACCGTGCCGTGGATCACCATCCCTAACCCTGTGACAACGACTCCCAGCCGGACAACGCGGCCCCATTTGCCCGCCCGCACCACCTCAGTGGTCATCGCCTACCCGCCCCTTCCCGGTCGCTCAACAGAGAGTTTCTCGCCGCGGGCGGGCTCACTTCTAGCGTTTCAGCCCCAGAAACCGGACAAGGGACACCATGGACTCTCCCCCCGGCAGCGCGGGCTCACGGGATCACGAGCGGAGGGAGCGTAGGCCGGTGCGGATTTCGTTGACCAGGATCTCGGGCTGCTCCAGGGCTGCGAAGTGTCCGCCTGCGGCGGCCTCGCCGTAGTGGATCAGGTTGCTGTAGGTGTCTTCGATCCAGCTTCGTGGCAGGCGTGGGATGTCCTTCGGGAAGACGGTCACTGCGACTGGGAGCGTCAGTTTCGGGCCGGCGAAGGTGGCCGATCTGTTCTCCCAGTAGATGCGGGCGGACGAGGCTGCGCTGTTGGTGAACCAGTAGAGGGATATCGCGTCGAGCATGTCGTCCATGCTGAGGGTGTCCTCGGCGAGTCCGTGGTTGTCGGTCTTGGACTGGAATTTCTCGTAGATCCAGGCTGCTTGGCCGGCGGGAGAGTCTGCGAGGGCGAACCCGACTGTCTCGGGCTTCGTGCCCTGAAGGTGGTTCGAACCGCCGAGGTCGCCAGCGTAAAGAGCGAGAGTCTGCACGGCGTCGAGCTGTTCGGGCGACAAGGAGGCGGGCGTCTGTTCCGGGAAGGCGTACTGGGTGTTGAGGTGAATTCCCAGAAGCCCTTCAGGCTGCATTGCGCCGAGGGCGGTGGTGACTACGGCGCCCCAATCGCCTCCTTGCGCGGCCCATTCGGCGTACCCGAGACGCTTCATCAGCTGCGCCCAGGCGTTCGCGATGCGTGCCACGTTCCACCCGGTCTGCTTCGGCTTTTGGGAGAATCCGAACCCGGGGAGCGACGGGACGACGACGTCGAACGAGTCACTTACGTCGCCCCCGAACGAGACCGGATCGGTCAGTGGGCCGATCAGTTTCATGAAGTCAGCGATCGAGCCCGGCCACCCGTGGGTGAGCAGCAGGGGCATTGCGCCGGGATTCTCGGATCTGACGTGGATGAAATGGATGTCCAGCCCATCGATCGTGGTGAGGAACTGCGGGAGGCTATTGAGTTCGGACTCGAAGCGCCGCCAGTCATAGCTGGACTGCCAGTAGTCCACCAGAGATCTCGCGTTAGCTGTGCGAACGCCCTGCGACCAGTCGTCCACGGTTTCGGGATCCGGCCATCGGGTCCTGGCCAGTCGCTGCTTCAAGTCGGCGATGTCGGAGTCCGGGATCGAGACGGTGAACGGGCGGACGAGAGCCGAGGTCGGCGGCGTCGATGGGGGCATTGCCTACTTCTCCTTCTCCTGCGCTTGGGAGCGGCGCACCTTTCATTGCACACTGATGTGCAATCTACTTCGTTGCACACCGGTGTGCAACACTGTGGCGATGGCCACCGAGTCTGCCCGGGCGCGCTCGATGAAGGAGACGCGCGATCGCATCCTTGACGTCTCGTTGGAGGTGCTGGGCGAGAATCCCGACGCTGGCATGGGAGACATAGCCGCGGCTGCAGGTGTTGTCCGCCGCACGGTCTACGGCCACTTCCCTACGCGTCTCGATCTCATCGGGACGCTCACGGAACGGGCCGTTGGCGAGATGACGGCCGTGCTCGCCGAAGTCGATGCATCCGGCGCGGGAGCGGACGTGGCGTGGGCTGAGTTCATCGCCCGCGTCTGGCCGGTGACGCACCGGTATCGAGTACTGCTGGCGCTGCGCCGGGGGGAGTACAGCGAGGCGATCCACGGCCTGCTCGGGCCGGTCGACGAGCTCCTTGCGCAGCTCGTGCGACGAGGACAGGACAGCCATGTGTTTGCACGGCATCTACCGGCAGACCTCTTGAGCCAGGTTGCCTATGGCGTGGTGTTCGCGATCGCGGACGGCGCCGTCGGCGCACGAGCGGCGACGATCACCAGCTTGCTGACTCTGGGAGTTCCCGAGACGCAAGCAGTCGCCCTGGCCGGTCGCCAGGATCCGACCTGACCTGCAGGACCGACCAAACGCGGCGGGTCTTGGATGCGATGGGAACTCTCGGTTCCTGAGAACGCAGGCTTGTGCGGTCGTCTCAGGTTTCCCTTGCGTTCGTTCGGCTGCCAGAGCTGCGCCACGTGCTGTGCCTAGCTTCCTCCGCAGGTTCTGACCTGCGGGGGAGTCGGCGCAACGGATCGCCGTTGTGCGGCACAGACAACCAGCGGGGATCCATCGGACTCATTGGCAGGACGACAGCGCGGTCGAACTGCTTTCCAGCGGTCGCTCGGAAGGATCAGTCAATGCGAGTAACACGTCAACGGCGTGAGAAGGTGCGCTCCAGCCTTCTCACGCGGCGGAAGGGTCGGATACCGCTCCTCGTGGTAGCCGGTTTGGCTGCCGTCGCCTCCGGCACCACCGCGTTCGCGCAGACCACGCAGTTCGGCTTCGAGCATGTTGGTCAGACCACCGATCAGGGCCAGGTCGTTTCCGACAACCAGTACATCAAGCCGATCGGTCAGCGGCTGGTTCTCCCGTACGGCAAGATCATGTCGTCCTCGGTCAGCCCGGACGGGACGCACCTCGCGGCCTCGCTCACCGACGGCGGGCAGGTGCTCGCGATCGTGGACCTGAAGAACTACAAGGTGCAGCAGTACGCCGGTAACAACGCGCAGTCGGATCTCCGGGTCAGCGGCGGCGACGTCGGCCAGGAAGGCCCGACGTACTCGCCGGACGGTGCGCAGCTCTGGCTGGGCCGGATCGACGGGTTCACGAAGTTCACCGTGAACCCGGACGGCAGTCTCGCCAACCCGACGAACATCACCATCGCGGCACAGGGCTCGAAGCATGCGCTGTCGGGCGCGCCGGTGTTCTCGGCCGACGGCAAGACCGTGTACGTCGCCGTCAACGGCCAGAACCGGGTGATCGCGCTCGACGCGGCGACCGGCGCGATCCAGCAGAGCTGGCCCGTGGGCATCGCCCCGCGCGGAATGGTCGAGGTCGGTGACAAGCTGTACGTCAGCAACGAGGGCGGCCGCCAGGCGAAGCCGATGCCCGGTAGCCTGCTCGACCAGGTCGGCGCAGTCACCGCGAGCGGCGAGAACCCGCCGAACGAGGTTGCTGTGAACCTCAAGGACCACGATCCGTCGACCAAGTGGCTGTCGAAGCAGCCGACCGGGTCGGTGACCTACCAGCTGGCCAAGCCGGCGGCGGTCGTGCACTACTCGTTGACCTCGGCGAACGACTCGCCGGGCCGCGACCCCAAGGACTTCACCCTGCAAGGGTCGAACGACGGCACCAGGTGGACCGACCTGGACAAGCGCACCGACCAGCGCTTCGACTCGCGGTACATCACGAACAGCTACACGCTCAAGAACACCACGGCGTACGGCTACTACCGGCTGAACGTCACCGCGAACTACGGTGACCCGCTCCTGCAGCTCAGCGGCTGGGACATCAGCACCACGACCACGCGGGCCGAGACCACGATGAACTCGTACGGCACCGCCGTACCGGCCGATCCGTTCACCGGTTCCTCTACCACCGGCACGGTCAGCGTCGTGGACCTGGCGAACCCGGCAGCCGCTGCCACGAGTATCGATGTGGGTCTTCACCCGACCTCTGTCTACGCCAGGAACGGTGCGGTGTTCGTCACGAACACCGCCACCAACAGTGTGTCGGTGATCGACGCGTCCAAGGACAAGGTCGTTCAGACCATCGCCACTCAGCCGTGGCCGGAGGCCTCTGTGGGCTACGAGCCCACCGCGGTGACCCTGACCGACAACGGCCGTCTGCTGGTGACGCTCGGGCGCGCCAACGCGGTCGCCGTCTACCGGTACAAGAGCCCGCTGGAGCCGGTCAGCTACATCGGCCTGCTCCCGACGGACTACTTCCCGTCGGAGATCACCACCGCGGGCGGCAACGTGGTCGTCTCCAACACCCGCGGTATCGATGCCTTGCGCAACAGCAGCAACCACTCCACGCACGATACGACCTCGAGCCTGCAGCAGTTCAAGCTGCCGGACGACGGTGTCATCAGGACCTACACGCAGCAGGTCTTCAAGCAGAACGGCTGGACGCCGAACTCGGTGCAGAAGGCAACGGGCAACGGCGCCAAGCCGGTCGCGGTACCGGTCAAGCTCGGCGACCCTTCGACGATCAAGCATGTTTTCCTGCTGGTCAAGGAGAACCGGACCTACGACCAGGTGTACGGCGACATTCCCGAAGGGAACGGTGACCCGGCGCTGACGCAGTACGGCGAGAACGTGACGCCCAACCAGCACGCGCTGGCCAGGCAGTTCGGGCTTTACGACAACACCTACGACATCGGTACGAACTCGGCCGAGGGCCACAGCTGGCTGATGCAGGCCGACGACCCGGAGTACACCGAGTCGACGGCCGGCGAGTACCAGCGAAGCTACGACTCCTACAACGACGTACTCGGCCACCAGAAGAGCGGCTTCCTCTGGACCGGCGCCGAGGCGGCGGGCAAGACCGCACGGGACTTCGGCGAGTACCAGATGCAGATGAACAACAAACCGGCTGCGGCAAGCTGGCAGAACCTGTATTGCGACACGAAGAACATGGCGGCGAACCCGAACCAGAGCACCGCGTACCCGATGTACTCGAACGTCGACATCCCGTCGCTCAACGACATCTCGGTCCACGGCTACCCGGGCGGCGACCTAAGCATCCCGGACATCTACCGGTACGAGATCTGGAAACGGGACTTCGAGAAGAACGGGCCGGCCAACCTGAACATGTTCTGGTTCCCCAACGACCACACCGGCGGTGGGCCGACCGGTCCCGCCCAGGTCGCGGACAACGACCTCGCCGTCGGCAAGGTCGTAGACGAGATCTCGCACAGCAAGTACTGGAAGGACTCCGCGATCTTCGTGGTCGAGGACGACTCCCAGGCCGGCGTGGACCACGTCGACGGCCACCGCGCCCCGATCCAGATCATCAGCCCGTACGCGCAGCACGGAACCGTCGACAGCCATTACTACTCCCAGATCACGCTGATCCGTACGATCGAGCAGATCCTCGGGATCCACCCGATGAACCAGAAGGACAGCGCAGCTACGCCGATGCGTGCGGCGTTCACCGACAAACCCGACTACATGCCGTTCACCGTGCTGCCCAACCGGACCCCGCTGACCCAGGGGCTGTCGACACTGCCGACCTGCGGCGCGGACACCCCGGCAGCGCAGGATCCGAACGCCGCGCCCGCGCCGACGGGCAAGGTTGCCGCGCCCAACCAAGCGGTCGCCGCGCAATGGGAGGCGTGGAAAGCGAAGCAGCCCTTCACGGGAGACAACGCCAAGGTCGACTCCGTCCACCCCGAGCAGATGAACCGCTTCTCCTGGTACGAGGCGCACGGCTTCGCCAAACCCTACCCAGGTGACACCAAGATCTACGCGCCGGACGACGTACCAGGCGCCTACATCCCAGGCGCCGACAGCGACGGCTGACCCACCCGACCAAACACACCAGGACGGCCCGCCACCCCGGCGGGCCGTCCGGCCGGCCGCCACAGTCTCTGCTCAGCAGGGCCCCACAATGGCGTCCGAGTGCGAACACGCACCTTGATCATCGCGGAGCGCCAGTCGAGTCGTCATCCGCGCGGCGTCGTGCGAGGCGCTGACGTAGGCCGGTGGCACGAAGTGCACGGTGGTCGAGGGCCATACGAACCGTGGCCTCGGATCCGGAGATGCGGACCTGGTCCTGGGCGCGGGTGACGGCGGTGTAGAAGAGTTCGCGGGTGAGCAGTCGAGAGTCTTCGCCGGGCAGCAGCACCGTCACTTCGGCGGCCTGGCTGCCTTGGGCTTTGTGGATCGTCATCGCGTGCATGGTGTCGACGTTGCCGAGGCGACCGGGGGAGAAGTCGAGGCGGCCGCGAGTACTGTCGATGTAGACGCGCAGGGAGCCGTCCGGTCGTCGCACGGTGACGCCTAACTCGCCGTTGTAAATGCCGAGGCCGTAGTCGTTGGCGGTGACCAGGATTGGCCGGCCGACATACCAGTTGTCCCAGAGCGGGTCTTCAGTCTCCTCGGTGATCCAGCGCTCGATGGTCCGGTTCCAGTGGGTGACGCCCCAGGGGCCGTCGCGGTGGGCGCAGAGCAGGCGGTGGCGTTGGAGTGCGGCCAAGGCGGCATCGGCGTCGCCGGCGTCGGCAGCTTCCCGGATCGCGAGTGCGTCAGGGAGCAGCGCGGATCGCAGTACCTCTCGCGGGTCTTCGTCCTCGATGAACGTGACCCGTTCGCCACCGCCGCGGAGTACGGCGAGGACATCGTCCGGGCGATTCTCATGGACTGCGAGCGCCAGGTCGCCGATCTCGCTGCCGAACCGGTGGGATGTGCGCAGCTCGGCTGCCTGCGTGTGTCCGCCGGCGACCAGTCCTTCGACCAGGTCTGCAAGGACGGCACCGGCTTCGATAGAGGCGAGCTGGTCGGGATCGCCCACAAGGATCAGCCGGGCGTCGGGCCTTACGGCCTCCAACAGGCGGGCCATCATCGTCAGCGAAACCATGGAGGTTTCGTCGACGACAACGATGTCGTGCGGTAGCCGGTTGTCGCGGTTGTGGCGGAACCGGGTCGACGAGTCCGGGCGCCGGCCGAGCAGCATGTGCAGGGTACGCGCGTGGAAGTCGCCCAGCCGTGCAGTGTCCACGTCGGAGAGGCGATTGCGTATCTCGCCGCGGACCGCTTCCTCCAGCCGAGCTGCGGCCTTGCCGGTCGGTGCGGTCAGCGCGATCCACGGCTGGCGTTGGCCGGCCTTCTCCGCCTGCTCGGCGAGCAATGCCAGGAGGGCTGCCACGGTGGTGGTCTTGCCGGTGCCCGGACCGCCGGTGAGTACGGTCGTCCATTGCCTCGCGGCGGTCTCCGCTGCGATCCGTTGCTCGTCGTACGACGTACCGGGGAAGAGCCGGCTGAGTCCTGCCTGCAGTGCATCCTCGTCTGCGATCGCCGGCGCCGGTTGGGCGGATCGGCGGCGCAGATCCTGTTCGACCTGTTCTTCCTCTCGCCAGTACCGATCGAAGTAGAGGAGAGTGCCTTCGAGCCGAAGCGGCTGCGGTGCGGCGAGCAGTGAGCTGGCTGCGACGGCCGCCAGCCACTGGTCGGGGTCGGGCCAGTCCAGGTCGGCGCCGTCCGGGCCGACCTCCTCACGGATCTCGGTGAGGTCGAGACAGACGGAGCCCGCGCGCACTGCCCGGACGACCAGCGCGCACGCGAGGGCGACCGATTCGTCCGTTTCGCCCAGCATCGACGTCAGCCGAGTCGCGACGTGGACGTCGGCAGCGACCAGCACTCCGGCCTGGTTGAAGTCGCGCAACCTCCCGGCAGCGGTGAGCGCCAGCGAGACGTCGAACTCGTCGACGGTCGTCGTCACAAGGTCCTCCCGTCGAGCAGGTCTGACAGCTCGATGACCAGGGCGGGCGGCACTGGCCAGCTGAAAACGCCGGCCGGGTGGTCGTCCTGGACCGGAGTGTCCGGGCCGCACATTCCTCGTAGGTAAAGGTAGATGACCCCACCGAGATGGAGGTTGGGGTCGTACGCCGGCAGTCGCCACCGCAGGTACCGGTGCACGACGACCGAGTACAGCAAGGCCTGCAGGGGATAGTCGGAGTGCAGCATTGCGGCTGCGAGCTGCTCGCGTCCGTAGTCCGCTGAGGTGGCCGGCTGCTCGGGGTCGCCGAGTCGGTTGGTCTTGTAGTCGACCACGACGAAGCGGTGGCTGTCGCCGTGCGGGATCCGCAGTACGACGTCGATCGAGCCGGAGAGGTAGCCGCGCAGGCTCTGTCGGCCGAGCAGGGGTTGTTCGAGGCGATCGGCGTACGCGACGAGCGGGTCGGCCGCCGGAAGGTGACGGCGCAGCAGCGGCGCGACATCGGCCAGGCGTACGTCGGCGCCGACGGCCAGATCGCCCCCGGCGAGTGGAATCTCGAACTCCAGCTCCCGGAGCCGGTCGCTCAGGCCGAGGGCACCGAGGGTCAGTCCGGGTGCCAGCGGTCCGAGTGGCGTGGTGTGCAAGGGCAGCAAGGCTTCCGCCAGGACGTCCGGCGCCGCCTCGACCCGCCACATGTGCAGTTGTTCACGGACCCATCGGGCCAGCTCGGCGTGGAGATCAGGTGCCTGCGGGTCGGCGTTCTCGAGCACAGCGTGCACCAGCGAACCGAAGGTTGCCCCGACCGGAAGCCCTTCCATCGGAGACGGCAGCGCCTCGCCAGGTACGACGCCCGGCGCAGGCAGAGAGTCGATCGTCTCGTCCTCCAGCCCGCCGTCCTCGTGCTCGCTGGCCACGCCGCTGACCTGCTGCTCGGCGGCGCGGATCAGCCCTGAGTACGACGTACGACGCCAGGCAAGATCGACCTCGCGGGAGAACGACGCGACTGTTAGCCCGCGCGGCAGCTCCGCCGCCACGGGCTCGAGACGCTCGCCGATCACTGACTCCTCCACGACTGGTCCACCGGCCTGCTGCCAGCGCCGAAGCCAGACGAGCACGTCGTCATCCGAGGTCGCCCGCGGCAAGCTCTCGGGGACTACTGGATCGCCCTGTTTGCGACCACGCATCAGCCGCGAGAGGCCGCCGTTGATCTCATCCCACGAAGGCGCCCACCAGGCGATCACCTGGGACTGCGCACGGGTCAGCGCGACGTACGTGAGCCGGATGTCGTCACCGGCGACCTCGGTCCGCCAGCGCTGCTCGTTGGCCTTGTAGCCGCTGTGCTTCCGACCACCGATGTCGAGACTTCGTACGCCGTTCTCGTGGAACAGCAGGAGTTCCTCGTCGTCGAAGATATGGCGGTTGAAGCCGAACGGGAGGTAGACGACGGGGTACTGCAGGCCTTTGCTCACCCAGACAGTCATGATCTGGACGGCCGCGGCGTCGCTGTCGAGCCGCCGCGTGCGTTCGGTCGTTTGTCCCTTGCCCCCGCGCTCGGCACGCAACCAGTCGAGCAACGCGGGCAGGCCGAACCGCTCGCGATGTGCGGTCTCGTGCAGAAGTTCGGCGAGGTGCGCGAGGTCGGTCATGTCCCGCTCGCCGGCCCGCCAGGCCAGCACCCGCTCTGACATCCCGCTGAGTTGCGCGGCCTCGAACACAGCAGCGACTCCGCGCGTCCGCAAGTGGTCGGTCCAGGCGCGCAGCGTGTGGCCGATCCGGTCCGTGAGCTCGTCACCACCGGCGTGCAGGCTCTCCGCGGTCTCACCGAAGAACATGGTGGTCGCCGCGGCACGGACCAGACCGGAGCGGTGCGGTTGCTCGAACGCCTCGAGGAGACACAACCAGTCCTTGGCGGCCTGCGAGGCGAAGATGTCGAGGTCGCCGGAGTAGACCGCGGGGATCCCGGCGGCGGCGAGTGCCTCGCGACAGGCCCGGGCGTCCTTGTGTGCCTCGACGATCACGGCAATGTCACCCGCGCGCAAGGGGCGATCCTCGTACGTCGCTCGGGCTGACAGCAACCGACCGATATCCGCGGCCAGGTCGCGGGCGATGTGGTCGCGCAGGTCGTCCATCGGGATGCTCTTGCGGGCGGCCGAGCCGAACTGTTCCCGACGGGCAACCCGCAGCCGGAACGGCGCGTCGGACGGCGCACCGGCGAGCCGGCGGCCCTGGTGATGCGCGGCGATCTTGTGGACGATGATGTCGTCGTGGCCGAGCCGGGCATCGCCCAGCACGACCTGGAGGCAGTCAACGAGCGGTTGGTCGCTGCGCCAGTTGATGTCGAGGGTGCGGCGCTCACCAGCAGTTCCAGCGGCCGTGAGGTACGTCGCGATGTCACCGCCGCGGAAGGCGTAGATGGCCTGTTTCGGATCACCGATCAGCACCAGCGTGCTGTGCCCGTTGAACGCGGCGTCGACCACCTTCCACTGCACCGGATCGGTGTCCTGGAACTCGTCGACCATGACCACCGACCAGCGGCGTTGCATTCGCTGACGCGCGGGCGCTGCGGGGTCCTTCAGCGCATCGGCAAGCCGCGTCAGCAGGTCGTCGTACCCGAGGATGCCGAGGCGGCGTTTACGGTGCTCCATCTCGGTCAGAACGGCTCGCGCGAAGTCGACGCGGACGCTCTCGGGTGAGCCGACGGCGGGCGTCACGGGTACCAGCCGGGTATGCGGGTTGCCGACGACCTTGGTGGCGATCTCGAGAGCGACGGCTCGGGTGATCGGCGGTGGCTGCGCGGAGCTGCCGAATTTCGCCAGGTACAGGTCGTCGACAACCTCGGCGACGAGCGGTCCGAGGTCGTCGACGAGGGTGACGCCGGCGTCGGTGTCACCGGCGACGCCGAGTGAGCGCAGGACGAGCTGGCAGAACTGGTGGGTCGTCGCGATGGTCGCGGCGTCGAAGTTGGCGAGCGCGTCGCGGAGCCTGCTTCGGCGTTCGGCAACCTCTTCCGCGTTGCCGCGCGCGAGGTAGCCGAGCAGACCGCTGTCACCGGCGAATCGTTCCGGGGCAGCCGTGGCCCGTTCGGCCTCCAGCAGTTGAGTGCGCACCCGGTCCCGGAGTTCCTGGCTCGCTGCCCGGCCGAAGGTGATCAGCAGCATCTCGTCGAGCCGGGCGACGCCTTCTGCGACGTACCGGGTGACCAATCCGGCGAGCGCGTAGGTCTTTCCGGTGCCGGCACTGGCTTCCAGCACGGTGGTGCCTGTGGGCAGTGGACCGAGCAGATCGAACGACTCGATCATGGCGCCCCCTGCTCGAAGCGCAGCATCGGTCCCCAGAGCCGGGCAGCGTAGGCCCCGAGCCGGGTCGACTCGCCTGGCTGCTCTTCACCTGGGCGCGTCGGTTGCAGCAACACGTTCAGCAACGTGTTGGTGCCCCAGACGCGGACATGCGCAGGATCGGCGTTCTCGCCGTCGTAGCTCGACGGACGCCACCGGCGCCCTGCTGCGATCGCGGGGTCATCGTGGGTCCGGCGCGCCTGGTACCAGGCGTACGACGTCTTGAGCGGCAACGGCAACGGTTCCCGGCGGCCCGCGTCGTAGATCGCGACCAGATCAGCGAGCAGCGCACCCGCCTCCGCACCGACCGGGCCGAAGAGCCGGACCGCGGGGGCGTGGCCACGTGCGGCTCGGCCGATGACGATGCTTGTCCAGTTGTGGTCCTCGTCGTTGGCGGACAGCGCGAGCAGCTGCACCCACGCGCTCAGCAACTGCTTGGCATCGAGACGCGAGTAGGTGACCGACACCAGCCGGTACGCGTACAGGCCGGGGACGGTGCCGGTGAGGCGGCGGCCGTTGCCGAGGTCAACATCCACGTCGAACGCCCGCGGGGTGCCCTGGCGATGCGGATGGGCGCCGACCGCGAGCCCGCGCGCGGCGTCACGGATCTCGGTCGCCGTCCGCCAGCCGAGTCGGCCGGGCGGCAGCGTTCCACGCCGCCACTCGGCGTTGAGCGCGACGTCGGGGTGGATGCCGGCCAGCATGTCGCGCAGCATCCGGTCGCCGACGGACCATTTCTCCAGGTTGTCGATCTCCACCGGCATCGCGTCCGCCACCTCGTCGACTTCCCAGGGCAAGGTCAGATCCAGCGCGCGGAAGAATCCTTTCACCGGATCACGGAGGAAGGCCAGCAGGTCCGCGAGTGCCACGTCGTCGCCCGCGGCCAAGGACAGCGGACCGGACAGGAACTCCGGCCGCGGCGGTCGGGATCCCGCCACGGCTCGCCCGGCGACCAGCGCGATCGGGTCGAACGTGAAGGGACCCGGCCGGCCGAGCCGACCCGGCTCCAGGTTCTTGTCGTCGAAGGGCTGCAGTGGATGCCTGATCAGGACCGAGTCCCGAACGTTCGACTCGGTGCAGCCGTCGAGAGCGTCGAGCAACTCGCCCAGCGGCACAGCAGGCGGCCGCGGCTGACCGGAATACTCGTTCGAACCCGTGTAGGTGATCACCAGAGACTCACCGGCGGCGAGGATCGCATCGAGCATGAGCTGGCGGTCCTCGCTGCGAACGTCGCGTTCGCCGGTGACGGGGCACCTTGCCAGTACGTCGTCGCCGTCCGCGAGACCGAAGCGCGGGAAGACGCCGTCGTCGAGACCCAGCAGGCAGACCACCCGGTGTGGGACCGACCGCATCGGCACCATCGTGCAGACGGTCAACGTGCCGGTACGGAAGTTGGCGCGGGTCGGTCGGCCGGTCAGATGAGCGGACATCAACGCCCGGACGTCGGGCAGCCTGAGCGCCGTACCGGCGAGGCTGCCGGCATCGGCGGCAACGCTCGCGAACTCGCGCTGGACCTGGCCGCTCTGCCAGGTGTCGTCGGGGCCGACCCGGGTCAGCTGCTCAATGCCGGCGCGGAGTGTGTCGAGCCAGTCGGCGAGTGGCCGGGCGCCGTCCAGACGATTCGCGATCACCTGCAGGCGATCCACGTACTCCGCAAATCGGCCGGCGAGATCGATCCGGGTGCTGCCTACGTCGTCCAGTGGAAGCGCAGTGTCGATCCAGGCATGCGCATCGGCAGACATCGTCACGCCACTGACCACCCGGTCGACGCCGAAACGCCAGGTGTTCTGCGGGTAGTCGGCCAGGCCGAACTGCTGCCGGTCGGTGCGGTCGAACGCCCACCGGACGCCCGAGTCGCGGACCCAGGCGGTGATGGTGGCGAGGTCGTCATCGGTGAACCGGAACCGGAGACGGACCGGGTCGGCCTGGGCGAGGTCGAGCACCTGGTTGGCGGTGGCCCTGCTCCCTGCGATATCGAGCAACTGGGAGGCGATCCCGAGCAGCGGATTCGTCTGCGTCAACGACCGGTCCGCCAGCTGCACCCGGAGTCGGTGCGCGGGATGACTGGACCCGCCGAGGTCACCAAGCCCGAATCGAGCCGTGATCAGCGGTGCGTAGGTCTCGATGTCGGGACACATGACGAGAATGTCGCGGGGCTCAAGCGTCGGATCGGCCTGGAGCATCCCCAACAGGACGTCACGTAGTACGTCGACCTGCCGGGCAGCGCCGTGACACGCGTGCACCTGGACGCTCCGATCGTCCGCCGCCAAGCTCCGGCCGGCGGGGGAGACGGTGTTGTCGCGCAGATCCTGCTGCAGCCAACCCAGCAAAGTGTCCGGTGCCGGTGGCGGCGCGGAGTGCTCGTCGACAGGCGACGTCGTCGCGAGCGTCAACTGCAGCTCGCGGCTGTCTCGTCCGAGTGTGGCCAGCAGTGGCTGGTCAGCCTCCTGATGACTCTTGTCGAGCGATCGATCACCTGTCGTGATCCCGGCGAGCTTGAGGCGTTCCCACAGCGCGCCGCTGGGATGCGGCAGCCACAGGTGTACGTCGCGATTCTCGGCCAGCGCGGAGAGCAGTTCGACCTCCGTAACCGGGAGCCGGGTGTGCCCGAACAGCGACAGACGTTCTGGAAGGTCGAACGACTTCGGCCGATCGCGGAGCTCGGTGAGCGTCTCCGTGTGCCGCACGGTCGGTGGTGGCGCATCGATTCGGTCGGCCATTCGTCGCCAGAGCTCGGGCTGCCACGCGAGGTCGTCGTCGACTGCTGCTCCGCGTCCGTCGGTGTTGCGTCCTTCGGTCCAGTCGGCGAGCAGCGTCGGCCGCTGAACGGCGTACGCAGCGAAGAGCCGTGCCAGCCGTGCCGCGACCGCATACCGCCGGCCGTGGCGCAGCTCGGCCTCGGTCCCCGTCTCGAAATGGCCGAGGTGCCGCGCCACCGGCTCGCACCACACCTCGTCAAGGGACTCATCCAGTACGGCGAGCAGAGGCCAAGCCATGGCCTCAGCCGCCCACGGGTCGTCGTCGCCGAGTCCCAGCACCGCGGACACCAGCGACCGCGGCGAGATGAAACGGACCCCAGCGCACACCCCGTCACCACCTGCCGGTGCGGCACCCAGCCGATGCGCGAGCCGCTGCGACAGCCAACGCTCCACGCCCCGAGCTGGGACAACGACGAGTTCTTCGGCGAACGGATCGGCCAGCGGCTCTGCGAGCAGCTCACCCAGTCCGCGCGCGAGCACGTCCGTGCGCTCCGAGCGGTGCAGGTAAAGGGCCATCGTGGCAGCATCCCACGCCCCACCGACGCATCGTGGGACGCACTCAGAGAGCACGCCCCGACTAGCCCGCCAGCGAAGTCGCGTGCCTCCAGCGGCCATGCCGTCGGGTAGGGAGCATCGGCCCGGATGCGCCTACACGGTGGGAGTCACCACCAACGCGGCACACAGCTGCCGCCCGGGTCGCCGATACCGCGCGTCGTGTGCGCTGAGCCCGAGTCCTGCTGTACGGCGCTGGCGCGGATCGTTTGATCAGCTTCGAGCAACCCGGGGCAATGTTCGGGGGTGTCGCCGAGCCTCGGTGTTCCGTGGCAGTTCCGTGGCACGTTGGCAATCAACAGGAACGGACGGTAAGTGCTGAGTATCAAAACCGCAGGTCAGGGCCAGATTCGCGCTACCCACCGCAACCTTCCAGCAGGCACCGAGGAGATCTACACCATCTTCGAAGGCACCTCAGAAATCCAGCGCCTCGTCATCGCCCGAGCCATCTCCGGCATGCGCATCAGGTAAACACCCCCCGGCGCGCTACGCAGGTGCTCCGGTCGCTCCGCTCCGTCCCGCACCTGCTACGCGCTACCCCTCACCCCTGGCTCAGCGCCAGAGCATCCCTTGCCGACTACCGCCGACGGGGTTGCGGGCTATCGCCCGCTTCTCGCGCTACCGCGAGTGCGACTGCTTCGTGGTGGAGGCCAACTGGCCTGGACTAGTGAATTCGCCCACGGCCTCCGGGCTGCGTCCGCTCAGGTACGGGCCGTCGTCCGGCGCCCAGGAGGTAGTTGGGGGGAGCAAGAGATCGGTCGTGCCTCGGAAGGAACCACGCCGGCGGAGACCTAAGTACTCCGCAGTTGCGGTGATGCCAGCAACGTGCGGCTTATCTGGCGCCCGAGCCTGTGCTCGACGTAGCGCACCGGGAACGGCTCGCGCAGCTCCAGGCGTCGCCGTGATCTCTGACGGCACCTGTCAAGGGTGTCTGCAGCTTGCTGCAGAACCCGTAACGGGCAAGGCAGCGTTCGCGATGCCGGTGTTGATGACCGCCCCGTCAGAGGAGCATGAATGAGATTGTTCTGTTTGCTCGTCAGTGCTGTGTTTGTTTTGAGCGTCCCAATAATCAGTACGGCTTCGGCGACTGCTGGATCGGCAGAACCAAGCGCTCTAGGCGTCGTAGCCGGCACGTCTGATCCGACATCTCCGGTTACGCCGACAGGGACACCGAGCGTTCCTGTCCGGAAGGCCGCGTCCGACTACCCGGGACCCCGCCCTCAAGACCCGTTCACGTTCCTGGATCTCGACCAGTGCCGTGCCGAGACGGCAGGACACCAGGAGTTTGCAGAGGAGTTGCGAGGTTTTGCTTTCAACCACTTCCAGTGGTGCGCCTCGACCAAGATCACGCTGTTGACCAATGACGTGAACGACGGCTCTCTGATCGGCGCGGTCCAGTTCCGGGCGACCTTCCTTGCGCAGGCCCCGGAGAATGACCGGCAGTTCACGACTCAGATCCTCATCGACAAGGGTCGCGACAGATGGCCACACACCATGAACCTGGACAACACGAGGCTCCAGTGGAATCCCTCGTGCGAGTTGACTGAACTGAAGGGAACCTGCACCTTCACTCCGGGACACACCGAGCCGCAGTCCATCAGGTATCTCCAGGACCACCCGCAAGCGATCACGCTCCGATCCGAGCAGACCGCATCTTCCGGCAATCCGTACGCGATCATGAAGGGCCTTCTGCGGTTTACCCTGGCCTGGTCGACCGATGCCGGGGTGACCGATCCGGGAGTCGTTCCCCGTGTGCACCAAGGCATTCGCTGTGACTCGGCCGGCGATGTGTCTGGGAGGGTGTACGGGCGTGCATGCATCTTCGACTGGGCGGGATCGGTTCTCCATCTGAACGCGAACGACGAGAACATTGACGAAACAGCCCTTCACATCCGCGACGCCCAGAACGATCCCATGAACGCGGAGCCCAAGCCGCCGACCGGGGTCACCAAGTCGATCCCTTCGATCTTGACTCGGCAGTGGGACGACAAGTTGACTTCCGATCAGCGGCTTGCGTCGAAGGCTGCCTGCGTCAAGGCGTATGGAACCCTGCCGCCGAACTCTGGCAAAGACTGCGATGAGTTCCCCTTTGCAAGCACCAAGGAGGGCTCGTTGGGTGTTGCAGGCCCGGGGCAAGGCGGAACCAACCTGAACTATTCCGTGCGCTACGTGAAGTCGAGTGACAATCAGCTTTCCGGTTCGTGGGTCGGGGCCTGGTACGCAAAGGACCGGCTGCTGCCGGACGATACCTTCAGGGTCGAGATCTTCGATGGGCCCCACGTGCCCGACCAGAACCCCCCACCACCGAAGGCGCAGGCGAATCGATGAGCCAGAACACCCTGATCGGCGCACTGAGTGAGCTCGAAGCGCTGCTGTCCCAGCATCCGCTGCTCAGCGATCAGCTCCTCCCACCTGCGGACTCGGACAAGCTCGCAGCGATCGCTGAGGCCGCGGAGATTCCACTTCCTGACAGCCTTAAGATCCTCTACTCCTGGCATGACGGTGCCCGTAACAGCGACGATGCGTTACCGACCATGTATCTGTTTCCGGACGACTTCCACTTCATGTTCACGGATTGGATCTCCCAGGAGTGGAGGTTCCCGGTGACCTGGTCACGCGATGCCGGCCACCCCGGCCTGCCGTTCGCGAAGCACGACACTGGCATGTTTTTGGTCAACTGCCCGGATGGCACCGTCTGGCGGACCTCGTGGGACCTCATGGTGCCCGGATGGCCGGACGGAACGATGCGCGGCCTCATCAACGGCGTCTGCAACGTCCTCCGCGCCGAAGACGACGACTACGCGGTCGAGATCTCCGATAGCGGACTCAACTGGATAGAGCTGGAGCAGGAATGAACCGCATCCGTACACGAATGACGATCGGCGCCTGCGCCCTGGCAGGTCTGCTGGTAGCCGGAATCGGCCTCCATGCCTCGCAAACACCGGCCGAGGCCACGACCGCGGCCACAATCACTTGTGCTCTCACCTGGAGTACCGGAACTAATCCCGTCAAATCCGCATCCCAGGCGGCGGCGAATTTGCCGCCGCTCACTGTGGTCGGCGGCAAGGGGTACATCAACGCGCCAGCCGTTACCTTGCCCGCACACAAGACCTGCAGCGGAGGCAGTCCGTTCGAAGCCACCTGGACCGCCTATGCCGGAACCACGCCACTGGGCGACATCTGGTTCCTCGACGAGTCACAGGTGACGGAGTACGTGCTCGACGGCGACCCGCTCGGAGTGCGCTCCTGGAAGGGCCATCTTGAGCCTGACGCCGCACAAACCGACGTCACCTTCGTGAACCCACCCGACATCGACTTCCGACTGTCGTCCACCGGCCAACTCGCATCTTGGGCGTTCGGCACCGGCTGCGCAACCATCACCTTCACTGCCGTATCAACGCGCTACGCTGCCAAGTGGAACGGATACGTCTCCAATACCAGCGCCACCGGCTCCATCCAGTACCGCACCGTCGGAAGCAGCACCTGGACCAACGTGGCCACCTTCACCACCGACGCCGCGGGTAAGGCGGCCGTCAGTCGGTCCTTCCCCGGTATCGGCGACTACCGGGTGTGGATGAATGACACTGCCATCACATGGGCGGGGAGCAGCGCCTGGAAGCGGATTCAAAGCACCTGCTAGGCCACCCACGCGACTCCGTGCGCGAGTAGATGTCTTCCGCCAATCCTCATCACGTCTATCTGCGGCGGTTGTCAGCCTTTTATCTTGGTGTTGGGGCTGGCAACCGCCGGGCCGCTCAGACATCTGTCAGGCTGGCGTTCGTTTCGCCGTGGCCGTCCGCCGGCACCGTCTGTACCGGCAGCTCCCTGGAGCCGTGTCAACGCGCAGCTGACGGACGTTTGACTGGCTCTGGCGCGGGGAGGAGTTGGGCGTCGCACCCGTGATGCTGCGCGCGCAGTTTCATGCCGAAATCTCTCGTTACCAAACGGCACGGCAAGCGAGTGATGGGAGCGAGTCGACGGGCGAAATCGATAATGACGCCGTCGGCGTCGGACGGACGCGTTGGGCCAGGGTGGACATAAACCTCGATCGTGGTGTCTCGCCTGCCGGAGCTAGGAAGCCGCTGCGACGGCTTGTCTGGGTTCCCGGGGAGATGCTCGAGCAGCCATTGAATCGACTTGCGGGCCGCAGTCCCGGTGGTCGAGTTCCCTTGCCGCTTGAGGCGGTCGAGTTCGTGAATGGTGACGAGAGGAACCACCAGTGCTACGCCCGCCTCTGTGGCGTCGAGCGAGGTCTGCCAGTCGATGTCGCCGATAGGCAGGTCCTTCGTCAGGAACATGGTTGTGTCGGGCACAGCCAGTACGCAGCTACGGCGGCCCCAGCGAGCGTCTTCAGCGCGCATCCGGTCACGGAGCTGCGCGAACCGATGTTCCAGAGCCTCGGCCTCTTCATGGATGAAGGCAACAAGCCGAGGCATCGCGATATCGGCACCACGGATGCGCCAGTACTCGTCCGTACGGACGTAATCAGACGTTGGGAGTGCTTCACCGTTGACGTCTGGAGACTTGTAGTCGAATACCTGGGCGAGACGACGGCTCAGGTCGTCCGTATGTCGCAGGTAGTCGTCGCGGAATCCATCAAGGCCCTGGCCCGGACTCATACTTCTGATGTTGGACGCGATAGCCGCTCCCTCGTCCAGAAGTTGTGCGGCGCGTTGCGCACCGAGTCCGTCGCGCAGAGGGGGCAGATCCAGCATACGTAGATTGAAGCGGATCCGGGAGTTGGACGCGACTCGAATACTGCGTTGGGCCGCTGGCGAGCTCTGGACCGTGACGAACGTGCCCGACGTCCACCCCCGGTACGCGGTTCGTGGGCCGACCGCGAAACCAAGCGAAACCGCGCTGCAAAGTTGCTGGAGGCAAGTTCTAGCTCCGTGACAGCTCCGTCCGAGGTTGGTGAACGGTGGTCATCGTCGAGACGCAGTGCGACATTAGATCGCAGGCCAGAGGACACAATCGACATCCGTTCGGTGGTCGACCGCGAACCTGGAACAGATCTACACCATCTTCGAAGGCACGTCGGAGATCCAGCGGCTGGTGGTCGCACGGGCGATTTCGGGCATGCGAATCCGCTGACGTTTCCGCAGGTCAGAGGTCGATTCCAGGACCGTCGAGGTCCGGGCCGTCGTCCGCCTCCCAGTAGGTTGCTGGGGCGTGGTCGGCAGTCTGTTCCGTGGGAGAAAGTGGAGAAGAGACGAGCTAGTCGTCGACAGCGACCTCCAAGGTCCCGTGCAAACGATGAACGCGGGAGGCGCGGTCGACGATCTACATCGCGCGTCCAGGTCAGCGATCCAGCCGGCGATCTCGGACGGCCTGATGCTCCCCAACTGGTCAAGGTGTCCGCGGTGTGGAAATGAGTCTGGAATGCAATCCCTAAGAGGAATGTGAACGGGCTCTGCCGGCGGCGGCGGAGGAGGTCTAGAGGTCGCCGTGTTTGCGTACTTCCTTCTCCAGTTCGTCCTTGGACAGGCCCGAGGTACCGGAGAGGTCGGCGTTGTTCGCTTGCTGGGCGAGTTCGCTGCGGGTCATGTCGCCGGGCTGGTCGCCGAGATGTTGTTTGCGGCTGGCGATGAAGGCTTCGCCGAGTTGGGAGCGGCGCTGGTCCGAAAGGTTCGACCGCATGCCGGGCAGGACTTTGGTCTCTTCCTCTTCGACGTGGTGCGAGACGGCGTCGATGAGGTTCTGGAGGACTTTGTCGAACTTGTTCGAGGTTGGGTCGGTCTCGGCGAGCTTGGCCAGCAGTTGGTCCGCCTCGATGTGTTCCTCCTGGCTGTGGGACACCTCTTCCTTCTCGCCGGCTTCGGACGCGGCGACCGGGTACACCTCGGCTTCCTCGGCCCGGCTGTGGGCCGTCAGCAGAGTAGTCAGGACCGGTAGCAGGTTCGGTCGCTTCTCCGGGTTGTCCTTCAGTTCGTCGAACAGCCTCTCGACTTCGCGGTGGTCCTGCATGATCAGGTCGACAACGTCGGTACTCATCACGTCTCCTCTTCAGCTCTTGTCTGCTGCGGCCTTTCCACCCTTCCGGCCGGCCTTCTTTTTCTGCGCGGTCGTGCCACCCTGCTTGCTGTCGCCGCCTTTGCCGCTCTGCTGGCCGCCGTGTTTGCTCGACTGTGGCGAGTTGGCGATCTTCGCGGCGCGCTCCTTGGACATCCCCTTGTCCTTCAGCGCTTCGTACTGCTTCTCGTTCTTCACGTTCGCCGACTTCCCGGGCATGACAACCTCCAACGGACTCGACAGGATCGTGCGAGCGGAAACGCGCCGTTCCGGTACCCGCGGGGAATTCGGGCTAACGCTCGGTCGTACGACGGAGGCCCGTTGACGGCTGAACACAGCGAATGGTGCGGTGTGCGCGAGGGTACTGACGTGCCGTGGGGAACACAGATCAGGAGCTGGTTGCCGGCCGCTATCGGCTTCACGATGTGCTTGGACGTGGCGGGATGGGCGAGGTGTACCGGGCCACGGACGAGGTACTCGATCGCCCGGTAGCGCTTAAACTGATGAGGCCGGTTCCAGGTCTGGATTCGTTGGTCCGACCGGACAGATTTCTGCGGGAAGCGCGTGTCACAGCGCGGATCCAGGATCCGCATGTCGTCGCCACCTACGACTTCGGCCGCGAGCAGGACCGCTACTACATTGCGATGGAACTCGTGAACGGCCGCTCCGTGGCCGAGGAGCTGAAACGGAACGGTCCGTTCTCGGTGGAGATGGCGCTCAGCGTCGTCAGGCAAGCTGCGGCCGGTCTCGCTGCCGCTCACGATCTCGGCATCGTGCACCGCGACGTCAAGGCGGGGAACCTGGTGCTGGCTGCGGACGGGACCGTCAAGCTCGCTGATTTCGGGATCGTCAGAGTCTTGGACGACGAGACGACGACAATGACGTCCAAGGGCCAGATCGTGGGTACGAGTCATTGCCTCGCGCCGGAGCGCGCGCTGGGGCACCCGGCCGAACCTCCGGCGGACGTCTACGCGCTCGGGTGCGTGCTCTATCAACTGGTGACAGGTCATCCGCCGTTCATGGCGGAGTCACCAGCCTCGATCATGTACCAGCACGTGCAGGCCGCACCTTCGCTGCCGAGCGAGCTTCGGCCGCATCTCAGCGGCGAGGTCGACGAGCTGATCCTCTGGATGCTCGACAAGGACCCGAGCCGGCGACCGACCGCGCGTCAGGTCGCGAACGGCGTACCTCCGACGACCTTCGCGGACGCGACGACGGCATGTCTGCCGGTACGTCGAAGCGGGTCGAAGCCGAGGCTTGTCGGGGCGGCTGCACTCCTCGCCTTGGTCTTCGTGGCAACCGCGGGGCTCGTCGTGGAAACCCGAGGCGGCGAGCTGCCGGCAACGAACCAGCTCGCGCCCGCCGACGCCGCCGAGCCGCAGAGGGTCCCACCTTCGACACCGACACCAACACCGACCCCGACGCGTGCATCGACGCGGTCGACACCGGAGGCTGAGCGCAGCGCGCGCACGCACGTTCCAACCACCGTTCCGTCCACGGGCAAGTCGCAGGATCGCGGCACGGGAGTGAACGGAGCCAAGCAGCACAAGGCAAAGGCGCCGAAATCCAAGAAGGCCAAGAAGCCGACGAGCTGAGCTCTCCAGAGACTGGATGGTCAGAAGCCGTGATGGGGTTCGCCGGGCGTCGCGCGTTCCCGCTTCATCTCCGCCTCGAGTTGGTGTGGGTGATCTCCGGTCAGCTCGCGCCGGATCGTGCGGTGATGTGCGGCCCAGGGTTCGTAGTACGTCTGCTCGTAGTCCTCGACGATCTGGAACGTCCACCGCCCGTCGTTGACGTTGCGTCCGACGAGTTCCTTCTCCAGGTCGTCGGCTACCTGCTCGTGACCGGCCTCGCGGAGCAGTCGGACTGCCTCGACCAGTTCGTTGTCTGCCTTGCCCGTCAGCTGATGGAACTCGTACAGCGCCCCGCGTGCCCTGATCACGGTCTCCATCGCCGACGTGAAGGCGCCGACCGCCGCGACCGTCGCGTCGTCCACCCCATCGGGCCGAGCGACTACCCCCGGTAGTTCAGTCATACCTCTGCGGTACCCCGACCGGCCGACCGAGATTCTGCGACACTGAGCTCCTGTGAGCCTCTAGTGGCCCGGTAAGAAGAGGCAGAACGGGTGTCCGTCGGGATCGCGCATGACTCGGACGCCTTGTTGCGGCTGGTGTGCGTCGATGGTGGCGCCGAGGTTCTGGGCGCGCTCGACCTCCCGGTCGAGGTCGTCGACCTGGATGTCGAGATGGGTCTGCATTTGCTGGGTTCCTGGACCTTGCGGCCAGACGGGCGGCACATGGTCGGCTTCGAGCTGGAAGCTCAGTCCGGGGCGCTCCGAGTCGGGGTGGCGCAGACGAACCCATTCGGGCTCTCTGCTGACTTCGATCCAGCCGAGCAGGTCGCGATAGAAGTCGGCGAGCGCCGGCGGATCGGGCGTTCCGAGGACGGTGGCGGCGAGGTTCGCTGTCATGTGCGGTGGCCTTTCGCGTGTTCAGGTCCACGCTGTGCCCAGACAGGCCGCAAATATGCTGTGCCTCTGCGGCGTGTGAGCTCGTGCTACCGGGGCGGGTGGGTACTGGTGGGGTCGACACGGAGAGGGGTCGAGGGATGGCGCGGGCGAACTGGAGTGGATACATCAACTTCGGGCTGGTCTCGGTTCCGGTCGGGCTGTACAGCGCGACCCAGGAGCACGAGATCGACTTCCATCAGTTCCAGAAGGGGACCTCGGACAGGGTCCGGTACAAACGGGTCAATGAGCGGACCGGGCGCGAGGTTCCGTACGACAAGATTGTGAAGGGTCACGACGTCGGTGGCGGGGAGTACGTGATCGTCGAGCCGGACGAATTGGACGACATCGCGCCGGGTAAGTCCCGCTCGCTCGAGATCGACACCTTCGTCGACCTCGACGAGATCGATCCGATGCATTTCCAGAAGAGCTACTACCTCGGACCGTCGGATGCCGAGAACGCGTCGTCGTACGCCTTGCTCCGGGACGCGCTGGCGAAGACGAACCGGGCCGGGATCGCGAAGTTCGTGATGCGCGGCAAGGAGTACCTGGCGACGATCCGCGCCGACGGCAAGGTGCTGGTTCTCGAGACAATGTTCTTCGCCGACGAGATCCGCGACCCGGACGACGAGCTCGGCGACCTGCCGCGCAAGAGTGGCGCCGGCAAGCAGTTGTCGATGGCCGTCGACCTGGTCGAGGCGATGAGCGGTGAATGGAAGCCGGCGGCCTACCAGGACACCTACACCGAGCGGGTGAAAGACCTGGTCAAGGCCAAGCACCAGGGCAAGGATGTCGTGTATTCCGAGGAAGAGCCGCAGGCCACCAACCCAACGGATCTGGTCGCCGCCCTGCGAGCGAGCGTCGATTCCGCCCGCAAGGCCCGCTCAGCCCAGAAGAAGACGCCGCAGAAGAAGACGCCGGCGAAGAAGACATCAGCGAAGAAGACGGCAAAGAAGGCGGCCGCGAAGAAGACGGCCGCGAAGAAGAGTGGGAAGAAAGCGGCCTGAGCGCCCTGACCGTGCCTCGCCACCGTCCTCAAGCAAACCATGCTGAGAGTCGCCTACAAGGCGGGCGGGAGGCAGGGATGAAGGTCAGGCGGTGAGGGCGAGTTGCAGGCGTCCCAGGATGGCGCGGAGCAGCCGGGAGACGTGCATTTGGCTGAGTCCGAGTTCGGCGCCGATCTGCGCCTGGGTGAAGTGCTCGACGAAGCGCATCCGCAAGATGGCGCGATCCCGATCGGGTAGTCCGTCGACGACCGGACGAAGTGAGTGGACTTGGTCGACCAGTTCGTAGGTGTTGCTCGGGTCGGCCGTTTCGCGGATGTGCCGAGCTCCGGTGTCCGAGGGGCGCTCGGCGTCCAACGAGGTCGGATGGAAGCAGCCGCGGGCCTGCTCGGCCTCGGTGATTTCGTCGATGTCGATACCAGTGGCGGCGGCGAGTTCCTGGAGGCTCGGCCAATGGCAGAGGTCGGCCGCCAAACCGGTCTGGGCGGCGTTGATGTGGGACTGGATCTCTTGCAGACGGCGCGGGAGCTTGATGGCCCAGGCGCGGTCTCGGAAGTGGTGCCGGATCCCACCGCGGATCGTTGGCAGCGCGTACGACCTGAAGTCCGAGTCGCCGCTCGGCCGATAGTTGCGTACGGCTTTGATCAGATGTTCGAACGCCACCTGTTCGAGGTCCTCGTCGTCGACACCGCGTCCGCGGTAGCGGCTCGCCAGTGTCCGGGCGAGCGGAAGGCCTGCGAGGATCAGCTTCGCTGAGGAGCTCTTCGCGCCGGGGCCCGTCGGCGGCGTACGCGGTTCGAAGGAGAGATTCCAGTTTCGCCGACTCCGCGCGGCGTGCGGAGAGGGAGGCCGGCTTGCCAACTGCCATGGATTTGTCCTGGGGGTGTCAGCTCCGGACCATCGCGGCAGGTAGTTGTACCGCCGTCCGGCGCCTGTCGGGTACCCACACCTGAAACGTGAGTCGCAGCCCAAGCCCGCCGAATGGGCTCCTGCAACAGGTGGCGGAGAGCAAGCACTAGCTGGGTTCGCGTGCAGCTCGGTGTCGGTGTGGTGCGGATGGGGTATGTTCCTGTCTGCAGGCATGACCGTGGTCCAGATAAGTGCCACGCCGTGACGACAGTCGCGAGGTCATCCAAAATGGTTATCAGCATCATGGAGCGGGCATCTGCCCGTCGTTCCGCCCCGGCCGATCGGGCCGCACGCGAAGCAGCCACCAGAGAACTCATGCAACGCCGGGCTGCCAGCATCGACGAATCCGAGCGTCAGCAGCTGCTCGAAGAGATCGTCGAGCTCAATCTCGAGATGGCCAAGGGCATCGCGCGCCGCTTCCGCGGCCGGGGTGCGGAGGCCGACGACCTCGAGCAGGTCGCCTACCTGGGGCTGGTCAAGGCAGCCCATCACTACCGCCTGGAGGCGGAGACGCCGTTCATCGGCTTCGCCGTCCCGACGATCCGGGGCGAGGTGAAACGGTACTTCCGCGACTGCGCGTGGACCGTTCGGATCCCGCGCCGGCTGCAGGAGCTGCAGGGCACGATCGCGCAGAAAGTGCCGGAATTGGAGCAGCGACTGAACCGCGAGCCGACGCGTGCGGAGCTGGCCGAGTACCTCGAGGTCGAGGTGGCCGAGGTCGATCAGGCGCTGGCGGCGCGGGGGTGTTTCAACGTGCTCTCGCTGGATCGTCCCGCGGAGGCGGACGCGGACCTGACGCTGGCCGATGTGGTCGCCGATGACGACGACGGCGGGGTCGACCGGTTGGAGACGGTCGAGATGCTGCAGCCGGTGCTTGCCGGTCTCAGCGACCGCGACCGGCGAATCCTGCACCTGCGGTTCGTCGAGAGCCGCACGCAGGCCGAGATCGGTCGTGAGATCGGCGTCAGCCAGATGCAGGTTTCCCGGGTGCTCCGGGGCATCCTCGACCGCCTGCGCGACCAGCTCGACCCGGAGCCGATCGCCGCCTAGCCCGATTCCCCTGAACTCGATTCCGGAGCCTGCTCGTTCAAACCCTGCGTGCGGGCGGGCTCCGGATCGCAGCTCAGGCGGGTCGGCGGGTCGTGACGTGCTCGGGTGACGCGGTTTCGAGGGGGATGTTGTCGGCCGGGATGACGCCGAGCTGGGTGGTTCGGCGCCCGAGGGCAGCGTCGAACAGCCACTCGGTCGCGGTGCGGACGCGGTTCCCGGGCATCGAGAGCAGGTGGTACCCGCGGGTGACGGCCTTGGCAGGAAGCCCCGCAATGGGGAGGTGGAAGGGGTCCGCTGCCGCCTGACCGCCGCCGAGGTCGACGACGAAGCCGAGGTCGTTGTGCTTGTAGGGCCTGAGCTCGCCGGTGCCGAACGTGGCGGCGATGTTGTCCGCGACGTGCTTGCCCTGCCGCTGAGCGTGCTGTGCTGTCATCGGCGTCACCTCGCCTGGCCGGGTCAGATCCGGTACGGCGGCCGCGTCTCCACACGCGAAAACGTCCGGGTGCCCGGGTACGCGCAGGTACTCGTCGACGACAAGTCGCCCCTTCTCGGTCTTCAGACCAAGTCCGTCGACCACGGGGTCCGGACGCACGCCGACGCACCAGATCAGCGAACGCGTCGGGATGCTGGTCTTGTCGGTGAGCCGCACACACTGCTCTTCGGCCTCCTCGACCGACACGCCCATCCGGACGTCGACGTCGCGCCGGCGCAGGACCGAGTCCGCCGTCCGCGAGAGTCGCTCGTCGAGCTCGGGGAGGACCCGATCGGCAACATCGAGCAGCATCCAGCGCACCCGCTGCGAGCGCAGCCGCGGATGGCGCTTCTGCAGCAGGGCGGTGTAGAGGACGCCGTGCGCGGCGACCTCGGTTCCGGTGTAGCCGGCACCGACCACGACGAAGGTACACAACGCGTCGCGCAGCGCCTGGTCGTCGGTCGCGTCCGCGAGTTCGATCTGCTGAGTCAGGTGATCGCGAAGGAACACGGCCTCCGGGATGCCGCGGAACCCGTGCGCGTGCTCGGCGACGCCGGGGATCGGGAGCAGCTTGTTCACGCTTCCGGCCGCGATCACCAGCCGGTCGCACCCGAGCTCACCACGGTTGCCCTCGGGATCGGCGTACCGGACTGTCTTGCGCTCGAGGTCGAGGCCGTCGACCTCGCCGAGGACCAGCCGTACGTCGGGCAGCGTGTCGGCGATCGACACAGTCACCTGCCGGGGTTCGAGAAGGCCGGTAGCCACCTCTGGCAGCAGCGGCACATAGAGGAAGTAGTCGGTCGGGTTGACGACCACGATCTCGGCACGTCCTCCGGCCAGCTTGGACAGCCGCCGGGCGGCATGAAACCCGGCGAACCCTGCTCCGACGATCACCACTCTCGGCAAGCTCATACCTGCTCAGTACCAGCTCGTCCATACCCCAAACCCCCAATGACCATCGGCCGTCGGCACCTCGCGCGCCCGATGGCTGTGCAGCAGGAGGCCGAGTCAACGGTGGCCGTTGACATGCCTCGGTCTCGCGTAAGTTCGTGGCGCCCGTCCGCTCAAGTACGGCACCGCACGTCGCGCGGTCGATTGGCACGAATCAGGCTGATCTGCGTGTGGCGATGATCTTCTGGGCGGTGGCACTGGGTTCGAGGTGGGCGTCTTGTGCGTAGCGGCGCATCACGTCGGAGGCCTGGTCGCTGGTGAGGTCGTTGCGTTCCATCAGGATCCCGATCGCCTGTCCGACGAGTTTGCGGGTGTCCATTGCCTGGATGAGGTATGCCTTGTGACGGACGTCCGCGATGGCGATCGAGGCGTGCGACGCGAGGATGTGCGCGATCTCTTCGTCCTCGTGCCCGAAGGCATGGGGTTTGTCGTGGTAGAGCGACAAGGCGCCGATGGGGAAGGGCCCGGTGGCCAGGGGCACGTGCAGCATCGCGTTGATCGGGTGCTCGGCGACGAGCCGGCTCCACAACGGCCACCGGGTGTCGGTGGCGGGATCTGCGACATGCACAGCGACCGCTGAGGTCACAGCGTGCAGCATCGGTCCGTCGCCGACTTCGAGCTGCCAGTTCAGGACGTACGCCACGATGGGGTCGGTCGCGTGGGCGACCTCGATACCGCCGTCGGGGGCCACCACCGAGATTCCTGCGTGTTCACACAGGTCGAGAACCTGTACGGCGTACCGGCCGATGGTCTCGGCGGTTGCCTCGAGTCCCTCGACGGACTCCAGGTCCAGCGCCAGGCGTCCGAACGTTTCGGCCGGGCCTTCGAGTGCGGTGTTCGCACCGGACATTTGACGTCACCTCCGCAGGGTCTGGACGGACGTGTGCCGCTGGTGTCGCCGGGCGAGGACGTAGCAGGTCGCTACGGTTGCCCGACTATCGGCCCCGTACCCGATCGCGCGCGATGTAAGCCACAACGGCAGAAAGTAGCCGGATTCGCGGTGTCGATACCCCCTGTGACGGGCGGTTGCACTCGGCTCCCGGGCGGCAGCCTGCGCCGCCGCCGGACTCAGTCGTCGGGGTCCCGACCTGAGTCACCTGTCAGTGCGGTGCTTCCGAAGTTCCGGGAGAACCTCGGTGCGGTAGAGATTCATCACGTCGGTGGTGTGCGGGCCCATGTTCGCGACGTACACCTCGTCGAAGCCGGCATCGGCGTACGGCGTGAAGGCGTCGAGGTGCACGTCCGCCTTGGGTCCGCAGGCGACGGACCGTGCTGTGGACGCCTCGGTCACCAATTGGCTGGCCTGTTCGAAGTGTCGCGGTGAGGGCAGCACCTGGGCGAGTTCGCCGGGGAGTCCGGAGTTGGCCCAGATCCGGTGTGCCTGCTCGACACCTTCGTCGGCCGTCGGTGCGTAGCTGACCTTGAACCCGGCCTGCGCCGGCTTGCCGCCACCGCCGTGATCGCGGAACCGCCGCAGCAGCCCACGATCGGGTGACGTGGTCAGATACCCGTCGGCGATCCGCGCTGCCACATCTGTTGCCTCCGGCCCGAATCCGGACATGTAGATCGGCAGTGGTCCCTCCGGCCGCGTGTAGATCCGTGCGGTGTCGACCGTGTAGTGCTTGCCGTGGTGGCTGACGAATCCGTCCTCGGTCCACAGCCGCCGCATGATCTCGACGGCCTCTTCCAGCATTTCCAGCCGGATGTCGACCGTCGGCCACACCGTACCGAGGATGTGCTCGTTCAATGCCTCGCCGGTTCCGACGCCGAGCCGGAACCGCCCGTCCAGCAGTACGGCGCTGGTAGCGGCCGCCTGCGCGATGACCGCCGGGTGGATACGCACGGTAGGGCAGGTGACCGCAGTGGTCACCGGGAGCTCACACACCCGGGAGATCGCGCCGATCACCGACCAGACGAACCCGCTCTGTCCCTGCTCGTCGTTCCACGGATGGAAGTGGTCGCTGATCCACAGCCCGTCGAATCCGGACTCCTCGGCCATCCGGGCCTGCTCGACCAACTCGCCCGGCGAGTACTCCTCGCTGGACAGGAAGTATCCGATCTTCACGCGGTCCCTCCGCTCATGGTGATGACGCAGAACTCGTCGTCTCCCGCACCGGGCGCTGGGGTGTGGGAACCGTGGACATGGCTGCCTTCTACGCGGCTAGAAGCCCTCGTACGCAACGGTGCCCGGCGAGCCGCGCTCCATGCGGACCGCGGCGAATGTGGGTCGGTGGGCCGGGCACCGGCTGGAGCACAGACGGCGCGATCCAGCGAGGTGATCGAAGATGACGACCGCGGATGTGTTGATGACAGTCGACATCGACCAGCTCCGGTCGAGATTCTCCGACACCGAGGCGGGGACCGTCGGTTTCGAGGAAGAGCTCCTGCTGGTGCACCGTGATACGTGGCTGCCGGCAGCGGCGGCGGCCGTCGTCGCGGGCATCGACGATCCTCGCGTGAAGCTGGAACTTCCGGCGTGCCAGCTCGAGATCGCGACGACGGTGCATGCCGGCGTTGTGGGTGCAGTCGACGAGCTGAAGGTCTGTCGAGCGTTGGTCGCCGACGCCTGTGATCCCCACCTGATGCCGATTGCGGCGCCCGTGCACCCGCTCTTCGACGGGCCCGCGCCGCTCTCGCACCCGGAGCGGGCGTCCGGACTCGCGGCGCGGTACCGCGAGGTGATCGGTCGGCGGCTGGTCTCTTCGTTCCAGGTCCACCTCGCTTTCGGCGACCCCGACTGCACGCTGGCCGTGTATCACTGGTTGCGGAACGTGCTTCCGGAGCTGGCCGCGCTGGCCGGCGCCGCTCCGTTCGTGGGCGGCCGTGACACAGGACTGTGTTCGGCACGTCCGGTGGTCGCTGCCCAGCTGCCGCGCCAGGGGGTACCACCGATCATCCACTCCTGGGAGCAATTCTCCGCGGACCTTGCCTGGGCGGTGCAAGGAGGAGCCCTGCGGGACGCATCGGAGTGGTGGTGGGAGCTTCGGCCGCATATCGGCTACGGCACGCTCGAGCTGCGAGTTCTCGACGTGCAGCCGACCGTGAAGCAGAACGGCGCGATCGCGCGCCTCGTTTATGCACTCGGTGCGAGGTTCGCGGACCTGTACCGGATGGGTGAGCTCCCAGCGGCGGCGCCGGCGTGGAGGATCGCGGAGAACCGCTGGGTCGCGCTGCGTGACGGCGTACGTGGAGAGCTGCTCGATCTGCACACCGGTGAGGCTCGATCGACCCGGCACTGCTTGCACGAGCTCATCGATGCCGCGGAGCCGTACCTGACGGGCGGTCTGGACGAGGCGCGGAACATGGTCGAGGATCCGCCGGTGGAACACCTCAGGGCGCTCGGTGCCGCGGGCGTCGTTCCTTGGCTTGCAGAAGTGTTCGTCGCGTGAAGCTGGTGAGGTTCGCCGAGGCCTTCGCGCACCTCAGGCGGCGCCGTGGTGGGGAAGGGTGTGGGTGCCGTCGCAGAACGGTGGGATGGCGGTGCGGCCACAGCGGCACAGCGCCACGGTACGGCGGACTGCCGGGATCGGATCGCCGTCCTCGTCCAGTAGCTGGAAGTCGCCGCGGACCAGGATCGGACCCTGCGGGTAGGCGCGGATCTGGGTCGCGCTGTCATCGTTGGCCATGACCGTTCGGTACCCAGGCTTCGTGTGAACTCACCGGAGTTCCTGAGGCATCGACCGGGCCACGATTCGATGCCTCCGGCCCGGGTACCTGCTTGATCGGCGCGCGGGGAGCAGATCCCGAGCTTCTTGCGACACGAGCGCACAGGAGTTGGTAACCATGCAACAGTTGCGGATCCGTCGGCGACCGCGAGTCGCCGCGAGACGGAGGCTGACCGAGGTGCTCGATCTGCGAACCCCTTCAGGTCGGCGCTTGCCGTACTGACGCCTGAACGCGTCTACGGCCGGTCCGGGCGTGGTGGTGGGTACTGGAGGGTATGAGGCTTCGCCGGAGCCGTCCTGAGGAGGATGGATTCACCCGCCGCAAACGTGGGCGCGGGTTCAGCTATCTCGACGTCGATGGTGACCCGATCCGGGACACCGATGTCGTAGAGCGGATCCGGACGCTGGCGATTCCGCCGGCTTGGACCGACGTGTGGATCTGCCCGTATCCGAACGGACACATCCAAGCCACCGGCAACGATGAGGCGGACCGGCGGCAGTACCTTTACCACGACGACTGGCGCTCGGCACAGGATGCTGACAAGCACGACCGCGTCCGGATGCTCGCGCGGAAGTTACCGGCGTTCCGGGAAGCAGTGGACGACGATCTCTCCACCCGCGGACTCGATCGGCGACGGGTGCTGGCGGTTGCGCTGCGGATGCTCGACCACGGCGTCTTCCGGACCGGCAACACGAAGTACGCCGACGAGAACGGAAGTCACGGTTGCGGCGACCATGCGGCGGGGCGACGTACGGGTGAGCAAGGGCAGGCTGGTGTTCGACTTCGTGGCGAAAGGTGGTCAGCGGCGGCGGGTCGAACTGGACGACGATCGGCTGGTCGCGACCGTGCGCTCGCTGAAACGTGGTCGGCATCGGACGAACCGTTTGCTCGTCTTCCGCGACGGCGACGGCTATCACGAGCTTGATGCCGCGATGATCAACGAGCGGTATCAGGAACTGGTCGGCGACGACTACACGGTCAAGGATCTGCGCACGTGGACCGCTACGGTGCACGCCGCGGTCGAGCTCGCGGAGGCCGATCCGCCGTCGACGAAGAAGGCCTTGAACGCCGCGGTGAAGGACATGCTCGACGAGGTGTCGGATCACCTCGGGAACACACCTACGGTGGCGCGGAGCTCGTACGTCGACCCGCGAATCGTCGACCAGTACGAACACGGCCGCACGATCGCGGGCACGGTCGGCCGGGTCGGCACCGACCTGGACGACGAGCAGGCCCGCGGGGCACTCGAACGAGCCGTGAACCAGGTCCTGGACCAGGCCACGCGACACTGACGGCTGACGCAGGCTGAGCGGGGCTCACCCCGCGGCGGTGTCAGGGCGGCGCAGGTGGCGTCCGGAGGCCTGCCATGCGGTCAGCAGGTGCTCGGCGAAATAGTTGTCCACAGCAAGGGAGCACTGTGCGCCGAACAGCACGTCGCCGACCGCCTCCGGGTGTTGCCGCACGTAGCTGCCGCAGAGGTCGTGCGCCGCGACCTGTTCGTGAACAGCGTCCGCCTCGACATGTTCGGTGAAGTAGCGCGCTTGCTCCTCCGACGCGCCGAGTCTGGTGGCGCCGGCGGCGTACTGGCGATTGGGCAGCGTGGACGTCATCTCGAGCGCTGCGAGGTGGCCGAGGAGCGCTCCGGTCCACCGGCAGTGGACCGCGAACAGTGACATCACGTTCGACACCGCAAGCGTCACGGCCGGGACCGCCGGCACGTAGCGACCGTAGGTGTCGTCGAGGCCGAGCCAGCGCATCGTCGTACGGAAGAGCTCGGAGTGCATGCGTTCCGCGCGGCCGCCGCCGTACTCGTCGGCCTCGATCTCGACCAGTGCGGCCTTCGCTGCGCCGTCGAGGCGCGGGATGCCGAAGCTGTGCGGGTCGGCTTCCTTGAGCTGATAGATGGACCGATTGAGCAGGAACTCGCGGAACTGATCTCTCGTCGCATGCCGACGCAGGTACGGCGCGAGTCGCGGGCCGTCGTCGCTTTCGGTCAGTGCTCGCAACTGCTCCGCGACCGGATGATCCGTTGGACGAACCCGGCAGGCGGCTTCCAGCCAGTTGATCCAGGGCCGCTCCAGGCGGGAGCGGAAGGCAATCACGTCAGGATCCCACTGCCGGTCGGGTTCGACATCGTCGAACCCGCGGTACTGCAGCTCGTACGCGATCCAGAGCGCCAGTTGCAGGTCCTCGTCAGCGAAGGCGCGCGGGTGATCGCCGACCTCGATGCGGTGGTGGTCGGCGGTGGCGGCGCGCGCGAGCCGTTCTGTCAACCAGGCGCTCAGTGGTCCACGTGGCGGTGGCAGGTGCATGCAGCTCCCTCGGGCATCGGACGACGATCCGGTACCCGCGCCAAGACCGTGAATTCGCCGGGGAAGCACCAGGGCTGTCGGCGTGTTGGCTGCCGCCGGGTCAGCCTGGGAGTTTGCGCGTGTCGACCAGCTGTTGCGCGACGGCTTCGTCGTCGGCATCGAAGCCATCGGGTTCGGTGCTGTAGAGCCCGAGGACACCGACGGTGTCGGTGGCCGTGGACAGAGGCACGTCGAGCACGCTGCGGACGCCGAGGTCGAGGACCCTCTCGGCCCACTCCGGCCAGCGGTGCTCGTGGAAGGTGTCGCGCACCATGACGGGGGAGTGGTGTTGCATGCACTCCACGAGCGGTCCGTCGACGCCGTCGAGCTGGAACCGGTAAATCTCGGCGACGATGGGCGCGGTGACGGCTGGAATCTCTGTCGTGCTGTTGCGGGCGAGCGCGACGCCGGCGAAGCGGCAGTTCAGGGCCTGCAGCGCGAAGTCGACCACGCCCTGGATGGTCTCCTCGACACTGTCGGTGGCGTGCAGTTCGAGCGCCAGCTGTGCGAACTTCTCTGGGGCTACGGCCGGGGGCGATATCCCGTCGCCACCCGGGTCGGGTACCTGCGTCAGGTCCATGACTCAATTTTGCCTTCGAATGCAAGGGACAGCCATGTCGCGCCCGCGTTGGTTCACCCCCGTTCTTGGGTACCGGTAGTCACGTGATCTCAGCTTGAGCGGCACCCCATTGCTTCTGGGGCCGCGCACCAGGGAAGGACCGACCGGCATGACGACCGAGCCCGGCCAGACGACGGCCGAGCGCGAAACCGCCCCGGCCGCCCAGCGGCGGTTGGAACGTACGGCGCCCTTGTCCGTGGACGAGTGCCCGCCGCCGCCCTCGGAGTACCTGACGGGCGGACAAGGGGTGAATCAACCCTGGACCGCGTTGGGAATCAGGGCACGTCTGCGGATGGCCTTGGAGCGCCGGCATGAGAAGCCCGGCTTGAGCGCGATGATCAGGAACGCGCGGATCCTGCGGTCGCTCAGCGATCGGCTCCTGCGCACAGCGGCCCTGATTCTCCGCAAGGAGGGCGCCCGCCGAGACGAGATCTCCGAACTGACCGGCCGCTCGGCCGACTCGATCCGCGACGATGCTGTGCGGGAACACAAGACGCAGTCCCGTCGGGACTACTCGATCGCGTACTACGAGCGTCACCCCGGCCGGATCCCCGGACAGTGGTATGCCGTCGAGGACGACGACCCGGACCTCCCGGACAACCCGATCGGCGTACGCACGCGGCAGACAGCCCTTGAGGCCGCCCGCTGGTCCGCTCAGGAAGCACCGACGAGCAGCTTGCGCGTGGCCTCTGTCGCCAGGTGGCCGGTGGCGCGTCAGGTCTTGCGTGGGAGTTGTTTGTCGGGGTCTTGGTCGGGGGCGGGTTCGGGAGCTGGGTATGGCGAGGTGTCTGGGTCGTCGTTCGGTGCCCGGCAGTGCGTGGTACATGCACGTGGCGTGAGTCATCACGATTGGGCCGGATGCGTCGCCGGTCACTGGGTACCGCAGTGAGATGTCCGATCCGAACGATTGAGCGACATCTTCTGGAGGTAGCGGATATGAGCACCATCACGCAATCGATCGACGTCGACGTTCCGGTGACGACGGCGTACAACCAGTGGACGCAGTTCGAGACGTTCCCGCAGTTCATGGAGGGCGTGGAGGAGATCCGGCAGTTGGATGCCACGCACAACCATTGGGTGGTGAAGGTCGGCGGGGCGACGCGGGAGTTCGATGCGACCGTGACCGAGCAGCACGCTGATGAGCGCGTGGCATGGAAGTCGGACTCGGGTCCGCGGCATGCCGGTGTCGTGACCTTTCACAAGCTGTCCGACGAGACGAGCCGGGTAACCGCGCAGATGGACATCGACCCTGAAGGCTTCCTGGAGAAGGCCGGCGACAAGCTCGGTGTCGTCGAGGGCCGGGTGAAGGGGGACCTGCAGCGGTTCAAGGCGTTCATCGAGAGCCGTGGCACCGAGACCGGCACGTGGCGGGGCGACGTACCGCGGTAGAGCCAGGGAGGCGAGCGATGAAGGTCGGGTTCAAGCTGATTGCCGAGGCCTACGGGCCGGTCGAGATCGTCGAGCAGGCGGTGCGGGCCGAGGAGGCCGGGTTCGACTTCGTCGAGTTCAGCGATCACTTTCATCTGTGGGTGAGCGAGCACGAGCACTCCGGCTTCGCGTTCTCGATGCTCGCGGCGATCGCCGCGCGGACCTCGTCCGTCGGCCTTGCGACCGGCGTCACCTGTCCCTTGATCCGGTATCACCCGGCCGTTGCCACTCGGCACGAGATGCTGCGCGAGTCGCTCGAGATCATCCACCTGTTGTGGAGCGGCGGCTATCAGTCGTACGACGGGAAACACCTGCGACTGGAGGACGCGAGGGTTTTCGATCTCCCCGACGAGTTGCCGGACATCGCAGTTGCCGCGGGCGGGGCAGATGCGGCTCGGCTCGCGGGCGACCTGGGTGATGCCTTGTCCGTGACCGAGCCGGACCTGGTCGCAGCGTACGAGCACGCCGGTGGGAAATCGGCAGTTCTTGGAGGTAAGTGATGACTGAGCATCATCTGCCGACGGCTGAGATGTTGGAGCAGTTGGCGACCGAGATGCATGACGCGGAGGGCGTGGAGCAGACCGTCGACACGGTCGTCGAGTTCGCCTGCCGGGCGGTGGGATGCGACTACGCCTCGATGGTGATGATCGACGGTCGGCAGCGCCTCTCGATCCTGGCGCTGAGCGACCCGAAGCTGGCGGAGCTCTACCACGAACAGGTCCACTTCGGTGAGGGGCCGCTCATCACCGCCATCCGACAGGGCAAGGAGTTGCTCATTCCGGACGTCTTGATCGAGACGCGCTGGTCGCAGACGTGGACCAACGCGGCTCTCGTGGTGGGGATCCGGAGTGCCATTCACGTTCCGGTGCGGGTACGGCGTGATCCGTCGGCGGTACTGAGCCTGTACTCCGGAACGCAGGACGGCTTCGATGGCGACGACCTTGCGGTGGCGCACCTGCTGGCCGGCCAGGCGGCGGTGGCGATCGCGGCGGCGCGTGACGACCGCAACCCGGCCGTGGCGACCGATGTTCGCAGGCTGATCGGGCAGGCGCTCGGCATCCTGATGGAGCGTTACCACCTGGATGAAGAACGCGCGCTCGAGGTGCTCAGGCGGTATTCGAAGAACTCGAACCGCAAACTGCGCGAGGTCGCCCAGGAGCTGATCGACTCCCGGCAGCCGGCCCCGTTGCCGGAGAAGGCCTGACGACCGGGTTCCTTGCGGTTCAGGCGTGTTCGCCGTCCAGCAGTCGATGGATCTCCTCCAGGGCGTGCTGGATCTCCGGATGGTGGTACTGCGCGGCGCGTGACTCGGCACTGATCACACCGCAGCGGTGCAGGCGGCGGAAGTCGCCGTACGGGAACTCGTAGTGGCCCTTGGTCTCCTCGCCTTCCTCGGTGTCGACACCGAGGAACCACAGGCCGTAGTCCTGCCAGCCGTGCTTGTCCAGGTAGGTGTTCTGCTCCGCCGGGGTCGGTGCGTGCTCGCTCCAGTCGTCCCGTTCATCCTTGGCGGTCTGCCCCTTCCCGATCAGGTATTTCGCGTGCTCGAACGCCTTCTCGTTCAGCTTCACAGTCATGCAAAGCCGGTGCCCGATCGGTTGCGGGTCTAACTGTGACGGTGTCGACGTGGGTACCGGTAGGTCCGGACACAAGGAAGGTGAGACTGCGGTGCGGTTCATGACGTGGAACGTCTGGGGACGGTTCGGTGGCTCGTGGTTGCGCAGGCAGCGGGCGATCGTCAACACGATGCGCGCACAGCGACCTGACTTCGTTGCGCTGCAGGAGACATGGAGCAGCGACGGGCAGGCCCAGGCCGATCTGCTGGGGTACGAGCTCGGTATGACGGCGGTGTTCGCGCCCTCCCGGATGCCGAAGGACCCGGCTCCCGACGTACAGCTCGGTCTTGGCATCCTGAGTCGCTATCCACTGAAGCGGATCGAGCATCACACGTTGTCGTCCGGTACCGTCGCGCTCCGGGCAGAGATCGCGTTGGGAAGAGGCAACCTGCACTTCATCACCAGCTGTCTGGACTGGGAGGAAGACCATCAGCGCGAGCGTTTCGCGCAGGCGAGTGCGCTGGCCGCGGTGGTCGCCGAGCTCAGGACGACCGGCGATGAGGTGATCGTGGCCGGTGAGCTGAATGCGCCGCCCGATCGGCCTGAACTTGCACCGTTGCTCGCCGTACTGGATGACTGTTGGCAACCGCAGGCGTACGACGGTGCGACCTACTGCTCGAGCAATCCGTACCTGCTTCAGGGCGAATGGCTCGAAGACCGTCGCATCGACTGCATTCTCGCCGACGACCGCCGGACTCCGACGGCGTCGCGGCTGGCCGGCCTCGACGAGGACCACGGCAGGCCACCATCGGACCACTACGCCGTGATCACCGACGTACCGGTCGCCTGAGGACCCGGCTGATCCAGGGAGCCGAGCGAGTCGTTTCGCCTGACAGCAACCATGCGTACGAGTGGGGTACCGGACTGTGCGTGAGTGAGAACGAGTGCCTGATCGAAGCGAGTGTTGAGGACGTGTTCGCGATCCTCACCGACGGCTGGTCGTACGCCGCTTGGGTGGTCGGCGCGTCTCGGATCCGGGATGTGGATCCGCCGTGGCCGGAACCGGGTGGGCGGATTCACCACTCGGTGGGGGCGTGGCCGTTCTTGGTGGACGACACGACGACGTCGCTGGAGTACGAACCCGCGCACCTGCTGCGGTTGCGAGTGCGGGTCTGGCCGGTCGGCCACGGCGAGGTGGGGTTCCGTGCCACTGAGACAGCGGACGGGTGCCGTCTCGTGATGACCGAGACGGCGGTCAGCGGGCCGGCCACGCTGCTGCCGTCGGCGGTGAGCGACCTGATGCTGCACCCGCGGAACGCCGAGGCCCTCCGCCGTCTCAAGCTCCTCGCCGAGAAGAACGCGTCCTCCTGATCGCGCATCTCCGCGTTGTAGCGCTCTCGGGCCAAAACCCCGCTGCGCTCAGGCACAGATGATCCGTGTGACTCAGGTTGTGTCCTCTGCCGGGGCGAGGAGATCGGCGAGAACGGCAGCTTCGCTGATCTCGCTGTGTTTTGTTGCGGTGAGCAACCCTCAACTGGCCGCGCTTCGCCAAGTTCCGGAGCTGGTCGAGTGCGGTGGCGCGCGGCGGGTCCTGAAGCTCTACGCGGTACCTTCGGGCGAACCTGCACTCGAGACGGTGCCATGATCCAACCTCCCGTTCAACCGGCACCTTTGTACCCGAACACCTCCGGTTCAACCCGGAGTCGCAGCCGGAAACGCGACAGCTGGTTCGCGGAAATTTCTGGGTGGGGCTAAACCTGATCTGGCGTCGACCCGGGCGGTCATGCGTCAATGGGATCCAGACGGTACGACCGGCCGGTGCGGGTTGATCCGTCGGTGCTCGCGTTGGGGACGTGGGGGAGGGGCCGGATGGCCGACGAGGCGTTGGGGCGGGAGTTTCGGGCTCGGTTGGAGGAATTGCTCGGTGAGCCGTTGATGGTCGACGATCCGTTGATCACGACCGCGCAGGCAGCCGTTTTGCTGGGGGCGTCGTCGATCCGTGTTGCGAGGCTCGTGCGTGCAGGGCATCTGCCGGCAGTCGCGCGTACCCATCGCCGGGTGCGGTTGTCCGATGTGATTCAGGTGGGTCACGATCAGTGGATGTCGGTGGGTGAGGCTGCCGACCTGCTGACCATGGGGCGGGCAGGCGTCGGGCGGATGATCACGGCCGGGCTCCTGCCGGCACGCGGCACGGAACTCCCGCTGCGGCGTAACGATGTGGAGATTCTCGCTCGCCTCCGTGAGGGATGGCTGACGCTGTCAGCTGCTGCATCGGCGCTCGATGTGGACATCGAGGAGATCCGCCGGATGCTGCGGAGTCGCGTTCTCACTCATACTCGCGACGGCGCGAGACCGGTCCACGGTCATGAAGTTGCCCGCCAGTTGATCATGCGCTCGGGCGGACTGTCCGAGCCAACGCCCGCCTCGCGCGGCTCAACCCCCTGACGACGCCGAGGCGGTCAGCTGACGGCGACGAAGCAGAACTCGTTGCCTTCGGCGACCAGACAACGCATTGAGCGAGCTGGTAGTAGCTCATGTCCCCGGGCTGTACGCCGATGTGTTGCTTGCGGCTGGCAACGAATGCATGTCCAGGCTGCGGTAGTACCGGCGGATCCGGGCGATCGCCTGTTGGTACATCAGTCCTTGGAGTCCGGTTTCGACGAGCCGGATCGTGGTGACGACGCCCAGGCCGAAGATCAGTGGCAGCACCGCGGAGATGAAGGGCCAGAAGACCGGTCGTCGTCCTTCACTGTCCATGCTTCCCTGGTACCCGCTGTCCGGGCGAAGATGATGAAACAAGCGCAGCTCAGCGTGGCGGTGGTGGTCTGAGCATGGATGGGGATACTGGAGGGCGAACAGCGGTCGCATCGAGAAGGTGAGCACGATGACCGTACCGTCCGCTCGGACACGCTCCGGTGCCGGGAGATCGGCGGATCCGGCGATGGATCGCTTCACTCCGTACAGATCTCCGTGCCTGGAGGGTTGAGCAGGCACCCGATAGACGAGCTGAGTCGTTGCGGCTACCCGGGATCTGGCATGTCGCGGATCTCGGGACGGGCTGCGGCACTCCTGGCGCGATCCACTTGAGCAGAGTGACCAGGCCGAGCAGGCGTACGACTCTGGTCACGACGACCGTGACGCCTTGTGTCGTGTCCATGGGCATTCGCTCTCACTCCTGCCGTTCGACGGTTGGCTCCGGCACGGTGGTTCTTCGACCGTCGGGGAGCCGGCGGGTGAGTCCGCGGCGGTCGAGGTGTTCGAGCAGTGGTACGACGACGCGCCGAGTGCTGTCGAGGCAGCGTCGTGCCTCGCTGGCGGTGAAGGGCTGCGGCAGGTGCGCGAGTCGTCGTACCGCGGTCTCGTCGGCGCCGGGGAGGAGCACGACCGTGTCGGCGAGGCGGAGCAGCAGATGGGCTCGGTCCGCGGCGGCGAGTGCACGCTTGTCGAGACCTGCGGCTTCGAGCTCGGCTGCCTCGGGCGCCCGGTACGGCTGCTGGCGGATCTGATCGGTGAGTTTGGCGATTGCCTCCAGGAGATCCGGTGGGAGGTTCGCGTCGCCGTTAAGTACTCGTCCGCCGGCGAGTCGGAGCGGAGGACTGACGAGGACCCTCACGAGCTCGGCAGACGGGAGGGCGAGGAGCTGGGCCGCTGTGGTCAGCGGCAGTCCGGGATCGAGCGGTTGGTCTGCGGACCGTGTCGCCACCAGGTTCGTGAGTTCGGTGCGCAGAGCCGCGGCGTGATCCGGGGCGAGCAGCCAGTCTCCGACGCGCACAGCGTTCGCGGTATCCGGGTCAATGCCGATCCGGCGGAGTAGCGAGGCGCGGACCGGACTGCGTCGCTGAACCTCGGCAGCGGGCTCGCCGCCGGCCGTCGCCAGTTCGAAGGCTCGTCGGCGCGCGGCGCCGCGGCGGTCGATCGCGGGCGGAATCGGGTCGACCACGGTGACTCCCCACAGTCGCCGGCTGCCAGGATCCCGGAGGATGGCGCGATCGCCGATCCGGAGTGGGAGCGGGCGGTGGAACAGCAGCCGGGCGTGCTGCGCGCCGAGCGCGCGGAAATGAACATGCTCGGCCACAGCACCGATGTGCAGCACGAGGTCGGCCCGCCCTGGTACGTCGGCCGATCGGGCTGAGTCGGGATTTGCTGGTTGCAGGACGACGTCCGCTGAGGTCGTCCACTGCCATGCGTCCGGGGTGACCAGCACGCTGTCCCGACCGAGAGCGTCGGGGACCTTGCTGCCGAGGTTGAGTGCGACCCGGGCGACGCCGCTCACCTGGTCGCGGGAGCGGCCGAGTGCCTCGATCCCGCGGACCCTGACCTCGCCGTCCCCGAGCGCGAGTCGGTCACCGCGCGCGATGGTTCCCGCGGTCAAGGTGCCGGTGACGACCGTTCCGGCGCCGTGCACGGTGAAGCTCCGGTCGACCCACAGCCGGACGTCGGCACGTGGATCGGCGACCGGGAGCGCGGCCGCCAGCGTTGTCAGGGCATCGCGGAGTTCGTCGATGCCGTGCCCGGTCCGGCCGCTCACCGAGACGATCGGCGCGCCGCGCAACGCCGTCCGGCCGAGCTCCGCACGGGTTCGGGCTGCGATCGGTTCAGGATCGGCCAGATCCGAACGTGTCACGGCAACCACGCCGTGCCGGACCCCGAAGGCGTCCAGGGCCGCGAGATGCTCGGCGGCCTGCGGCATCCAGGCGTCGTCGGCGGCGACCACGAACAGAACGGCCGGCACCGGGCCGACCCCGGACAGCATGGTGGCGAGGAACCGTTCGTGCCCCGGTACGTCGACGAACGCAACCTCACCCACGCCGGGGAGCTCGGTCCAGCAGTAGCCGAGACTGATCGTCAGTCCGCGCCGTCGCTCTTCCTCGAGCCGGTCCGGGTCCGATCCGGTGAGCGCCCGGACGAGCGTCGACTTCCCGTGGTCGACATGCCCGGCAGTGGCGATTACGTGCATCGCCGAACCAGCTGTCGCACAGCCTCCACGAGTACGTCGTCCTGCGCCGGCGGTACCGCGATCAGATCGAGCAGCAACCGTCCGCGTACGACATGGCCGACGACCGCCGGGTCGAGCATTCGCAACGGTTCGGCCCACCGCGGATCGAGTGCGACGGCCGCACTCTCCAGCTCGACGCCGGGTGCGCCTCCGCCGCCGACCGCAGCCGTCGACCGAACCGCCTCCGCACCCAGCGCGCTCGCCAGGTGCTTCGCCCGCGCGAAGAGCTCGTCGGGGTTCGTGGCCAGCGCCTCGGCAACCGGCGTCGGGGGACCGGTCAGCGTCGCCTCCAGAGCGGCCAGGGTGAGCTTGTCGACCCGAAGCGCCCGGGCGAACGGGAAGCGGCGCAGCCGCTCGACCAGTGCGCGGTCGCCGAGGAGGAGTCCGCACTGCGGCCCGCCGAGGAGCTTGTCGCCGGAGGCCGTGACGAGCGCTGCCCCGGCACGCAGCGCGGAGGTCGCGTCGGGCTCCTCGGGGAGACGAGGGTGCGGCTGCAGTAGCCCGGAGCCGAGATCGGCGACCACGGGGACCGGCAGGGTGGACAACTCGGCGATCGAGACGGTGGAGGTGAAGCCCTCGACGCGGAAGTTGGACGGGTGAACCTTGAGGACGAACGCGGTCGAGTCGTCGACAGCCGCCTGGTAGTCGGCGAGCCGGACGCGGTTCGTCGTACCGACCTCGCGGAGGGTGGCGCCGACCGAGGAGAGCAGTTCAGGGATGCGGAAACCGTCGCCGATCTCGACCAGTTCACCCCGGGCGATCACGATCGAGCGTGCCGCGGCGAGTGCGCAGGCGGCGAGCGCCAGGGCCGCGGCGCCGTTGTTGACCACGTGCACGCCGCCCGCGTCGGGGACGGCCGCAGCCAGTGCGGCGAGTGCCGGCGCGCCCCGCTTCCCGCGTGCACCGGTCCGCAGATCGAGCTCGACGTCGGTCGGTCCAGCAGCCAGTGCGAGCGCCTGCTGTGCCGCCTCGGACAGGGGCGCGCGCCCGAGGTTCGTGTGGACGACGACTCCTGTCGCGTTGATGACCTGCCGCAGAGAGGTGGGCGCGCTGGGGAGTGCGGCGAGGACCGCGGGTACGACGTCGGCGGGGGAGATCGCGCCGGAGCGGCAGCGGGCGAGTGCGTCGACGACCGTCTGCTTGACCGCCGGCCGACCGAGGCGCGTGATTGCGTCGGTCAGCTGCGGATCGGCCAGCACCCGGTCGGTGCGCGGTGTCGCGCGGCGCGGATCGTCACCAGCGACGCGCTGGGCACGGTCGCCGTCACGATCGGCTGCGGACACCGGCACCTCCGGGACGTGGTTGGCGGAGGCGGACGGGAATCGAACCCGCCTGGCCGGGATGCCCGGCCACAACGGCTTTGAAGACCGCGCCCGTCACCAGACGAGGTACGCCTCCACGAGTCGCTGGTGCAGTGCCCATTCGGACCTTTTTCCACGCATGAACGTTTGCGGCGGGCCACTTCGGCGTACTGGGGGGTCATGTCCGTCGAAGGTCTCCCTTGGCCGGTGCTGCGGCAGCTCCGCGGCCCGGACCGGCTCGGGCGTGGCAAAGCGGCGAGATCGAAGCGGACGGCGGCCTTGCGCGGGCGCATCGCGGACGCGGACCGGGTCGTCGACTCGATCTGCCCGTACTGCGCGGTGGGCTGCGGGCAACGGGTGTTCGTCAAGGACGAGCGGGTCATCCAGATCGAGGGTGATCCGAAGAGCCCGGTGTCGCGCGGCCGGCTGTGTCCGAAGGGCAGCGCCAGCAAGCAGCTCGTCACCTCGTCGTTGCGTGAGACGAAGGTGCGCTACCGGCGCCCGCACGGAACCGACTGGGAGGAACTGGACCTCGACACCGCGATGGAGATGATCGCGGACCGCGTGCTGAAGACCCGGGACGAGACCTGGCAGTGGGAGCAGGACGGCAATCGGGTCCGTCGCACGATGGGCATCGCCAGCCTCGGAGGAGCGACCCTCGACAACGAGGAGAACTACCTCATGAAGAAGCTCTACACGGCGATGGGCGCGATCCAGATCGAGAACCAGGCGCGTATTTGACACTCCTCGACGGTCCCCGGTCTGGGGGCCTCGTTCGGGCGCGGCGGCGCCACCGGATTCCAGCAGGATCTGGCCAACGCGGATGTGATCCTCATCGAGGGCTCGAACATGGCCGAGTGCCATCCGGTCGGGTTCCAGTGGGTGATGGAGGCCAAAGCACGGGGTGCGACGGTGATTCACGTCGACCCGCGGTTCACCCGGACGTCGGCGGTCGCCGACCTGCACCTGCCGATCCGGGCCGGAACCGATATCGCGTTCCTCGGCGCGCTCGTCAACCACGTGCTGAGCAACGAGCTCGACTTCCGTGAGTACGTCGTCCCGTACACGAACGCGGCGGCGATCATCAGTGCGGACTTCCGCGACACCGACGACCTGGACGGCTTGTTCTCCGGATTCGACCCGGAGACGGGGTCGTACGACGCGGTCTCGTGGCACTACGAGGGCGCCGAGGCGGACGCCGCGGCCGGGACGAAGCGCGGGCAGAAGGGCCACCGCAGCAGCGACGACGCCGGTGCCCACAAGGCGGCGCGGTCCGAGGCGGCAGGTTCTGGCGGTCCGGCGGTCGAGTTCAAGCCCGAGCGTGACGAGACGCTGCAGCATCCGCGGTGCGTCTACCAGATTCTGAAGCGGCACTTCGCCCGCTACACGCCGGAGATGGTGGAGCAGGTTTGTGGGATCAGCCCCGACAAGTTCCGCCAGGTCGCCGATGCTCTGACCTCGGCCAGTGGACGCGACAAGACCGGCGCGTTCGTGTACTCGGTCGGATGGACGCATCACAGCACCGGCGTACAGAACATCCGGACTGCCGCGATCCTGCAGTTGCTGCTGGGCAACATCGGCCGTCCCGGCGGCGGCATCATGGCGCTGCGCGGACATGCCAGCATCCAGGGCTCCACGGACATCCCGACGCTGTTCAACCTGCTCCCCGGGTACCTCCCGATGCCCCACGCCGAGCACCACCTGAACCTCCAGGAATACGTCGCGGAGGATGCGGGCAAGACCGGCTTCTGGGGCAACATGGACGCGTACACGATCAGCCTGCTCAAGTCCTGGTGGGGCGATGCGGCGACGGCGGACAACGACTACTGCTTCGACTATCTGCCGCGGCTGACCGGCCACCACTCGACGTACGAGACCGTGATCGGGCAGATCGAGGGCCAGGTCAAGGGCTACTTCGTGATCGGCGAGAACCCGGCGGTCGGTTCCGCGAACGGCAAGATGCAGCGTCTCGGCCTGGCGAACCTGGATTGGCTGGTGGTGCGCGACCTGGCGATGATCGAGACGGCGACATTCTGGAAGGACGGGCCGGAGCTCGGCACCGGTGAGATGAGCACCGAGGAGATCGGTACCGAGGTGTACTTCCTGCCCGCGGCCGCGCACACCGAGAAGTCAGGTTCGTTCACCAACACGCAGCGGATGTTGCAGTGGCACCACAAGGCGGTAGAGCCGCCGGACGACGCCCGCAGCGACCTGCAGTTCTACTACGAGCTCGGCCAGCGGCTGCGGGCGAAGCTGGCCGGATCCACTGACGAGCGGGACCGCCCGTTGCTGGATCTCACCTGGGACTACGGGCAGGAAGGCCCGCTGCGGGAGCCCCGAGCGGAAGCGGTGCTGCGTGAGATCAACGGGACGCAGGACGATCACGCGTTGTCGGCGTACACGGAGCTGAAGGCCGACGGCAGCACCCGGTGCGGCTGCTGGATCTATTGCGGTGTGTACGCCGACGAGGTGAACCAGGCGGCCCGGCGCAAACCCGGGACCGACCAGTCGTGGGTCGCGCCCGAGTGGGGCTGGGCGTGGCCGGCGAACCGGCGGATCTTGTACAACCGGGCGTCCGCGGATCCGGACGGGAAGCCGTGGAGCGAGCGGAAGGCGTACGTCTGGTGGGATGCCGAGAACGGGAAGTGGACCGGTCACGACGTACCGGACTTCATTCCGGACCGGGCGCCGGATCATGTGCCGGATGACGACGCACAGGGGCCGGATGCGATCGGTGGCCGGGATCCGTTCGTGATGCAGACCGACGGGAAGGGCTGGTTGTTCGCTCCTGTCGGGCTGGCCGACGGACCGATGCCGGCATTCTACGAGCCGCCCGAGTCGCCGGTCCGCAACCCGCTGTACGACCGGCAGAACAACCCGGCCAGGTTCCGGCTGGAGCATGCCGCGAACCCGTTGAACCCGTCGTTGTCGGAGGTGTTCCCGTACGTCTTCACCAGCTACCGGTTGACCGAGCACCACACGGCCGGCGGTATGAGTCGCACGCTGCCGTACCTGTCGGAGCTGCAACCGGCGATGTTCTGTGAGGTCTCACCGCGGCTGGCCGCCGAGCGCGGGCTGACCAACGGTGGCTGGGCGACGATCGTCACCACCCGGAGCGCGATCGAGGCGCGGGTGCTGGTGACCGACCGCATGCGGTCGTTGCGGCTCGGCGACCAGACCGTCGAGCAGGTCGGCCTGCCGTACCACTGGGGCGGCCGCGGTCTGACCACCGGCGACTCGCAGAACGATCTGGTGAACGTGACGCTCGATCCCAATGTGTACATCCAGGACAAGGTGGGCACCTGCGACGTACGACCGGGACGGCGCCCACGCGGCGCGGACCTGCTCGCGTACGTCGAGGCCTACCGCAGGCGGCTCGACGGAGGGAGTCCCGATGGCGCTGGCTGACCGATTCTTCGGACCGCTCGCGGACGTCTCTGCCGACGCGGGCTACGACGAGGACCATCCACCGCGGGTCGGGTTCTTCACCGACACCTCGATCTGCATCGGCTGCAAGGCGTGCGAGGTCGCGTGCAAGGAGTGGAACGAGCTGTCCGACGACGGCATCGAGTTCACCGGGACGTCGTACGACAACACCACCCAGCTGAGCGCGGATACCTGGCGGCACGTCGCCTTCGTCGAGAAACCGGCCCCGGTGACGACCGTCGATCTCGGACTGCCCGGAGTGGGTCCACCGGAGGAGCAGAAGGACGTCGCGTGGCTGATGTCGTCCGACGTCTGCAAGCACTGCACGCACGCGGCCTGCCTGGATGTCTGCCCGACCGGCGCGCTGTTCCGCACCGAGTACGGCACCGTGGTCGTGCAGGAGGACATCTGCAACGGCTGTGGGTACTGCGTTCCGGCCTGCCCGTACGGCGTGATCGACCAGCGCAAGAACGACGGCCGCGTGTTCAAGTGCACGATGTGCTACGACCGCCTGACGGTCGGCGAGGAACCCGCGTGCGCGAAGGCCTGCCCGACGGACTCGATCCAGTTCGGACCCCTGGACGAACTGCGCGAGCGGGCGGACAAACGCGTCGAGGACCTGCACGACCAAGGCGTCGACGTGGCCCGGCTGTACGGCGCCGACCCGGATGACGGCGTTGGCGGCGACGGCGCGTTCTTCCTGCTGCTCGACGAGCCGGAGGTGTACGGCATGCCGCCGGACCCGGTCGTCACCACCCACGATCTCGAATCGATGTGGAAGCATGCGGCGGCCGCGGCCGGTGCCCTGCTCGGTGTCGCGGTCGCGGTGTTCGCGGGAGGTCGGCGGTGAAGGAACGCCGGATGGTCCCGGAGCCAGAGTTCGACTCGTACTACGGACGGCCGATCCTGAAGGAGCCGGTGTGGAAGCAGCCGGACGTCCCGCTGTACCTGTTCGCCGGTGGCGTGGCCGGTGCGTCGGCGCTGCTCGCCGAGGGCGCCGCGCTGACCGGACGTCCGGGACTGTTGCGCGTGGCAAGGACTGCGGCGGCGGCCGGGTCCGCGCTCGGCTCCGGTCTGCTGGTCCACGATCTCGGACGTCCGGAACGTTTCCTGAACATGCTGCGGGTCCTGAAGATCACCTCACCGCTGTCGGTCGGGTCATGGGTCCTTGCACCGTTCAGCGGGTTGTCGGCGGCTGCGGCCGCGACCGAGTACAGCGGCAGGCTGCGGTTCGTGGGTCGAGTGGCCGGCGTCGGCGCCGGGGTGCTGGGGCCCGCGCTGGCGACGTACACCGCGGTGCTGATCGCCGACACGGCGGTGCCGGCCTGGCACGAGGCGCATCGGGAGTTGCCGTTCGTGTTCGCGGGCAGCGCGGCGGCGGCCGCGGGCGGTCTCGCGATGGTCGCCGCACCGAAGGCCGAAGCCGGGCCGGCCCGCCGGATGGCGATCATCGGCGGCGTCACGGAGCTCGCGGCATCGGAGGTGATGATCCGCCGACTGGGGATCCATGCGGAGGTCTACCGCGACGGACGTCCCGGAACGCTGCTGAAGATCGCACGGGGACTGACGGCGGCTGGTGCCGCGCTGACGCCCTTCGGCCGCCGATCCCGTGTCGTGTCCGCGCTGGCCGGTACGGCGTACCTCGCCGGCTCTGTGCTCACGAGATTCGGCGTGTTCCAGGCGGGGCTGGCGTCCGCGCGCGATCCGAAGTACACCGTCGTTCCGCAACGTGAACGGAGCGGGCAGTGACCGACTTGGCGTCGCCCGTGCGGATGACTCAGTACGCGGCCGGTGGTGGTTGTGCGTGCAAGATCCCGCCCGGTGAGCTGGAACGCCTTGTGGGCGGGTTGCCGGCCGGTCGGGCCGACGGGGAGTTGGTGGTCGGTCTGGAGCACGGGGACGACGCCGCTGTGGTGCGGATCGACGGTCATCGTGCTGTGGTGACGACCGCGGACTTCTTCACACCGGTCGTTGACGATCCGCACGACTGGGGACGGATCGCCGCGGCGAACGCACTGTCGGACGTATACGCGATGGGCGGTGAGCCGATCGTTGCGGTGAACCTGCTGGCGTGGCCGCGCGACCGTATTCCGTTCGCGCTCGCGGGCGACGTACTGCGGGGTGCTGCTGACATCTGTGCGGAGGCCGGGACGTACCTGGCCGGTGGGCACAGCATCGATGATCCCGAGCCGAAGTACGGTCTCGCGGTCACCGGGATCGCCGACCCTGATCGCTTGCTGCGCAACGATGCCGGGCGGCCCGGGACGCCGTTGACGTTGACGAAGCCGCTCGGGTTGGGCGTGCTGAACAATCGGCACAAGGCGACCGGTGAGGTGTTCGCGCAGGCGGTGGCGACGATGACCACGCTCAACCGGGACGCGTCGCGTGCCGCGCTCGCTGCGGGGGCGGTCTGCGCGACCGACATCACCGGGTTCGGGCTGCTCGGTCACCTGCTGAAGCTGGTCCGGGCGAGTGAGGTCGGAGCGGTGGTCGAGGCTGCCGCCGTACCGTGCCTCGAGGGTTCCCGTGAGGCGTTGGCAGCGGGGTTCGTGCCGGGCGGGAGCCGCCGGAACCTCGACTGGGTCCGGAATTCGCTGGACTCGTCGCTGTCCGAGGAGGAGTTGCTGCTGCTGGCCGATGCCCAGACCTCGGGCGGCCTGCTCGTGGCGGGGGAGATCCCGGGCTGTCCGGTGGTCGGCGAACTGATCCCTGGGCCGCCGCGCATCCGGGTCGCGTGACGTAGCCGGCGGCATGGTCCGGCATGGTGAAGGTGCTGCTGGATCGCTGACGCCTACTCCGAGGAGCGCGCGGTACGACGGGGGAGGGCATGGGTGCCGTCGCAGAGCGGCGGGATCGCGGTGCGGCCGCAGCGACAGAGCGCGATCGTACGGCGCGACGCGGGGATCGGATCGCCGTTCTCGTCGATGAGCTCGAACTCGCCCCGCACCAGCAGCGGTCCGTCCGGGTACGCACGAATCTCGGTCATAACTTGGCGGTACCCACGGGAGATGCGTTCACGACTGCGTGGCGGGTACCGGATGCGCATGCAGCTACCAGCACCCCGCGGGCCTCTCAGCCGCTGGATGACCCATCGGTTCCAGGGCTGCGAGACCGCGGCCCCGAGGGTCGCGTCGTGCGCCGATCCGTACTCCGACGACGATCTCCAGTTGGCCCTCTGGGTCGCTTACGAGCTGCAGTACCGCGGGTTCGACGATGTGGATCCGGACCTGCAGTGGGATCCGGTCGTCATCGCGTTCCGCTCCCGTCTGGAGGACCCGTGGTCGGGGTGGCTGGAAGCGAACTGCCGGGTCGAGCCCAGTGCACAGCCCGTCGCGGAACAGTTGCGATCCCTGGTCGAGAGCGCCGACGGTCCGCGCTTCGCGCCGTACCTGCGCCGGCATGCGACGAAGGAACAGTTCCGTGAGTTCGTGCTGAACCGGTCGATCTACCAGCTGAAGGAGGCCGACCCGCACAGCTTCGGCATCCCGCGGCTGGACGGCGCGGCGAAGGCGGCACTGGTCGAGATCGAGGCCGACGAGTACGGCGGTGGCCGCCCGGACCGCATGCACTCGGAGCTCTTCCGTACGACGATGCGGTGGCTCGGCCTCGACGACAGCTACGGGTACTACGTTCCCGACGTACCGGCGGTCACGCTCGCCGTGTCGAACGTGATGTCGCTGTTCGCGATCCACCGTCGGTGGACCGGTGCTCTGCTCGGTCATCTCGCCGCGCTCGAGATGACGTCCACGGTGCCCAACCGGCAGTACGCGACGGGAGCGATCCGGCTCGGTGCCTCGGAGGACGAGGCCCGCTACTTCACCGAGCATGTCGAAGCCGACGCGGTCCACGAGCAGATCGCGGCGCACGACCTGTGCGGCAACTACGTCCGTCAGCATCCCGAGGCGATCGGCGACGTATTGTTCGGTGCACGCTGCGCACTGACTGTCGACGACCTCTTCGCCGAACAGCTACTGACCTCGTGGTCTGCGGATCAGCCGGACCGCACACGACAGCTGAGTTCCACAGCGTCATCGGCGGATACGTCCACCGTCGTCGCGAAGACCCCGCACGTGCAGAGTTGACTCGCGTGGCGATCACCGATGCCGAGCTACTTCGGTCGCGATTCTCTGCGACCGAGGCCGGAACCGTCGGGTTCGAAGAGGAACTACTCCTCGTGGACCGCGCAACCTGGCTGCCGGCAGCGGCAGCCGCCGTGATCGGGGATGTCGACGACCCTCGTGTGAAGCAGGAACTGCCCGCGTGCCAACTCGAGATCGCGACCTCGGTGCACACCTGCGTCGCAGATGCTGTCGACGAGCTCAGGGCCTGTCGAGCGCTGATCTCCAAGGCCTGCGACGCCACGGTGGCCGCGATCGCGACGCCCGTTCACCCGCAGCTCGACGGACCCGTTGGGTTGTCGCACACGGAGCGATCGGGCGCGCTCGCTGCCCGTTACCGTGAGGTGATCGGCCGGCAGCTGGTCTCTTCGTTGCAGGTCCATCTGGCCTTCGGCGACGCCGACTGCACGCTGGACGTCTACCACAGGCTGCGGAACGTCCTGCCCGAGTTGGCGGCGTTGGCCGGCGCCGCGCCGTACGCGGGCGGACGCGACACCGGATTGTGCTCGGTGCGGCCGGTGATCGCGGCGCAGTTGCCGCGCCAAGGCGTGCCTCCGATCATCGCCTCCTGGGAGCAGTACGCCGCTGATCTTGCCTGGACGGTACGAGGAGGAGCCGTGGGCGATGCGTCGGAGTGGTGGTGGGAGCTTCGGCCGCACGTTGGCTACGGCACGCTCGAACTGCGGGTTCTCGACGTCCAGGCGACGGTGCGGCAGACCAGCGCAATCACGCGGTTCGTGTATGCGCTCGGTGCCAGGTTCGCCGACCTGCACCGCAGCGGTGAGCCCGCGTCGCCGGCGCCGAGCTGGAGGATCGCAGAGAACCGTTGGGCGGCGCTGCGCGACGGCGTACGGGGCGAGCTGCTCGATCTGCGCACCGGTGAGGCGCGAGCGACCCGGCGTCGTCTGCACGAGCTCATCGATGCCGCCGAGCCGTACGCGACGGACAGTCTCGACGATGTACGGCTCATGGTCGAGGAGCCGCCGGTCGAACATCTGCGAGCCCTCGGCGCCGAGGGCGTCGTCCCGTGGCTGGCCGATACTTTCAACCGCTGAAGTTGCCGGGTGAACCGTGGATCAGCGGGGTACGTCGCGCTTGTGCCGGACGTAGGCCGGCAACGCCAGCCACAGCACGCAGAACCACGCCAGAAGCCCGATGACCAGGGCGGTTGCGGCGAGCCGGGGAAGGACGACGTTCAAAGCGATCAGCACTCCGCCACCGACTGATGCGACGAGGAAGACCATGCCGACCCGCACCAGGCGGTCGGTGATGATGATCAGGCGGTCGCGCAGGCCTTCCCGGTACAAGAAGCGATGGAACGCCACTGGGGCGAGGAACAAGGAGACGGCTACCGCAGCGGCGAGCAGCGTGCAGGCATAGACGGCGTGGGTGAACCTGTCCGCGGTGTGGAACTGATTCTGGAACGCGATCCCCAGCAGGAAGGCCAACAGGATCTGTGTTCCGGTCTGGACAAGCCGCAGTTCTTGCAGGAGCTCGTTCCAGTGCCGGTCGAGTCGCTCGCCGGAGCTCTCGTCACCACGCCGGTAGCTCAGCCGCTCGGAAGTCATGCCGTCAGCCCTTGCTCCTCATGACCTGGCCGGTGCCCGCAATCAGACCTGAATACGCGTCGGGTCCGAAGCCTGACAGCACGGGCGTCACGACCAAGACCGCCGCAGCCAACGCCGCCCACCTCGCCCGCGTACTCCGTGACCACGAGTACGCTCCTGCCCGGCGGTGAGCCGATCCCCACACGCGCCGCTCGGCAACCGACACGAAGGTCTCACCGACCTCTGTCTGAGACCGGGCGGGTTGAGGCCCGGAATGTCGGGTACCGCAACGAGTGTGACCGATTCAGGTATCGCCATCCTCGACATCGATGGGACGCTCATCGACTCGAACTACCAGCATGCTTTGGCTTGGTACCGGGCGCTGCGGTCGGTGGGGGAGACCTATCCGGTCTGGCGGCTGCACCGGCTGATCGGGATGGGCGGGGATCAGTTGCTCACGGCGCTCGGTGGAGACGAGTTGGAGGACCGCGTCGGTGACGACGTTCGCGAACAGCAGCGGAACGAGGTCGACCCGCTGCTGGACGAGATGGCGCCACTTCCCGGCGCCCGCGACCTGCTTCTGGCGATCAAGGAGCGTCATCACCGGCTGGTGCTGGCGAGCTCCGCGCAGCAGGACCACGTGGACGTGTTCCTGGACAAGTTGGACGCGCGCGACATCGTGGACGACTGGACGAGCAGCGCCGACGTCGAAGCGTCGAAACCGGCGCCGGACCTGCTCCACGTGGCGCTGAAGAAGCTCGGCGCGTCGTCCGATGCGTCCAGCGTCCTGGTCGGGGACTCTGTGTGGGATGTGCAGGCCGCCCAGAAAATCGGCATGCCGTCACTCATGGTCCGTTCCGGCGGCTTCGGAGACGACGAACTCCGCGAGGCGGGCGCGGCAGCCATCTACGACACCCCACGCGATCTCTTGGACGCGATAGACGACACCCCACTCGCCTGAGATCTTGCACGACCGACCTGCTACCCCAATGCCGTCCGTCCGCTTCCCGTAAAAAGGGGTTTGGGCGCAGGCTCAGTTTGTTGCTCGGGTGGCGATGATTTCCTGGGCAGTGGCACGGTGGGTGAGGTGGGCATGCTGCGAACGACGGCGGAGTTCGTCGAAGGCCTGATCGCTGGTGAGGTCATTGCGTTCGATCAGGATCCCCATCGCCTGGCCGACCAGTTTGTGGGTGTCCATCGCCTCCGCGAGCTGCTCTTCGTGACGGAGCTGGGTCATGGCCAGCGAGGCGTGCAGCGCGAGGATACGAGCCAACTCTTCGTCGTCACGTCCGAAGGCGTGCGGCCTGTCGTGGTAGAGCGACAGGGCCCCGATCGCAGCGCGGCCGTTGGTCAGGGGAACGTGCATGATCGCGTTCATCGGGAGCTCGGCGACAAGCCGGCTCCACAGCGGCCACCGGGTGTCGGTGGCGGGATCTGTGATGTGCACCGCGACCGCAGAGGTGAACGCGTGCAGCATCGGACCATCACCGACTTCGAGCTGCCATCGCAGCACCCGCGCCACGATCGCGTCGGTTGTGTGCGCGACGGCGATACCACCGCTTGCGGCCGCGAGCGAGATTCCTACGCGGTCACATGCGAGGACCCGGAGGGCGTACCGGCTGATGGTCTCGACCGTCGCCTCGGTCCCTTCGGCGGACTCCAGTTCCAGCGCAAACCGGCCGAAAGTTTCGGCCAAGTCCTCAGGAACAGTAAGTTCAGCCAACATTGACGTCACCTCCGCGGGGTCTGGACGGACGCGTGTCATTCTCTTGGCGGGCTGTGGCGTAGCGGGTTGAGAGCATGTCACCACTACGACTGCCCAACACTTCGCCCGTACCCGATAGCGCGCGATGTATGCCATGACCGCAGGGGACCTGGGCTGTTAGGTTTTTGTGATGACGACCTACTCGCCGGCCGAGGCGGCCGCACAGTCTGGGTTCAGCATCGATACGTTGCGGTATTACGAGCGCGAAGGCATTCTGCCGCCTATTGAGCGGAGTGCTGGTGGGCGGCGGGTGTACAGCGAGGGCGATCTGTGGATGCTCGGGTTCCTGCATTGCCTGCGGGATACAGGGATGTCCATCGAGCAGTTGCGTCGGTACGGCGAGTTGAGCCGGGACGACGCCACGATGCCGGAGCGGGTCGCTCTGCTCGAGGAGCACGCGGCCTCGATCCGGGCGAGGATCACCGAGTTGGACGCGACCCTCGCCCGGGTTGAGGAGAAGACGGACTGGTACCGCGCGGAACTCCGCCGGACGGAACACGCGACGTCCTGAACCACTCCGTCATCCGGACTGTCCGGCGTGCTGCGGCCGCGCCCGCGACGGACGCTGCGCCCGCGATTGATCCGGGGGCTCGGCTATGCGGCGTTCAGCGCAGCAAGTTCGTCCTCGGTGAGGATGGTGGACGCGCCCACCACGGCCTGTTCGACCTGGTCGACGCTGCTGACTCCGACGATTGGGGTCAGTGCCGGGGTGCCGGAGGCTAGCCACGCGAGCACCACCTGGCCGGGGCGGAGTCCGCGGGCGGTGGCGATACGGATCAGTGCTGCTAGTCGGCTGTCGGTGCCGGGGTGGCGGTACTCGGGCTCGAGTGGGCGGTCGTCGCGGTCGTATCGACCCAGCAGGGTGGCGGTGTAGACCCAGCCGTCGAACGACGGGTTGCGCCGTAGGAAGTCGAGGCCGTCCGCTGACAGCATTCCCAGCGGGATCGGCTGGCCCTCCACGGGCATGCCGCCGGCGGGCTGAAGGTAGGAGTAGCGCTGCTGATAGGCAGTTGGTTGCGGTTGGTCGGCGCGTTCGGCAGCGGCCCGGATCCGCTCGAGCAGCCAGGACGGGTGGTTGGACAGCCCCCAGCGAGCGGTCAGGCCGTCACGGACAAGGCCGCCGAACGTCTCGACCAGGTCCTCCACCGGTACGGCCGGGTCTTCGACGTGTGCCCAGTACAGGTCCACAGCGTCCACGCCCAGCCGCTCCAAGCTCTGTTTCATGGCGCCGCGTACGACGTCCCCGCGCAGCCCTTCGAGGTGGTCGGGGAACCCGCCGACCCGCGTGGGCTGGGCGCCGACCTTGGTGCTGAGGCGGACGCGGACCCCGGGGTTGGACGCGAGCCAACGGCCCAGCAGCGCCTCACTCTGGCCGCCGAAGCCGGTCTCGGAGGTCCAGAAGCTGTAGTTGTCGGAGGTATCGATGAAGGTTCCGCCGAGTTCGGCGTACCGGTCGAGGATCGAGAAGGCGGTCCGTTCGTCCACCCTCGTGCCGAAGTACATCGTCCCGAGGGCCATCGTGGGTGCGTTCATGGCACCACCCTCATTGCTGGAGCGCACTCCAGGTCAAGCCGCCTTCCGACGAGAGCAGAAAGTCAGCGGTGACCGAGCCAGGCGATCGCGGCGACGACGAGTGCTTGGGTGCCGGTGTCGAGGGTCGGCTGGATCACGGGTGCGAAGGCGGCGGAGTGGTTGACGGGGATGTCCTGTGCGATCCGGCCGGCTTGTTCGGCCTTGTGGTAAGTGTCGGGGTCGATGCCGCCGATTCCCCAGTACGTGTACGGCGTGTCGAGGGCGTTCGGTATGTCGCTGAAGTCCTCGCTGGCGCTCTGCTGTGGCAGCTGGTCGGCGCGGTTGCCGAAGTAGTCCGCGAACGCTGACGCGACGCGGTCGGTGGTGTCGGTGTCGTTGCTGGTGAGAGGGTAGTGGTCCAGCAGGTGGAACTCGGGTTCCTTCGGTGATCCGGAGGCGTCGCATTCGGCGCGGACTATCCGCTCGATCGCGGCGAGGACGGTGGTTCGGGCGTGGTCGTCGTACGTGCGAACGTTCAGTTGGAGTACGGCGTGGTCGGGGATGACGTTGCTCTTCGTACCGGCCTGGATGCTGCCGACGGTCAGGACCGCGGTGTCTCCGGGTGCGACCTCGCGGGCCACGACGGTTTGCAGGCGGATGACGATCATCGCCGCGAGTACGACGGGGTCGACGGCGGCCTGTGGCATGGATCCATGGGCGCCGCGTCCGTGGACCGTGATCCGCAGGCTGTCGGCGGCGGACAGTACCGGGCCTGGCCGGGTTCCGATCGTGCCGGACGGGAACGGCAGGACGTGCTGGGCCAACGCCGCGTCGACGGGTCCCACCAGTTCGACCAGGCCGTCGTCGACCATCGCCTTGGCGCCGTCCCCGGTCTCCTCGGCCGGTTGGAACACCGCGACCAGGGTCCCCGACCAGCGGTCGGTTGAGTCTGACATCAACGCCATCGCGCCGAGCAAGCAGATCACGTGGACGTCGTGACCACAGGCATGCATCACTGCGGTGCCGTCCGCGGAGGTTTCGGTGCTGGCATACGACAGGCCGGTCTGCTCACGAACCGGGAGGGCATCCATGTCGGCGCGTAACAGCAGGCTGGGGCCGTCGCCATTACGCAGGATGCCGACCACACCGGTCGCACCCACGTTTTCGTGGACCTCGCAGCCTGCGGCGCGTAGCCGGGCAGCCACGGTGCCGGCGGTACGGCGCTCTTCGTGCGAGAGCTCGGGGTGGGCGTGCAGGTTGCGGTAGAAGTCCTCCTGCCAGGGGCGGACAGCATCGAGACGGTCGATGATTGCGGCGACTGCTTGGCTGTCCATGTCGTCCATCATGCTCCGCGTTTGGTGCCCGGAGCCTTCGGTGCGTTGAGGTCGTAGCGGACACCGAGCATCCGTACGACGAAACAGACGGCGGCTGCGACGATCGCGGCCGGGAGACCCGTCGCCCCGAACCTGTCCGCGGCGACCACCACCACCGCGCCCAGCAGCGCAGGGATCGCGTACAGGCCGCTGGTCAGCACCGACGGGATCTCGCGGATGAGCACGTCACGCAGCGTTCCGCCGCCGACCGCGGTGATCGTGCCCAGGATGATCGCCTGGCCGAAGCCGACCCCGAACTGGAGTCCCTTGAGCGCCCCGCTGACCGCGAACAGGCTCAGTCCGGCAGCATCCAGTAGCAGGATCGGTTTCGCGAGCCGGTCGAGGTGGCGGCCGAACACGAACGCCACCAGGCCGCCGACGGCCGCCACCGTCAGGTACCGCCAGTCGCTGAAGGTCGCCGGCGGCAGCGCGTTCAGGAGGATGTCACGGATGATCCCACCACCCAGCGCGGTGAGCATCCCGAGCGTGACCACCCCAACGATGTCGACCCGAGCGACCCGCAGTGCCGTCAGCGCGCCGTTCAACGCGAACGCGAACGTGCCGGTCAGGTCCAGAACCAGAAAGGTCGACGACGCGGTGCTCACCAATCCTGTCTACCGGACTCACGACCGGCGAACCAGCACCATCGCACTGTCCACCCTTTGTTGTACGCAGCAATTAATTCCACACGGCGAAGGGCATCGCAGCCTAGGTGATGCTTCGCGTGGCTTGTCTGAGGATCTCGGCGCTGCGCTCGAGCGCCTCCTGCTCGTCGTCCGTCATGGCAGGTACGTACGTGTGCGCGACCCCGTGGGACCCGAGCGCTGACAGCAAGGACAGCGTGACCTGGCGATCGGGGTCATGTGCGGCCACTGTGTACAACGCTTGTTCGTCCCGTAGGACCGCCTCGGCCAGACGCGCCACGACGAGCCCGATGCCGTACTGGCTCGCGCCGATGCCTTCGATGATGCTGATGTTCGCGTATCGGATCTCCGACTCGACCTCCGCCCGCGCCTGGTCCACCGGCTCACCCCGCCGGGACAAGATGTCCAGCACCGGTACGCCGCGTACGTTCGCGGATGACCACAACATGACCTCGCTCGTACCGTGTTCACCGACGACGAGGGCCTGTACGTCGTCTGCGCGCACCTGCAGCCGCAGACTGAGGTGGCGGCGGAAACGCAGGCTGTCCAGCACGGTGCCCGTTGAGAACACCCGGTTGTGCCCGGCCAGAGTTCGAGTCAGTTCCGCCAGCGGGTCGGGCGGGTCCGTGACCACCATGATCGTGGCGTCCGGCGCGGTGCTCGTCAGCTGAGGCACGAGGTCGCGGTAGATCGCGGCGTTGCGATTCAGCAGGCGCAGACGCCCCGTCGGGTCGTTGCGGTCGGTGGCACCGCCAGTCGCCTCGTTGACCCCCGCGGTGATGATCAACAGGTCGGCGCCGGCAAGGTCGGTCGCTTCGCCGTCGGTGACATCGACCGGCGGCACGAACGGCAGCCCGTAATCGATGTCCCGCGCCACCCCCGTGGCGCGAGCACGATTCTGGTCGACGAGGACGATCTCGCGAGCGCATCCTCGGGTCAGGAGTGCCATCGTCACGGCCGCTCCGACGGCGCCCACGCCGATCACGCCAACTTTCATCGGGCCTCCTCGGTTCGCACCGCGCCGTACAGGAACCTGTCTGTTCGATCATGGATCGTGACCAGGTTGGGGTCCACAGATCGGCCGGTGCCGGAGATGGTCGGCATGGCGAAACCGGCTGATACTTGGGGAATGTCGGTGATGGATCTGCCTGAGTTCGATCGCGCGCAGATGTATGCGGTCGAGGCGCTGCGAGAGGGCTCGGCTGTCGTCGTGGCCACTCCCAGCCCGATGACGTACGTCGTGGTGGCCCGGGATCCCCGTGCGGTGAATGCTCTGAAAGGTCGCCCCGTCGACCAGCCGGTCGGGATCTCGGTCCATTCGGAGGCCGCGCACGATCAGCTGTTCCGGTACCTCGATCTTCGTGCCGATGCCCTTGCCATGGTCGACTTCGCGCTCGCCGAGCGCATCACCGTACTGGCGCCGATCCGGTCGGACCCGGCGATGCCCGAGTGGCTGACGCCGGCTGTCCAGGACGGCTGGGTGCTGTTCTTCGACGGCTACTGGGGTCCGCTGGCGTTCTTGTGGGAAAGTCATCCGTTCTTGTACGGAAGCAGCGCCAACCGAACCGGCGAAGCTCCGGCCGCGTCAGCCGCCGAAGCCCGATCGCAGTTTCCGGCCCGCACGATGATCATCGACGCCGATCACCTCCGCACGCCGGCCGCCACGCACGCAGCGAGCACAGTGATCCGGGTCGACGCGGACGGCCAACCGGCACTTCATCGCTCGGGCTTCAGGGACCAGGCGGCGGGCGGACCCGACGTACTCCTGGACCGACTGCGCGAGTTCAGATCCACGGTCGCCGAACTCGACGGGTCGAGTCCTACGCTGCTGGGCAAGACCTACCTGTCGACCGCGGTGGTCGAGCACGGCGAACCCAAGCACCTACAGCCGAACACGCGAATCCGGCTGCAGTTCGAGCGCATGCCGAACAAGAACGCGGACGGTCCGCGGGTGTACGACGTCGTACGCGCGCACGTCGGCTGCAACCGCATCGGTGCAGCCGTCGCGGCCGGCGAACTGCTGACCGACGGCAGCCTGTGGATCGACGGCGTCGGCGGTACTACGGTCGGCTGCAGACCGCCGTTGCGAGACCAGGAGGAATGGTTGAAGGCGTTGCTGATGAGCAGGCCGTCATGGCGGCTGGACGGAGACAAGCTCACCCTCGCCTCAGGTGGTACGACGATCACGCTGCTCGACCGCAAGCTCGCCGAACCAGATTTCCCCCTCGACGGGACCAGGTGGAACGTCGTCACCTCCATCACCAACGCCGACCTGCGCCAGTACCACCACAAGGCCGAGCAGGCGTGGATTGCCTTCAACGACGGCCACCTGACCGGCTGGACCGGGTGCAACCACCTCACCGGCACCGTCAGCCGCAACAACACCGAACTGCACTTCAGCGACGTCGCCGTCACCGACGAGGCCTGCACAGCCGCGACCGCCGCGCTGCAGACCGCAATTCTCGCGAGCCTTGGGCGCGCGGTCGCGTACACCATCGATCACAACCGGCTGACCCTCATAGCCCCGTCCGGCATCGGCCTCGACCTGACAGCCGAGTAGAGCGGCCGGGTAAATCGTGTGCCCTGGCTGGTGATCGATGTGAGACTGCGGGAGTGATCGACGTACCCGACGCCTTGCGCAACAAGCTTCGCGCGGCCGGGGTCGAGGACTGGCTCGAGCGACTGCCTGAGCTTGTCGCGAGTCTTGAGGCTGACTGGTCGATCAGCGTGGGCCGCGCGTATGCGGGCGGGTCCGAGGCCTTCGTGGCCGATGCGACGCGGGCGGACGGAACCTCAGCGATTCTCAAAGTACTGATGCCGAGCCTGGGGAACGCCGCCTCCAACGAGGCGACGGTGCTGCGCATTGTTGATGGGGAAGGATGCCCGGCGCTCTACGAGTACGACGCCGACCGGGGTGCCCTGCTCATGGAACGACTGGGGCGGCCGATGTTCGAGCTCGGCCTACCGCTCTCGCGCCGTCTCGAGATTCTGTGCGATACCGCGGCGCGGATCTGGCGGCCGGCGCCGGACTCGGGACTGCCTACCGGTGCCGAGAAGGCGCGGTGGCTCGCCGACTTCATTGCGCGGTTGTGGGAGGAACTCGATCACCCCTGTTCCGAGAAGGTGATCGAGCACGCCCTTGCCTCGGCGGTACGGCGGGAGCGCGCGCACCGCGACGAGACAGCCGTCTTGGTCCACGGCGACGTACACCAACTGAACGCGCTCGAGAGTGATGGCGGCTTCAAGCTGGTCGATCCGGATGGTGTGCTTGCGGAGGCCGAGTACGACCTGGGTGTCCTGATGCGTGGCGACCCGGTCGAGTTGCTCGCTGGCGACCCGTTGGAGCGAGCCCGTTGGCTGGCCGCTCGGACGGGTCTGGATCCAGTGGCGACTTGGGAATGGGGCGTGATCGAGCGGGTGTCGACAGGACTGCTCTGCACGCAGATTGATTTTCAGCCTCTCGGCAGGGACTCGCTCCGGGCAGCAGAGACAGTCGCTGGCTTGTCGATGCCGTAGCCGTCGATGGGCCGCTGGTCTTCACCTAATGGACGAGGCCTGATTCCCACGCCCAGACGGCGATTTCGGTGCGGTTGCGAGCGGTGGTCTTGCGTTGGATCGAGGCCAGGTGGGACTTGACGGTGGACAGGGAGATCGTCAGTTCTTCGGTGATCTCGGCGTTGGTTCGGCCGCGGGCGATGGCTTTGGTGACGTCCAGTTCGCGTTGGGTCAGGGGCGGGTTGGCTTTGCGGGTGCGGGCTGTCGACGTCGTGAAATGAGCCAACAGGCGCGTGGTGATCGAGGGGGAGACCAAGGACTCGCCGTTCGCTGCCGCGTGCACCGCTTCCACCAGGAGTCGTGGGCCGGCGTCCTTGAGGAGGAAGCCACACGCACCGGAGCGAAGCGCTTCGTGCACCAGTTCGTCCAGGTCGAAGGTCGTGACGACGAGGACGCGTAGTGGGTCGGCGACGTCGGGGCCGGCCAGGAGGCGAGTGGCGGTCAGACCGTCCATGAGGGGCATGCGGATGTCCATCAGGGTGACGTCGGGGCGGAGCTCCTGGGCCAAGGCGACGGCTTGTTTGCCGTCCTCGGCCTCGCCGACCACCTCGATGCCGGGTTCCCGTTCGAGGATCAGCCGGAAGCCGGTACGGACGAGCGCCTGGTCGTCGGCGAGCAAGACCCGCAGTGTCACGATGCTGGTTCCTCCTGTGTAGTACGGGTCGCGGCCACACCGCCCGGCAGCGGTAGCTCGGCGAGAACACGCCATCCGTGGTCGCCGTGTTCGCCGGCCGACAGCTTGCCATCGAGCGCGTCGATGCGCTCACCCATCCCGATCAGCCCGTAGCCGCCGGCCGAACGCCGGTGCCGGACCCCGTCGTTCCGTACGTCGACGCGCAGCCACCGCTGATCCGGCGTGGCAGTCACCGCGACTGTCACCCGGCGAGCCTGCGGAGCGTGCTTGCGGACGTTGACCAGCGACTCGAGTACGACGCGATGCACGGTCGACACGGTCTCCGGCGCAACGCCGAGCTCCGCCAGCCCGGGCGCCAACTCCAGGGCAACGGCCGGATCATCACCGACAGCTGCCTCGATCGTCTCCACCAGGTCCCCGCTGGTCAGCGGCAGCGTCTGTTCCGGGCTGCGCAGCATCATGACGAGCCGTCGTACGGCGCCCAAGGCTTCGGCGCCTGCTCGCTCGATGTCGTGGAGGAGGTCCTGTTCGGGGCCGTCGGCAACCACCAGCTGAGCGGCCTGGGTGCGCACCACCACCCCCGTGATGTGGTGCGCGACCAGGTCGTGCAGCTCGCGGGCGAGTGCGAGTCGCTCCCGGTTCCGGGCGATGGCCAGCGCGGCCTCGCGGCGGGCGTCGCCGTCGCGCAGCATCAATCCGATCGCGACACTGGCGCCCCACAACATCGCCCACAACGCGGCTACCGCGAGAGTCGTCGAGTTGACGTCGTACCGCAGTACCGGACCGGAGACGATCGCCAGCCCGCCGAGGACCGCGATCCCACCGGCATAGCGCGGCCGCACGCGATGGCAGCTCGCCCCGACCAGGAGCAGCAGACCCAAGGTTTCGCAGTCGTCGGTGATCTTCGCAGCGGGATGTGCCAGGTAGCCGATGAGGCTGACCACCGCCGAGATCGCGATCCCAGAGGCCGCGAGCTGGGCGACCCGTTCGGGGTACCGGCGACGCGCCACCGCAAGCACCGACAGCACCAGCCCGGCCGCGAAGTAGAGCAACTCGCCGACGGACGGGGACCGGCCGACGATCATCCGGACCGCCTGCTCGCCGTTCAGGCCCGCGAGCAGCGCGAACTCGAGGACCACCAGGCCGAGGCGCAGCGGGCGGTTGGCGGTACGGATCACCGGGGGAGCCGTCCTTCCTGAGGTTCGTGTCGTACCGACGCTACTGTGACGGGGGGGGGGGGCCCACCCCCCCCCCCCCCCCCCACCCCCACACGAGCGGGGGGGCGGTGAGCCCGCGCGGGGTATAGAGAGACCGCCACACAGACCGGGGGCGGGCGGGCGC
>NZ_JBSHBJ010000006.1:196884-236455 GCF_053611945.1 Kribbella sp. NPDC054772 | reverse complement strand
CGCGCCAGCCGCCCCGCCACCCCGGGCGCCCCCCCCCCCCACCCCCACGCGCCCCCCCCCCGCACCGCGCCCGCGCGCGCCGTAAAACCGCGACCACCGATAAACCAGCAGAATCAGCGTGGTGCAGCGTCAGCCGTGCAGTGATAATCCTGAGCCGGCAACTTCCCGGTGGTCAGGTACGACGTCACCGCGTTGTTGGCGCACCGGTTCTTGCCCATCGGGTAGACGCCGTGACCGCCCTGGTCGGCCGTGACCATGCGCGCCCGATCACCGAACGCCTGTCGCATCTCCTTCGCGCCCACCAACGGTGTCGCCGGGTCGCGGAGGTTCTGCACCATGAGCACGTTCGACGGACCGTTGTCGTTCACCTGGACCGGCTTCTCGATCGCGTCCGGCCAGAACGCACACGGCTGGATGTTGGCCCCGGCCGCCCCGAACATCGGGAACCGGATCCGGTCGATCGCCACGTTCCGCTGGTACGTCGACACCGTCGTCGGCCAGCGTGAGTCGTTGCACATGATGTAGGACCGCCCGGAGATCAGGTTGTCCGCGTCCTTCGCGCCGCCCTCGCCACCGGGGAACGGCGGCGGTGGCTGGTTCGCGTCGAGCGCCTTCATCGCCTGCGCGAACCATGGGCTCAGAGCCGCGCCGTAGAGGCTGACGAACGCGATCATCCGGAACCCCGGGCCGTCGTACTCCGCGTCCGGCCCCTTCACCGGCTTCTTGTCCAGGCGAGCGGCGATGTCGAAGTACTTCGCCGTCACCTGCGCCGGCGTCCGGCCGAGACCGTACTCGCGGTAGTTGGCGGCGGCGTACTTCGCGAAGCCGGGGAACGTGTCCTGGAACCCCTGCGCGAACCGCCGGTCGCCCTTGTAGTCCCAGCCGCCGGGCGCCTCGTTGCTGTCGAGCACGATCCGGTCGCTGCGCTCCGGGAACAGCGTGGTGTACACAGCACCGAGATGCGTACCCCACGACGCGCCGTCGTACGAGATCTTCTGCTCGCCGAGCGCGGCCCGGATCTGATCCATGTCGCGGGCAACATTCGCCGTGCTCGTGTACGGGAGCATCCACGCGGACTTCGACGTAGCGCACTGCTTCGCGATCTGCTGCACTTCCGCGGCGCGCTTCGTGACGTCGGCCGCGTTCCGCGCGTACGGCGGGACGCTGCCGGCCGCCTGCTGCGCCGCGGTGAGGTTACACGTCACCGGCGTACTCCGGCCGATGCCGCGTGGGTCGAAGCCGATCACGTCGTACTGGTCCTTGACCTCTTGCGGCAGACCGCCGGCGGCGAGGAAGGCCGGATACCCCAGCCCCGCGCTCGGGCCGCCGGGGTTCGTGAGGAGGACCCCGCGCCGTTTGTCGGCGTTCTTGCTGGGCAGCCGCGAGACTGCGATCTCGATCTTCTGCCCGTCCGGCTTCCGGTAGTCCAGGGGCACCTTGACGGTGCCGCACTGCATCCCCTCCGGCACGGGGACTCCGTCGCCGATATCCGCCGGGCACTTCTCCCAACTGATGGCCTTCGGCGTGTCCGCCTGCGAAACCCCCGGGACCGTCACCGCTGCCAACGCAGCAACCGCAACGGCGATGGACAACGTCCTTCGCATCCGCTTCCCTCCAGCCGGTACCTCGACGGCACCGTGGACGATGGTCTGTGAACAAGCACCATCCTTGTCGCGCCCACGCCCCAGCACATCCAGCCCGCGACTGGTTTCCCCACCCCTCGACCCCGGCCAAAAGTACGACACCTACCACCACCCAACGCGGGGGATGCCGACAGCGGATGACGGGCCTACGATGCGATCGTGACAGGGTCCTGGCTCCCGGCCGGCGGCCGCGGGCGGGGCTCGGGGCGGCCTGTTGTCCGGCGGCTGGAGCGACTGGCGGATCTGGGCGCTCGGCGGGAAGATTCCCACGACGAGCGGCTCCGCCAGGGCACTCTGATCTTCTCGGCACTGCTGATCACGGCGATCGCGACGATCTGGGTGACGACGTTCCTCACGTACGGCGACCCGGTCTCGGCTGCGATCCCGGCCTTCTACCAGGCGATCACCCTGATCGGCCTCGCCGTTCTGGCCCGGACGCGGCGTTTCGCCATCTTCCGCAGCACGCAACTGGTGGCGTTCCTGGTCCTGCCGGGGTTGCTGCAGGTGTCGCTCGGCGGCTTCGTGGCCTCGAGCGCGATGATCCTGTGGGCGACGATCACGCCACTGGCCGCACTCGCGCTGCTCGGGATCCGGCGCTCGGTGCCCTGGCTCGCGGCGTTCTTCGCCGAGCTGGTCGCCCTTACCCTCCTCGATTCGTGGCTCGCCCAGTCCCCGTCGGCCCTGCCGCCCGGTTTCGTGGTCACGTTCCTGGTGCTGAACATCGCGGGCGTCATGGTGAGCGCGTACGTGATGCTGGGCTACTTCGTGGAGCAGCGGGAGCGAGCCCATCAAGACCTGCTGGCCGAACGTGAGCGCTCGGAGCGGCTGCTGCTCAACGTGCTCCCGGAGCCGATTGCCGAGCGTCTGAAGGCAGAACCGGGGGTGATCGCGGAACACTACGACGCGGTGAGCGTGCTCTTCGCTGACATCGTCGGCTTCACGGCACGATCGGCGGTGATGGCGGCGGCTGACGTCGTGACGATGCTGGACCAGGTGTTTTCCGCGTTCGACCGGATCGCGGACGCCGAGGGGGTCGAGAAGATCAAGACGATCGGCGACGCGTACATGCTGGTCGGCGGTCTCCCGAACCCGCGGCCTGATCACCTCGCGGCGGTGGCCCGTGCGGCGCTCGCCCTGCGCGACGAGGTCGCCCGGATCGCGGCCCTGCCGGGCCAGGACTGGCTCGCGGTACGGATCGGGATCGACTCGGGACCGGTCGTGGCCGGCGTGATCGGCCGGCGCAAGTTCATCTACGACCTCTGGGGCGACACCGTAAACACCGCAAGCCGGATGGAGTCCCACGGCCGCCCGGGCGAGATCCAGCTCACCGGCCGCGTAGCCGCCGCGCTCGGCCCGGAATTCGCCGTACGCCGCCGCGGCATCATCGAGGTCAAAGGCAAAGGCCAAATGCAAACCTTCTACCTCGACCGACCCAAACCACCCCAGTCACACTAGAACGAGCGGTAGCTGTCTGGGGAGGGGGACGTTTACTGGCCGCGCTGCAGGTTGGTCTGGCGGCCGGTATGTCTGTTGCCGTCGCCGTGGCGGGGACCGATCGCGATCACGTCGCGCGCTCCTGGCGGATTTCTTCGAGCATTTGCTGGGTGAACGGGTCGTCCTTTGCCCACTCGTCCACGCTGAACGGGGTGCTTCCCGGCATCGGCGCCGAGTCGTAGCTGCGGACAGTCGGGTCGTCGATGACGCCCGGCGGTGGCTCGTCGTCACCGCGCAGGGTGCGGTACTGCTGTGTCGACAGCACCACGAGGAGAGGTTCGGCCGCGCTGCCCACGAGTACTGGAGGGCCGAATGTCCCGCGGCGCATCGCCTCGACCATCTCGGGCAGTTGCCGGACAAGTACGTCGGGAGCGACCACGGTCCGGAACTTACCGAGGGTGTCGTCGCCGCGGAGATCGTCGTACTGGTCGTAGCTCGCGATCACTGCCTCGGGTACGCCGCTGTCGCCGAAGGCGAACGCATGGGTCTCGCCTTCCGCGAATCGCTCGACCACACCGGCGATCCCGGCGGCGACGTCGGCAACGGACGGCAGGTCAGGGTACGGCGACGTGGACATCTTTCGATGATAGCGGCGCCCCAGGATCGGCTCGGTGAGTCAGTGGCGGTTGATTTGGGTGGTGATGGTGGGGTCTTTGATGGTGGTGTCGTTGGCCAGGAGGAAGGCCTTGCTGAGGATCAGGCTGAGGACCGGGTCGTCGTCGAAGGGGAGGAAGAGTTTGCCGGCGCGGGTGTCGCGGGCGGCGACGATGCAGAGGTACTGGTCGTTGGGGGACATGAGGATGTTGCCGCTGCCGAGATGGATGCGGTACGTGCGGAGGTCGCCGCGGACGCTGAGGTAGCGGTCCTCGAGCTCACAACGGTCGGCGATGGCGAGACGCGGTACGAGTTGTTCCAGGACGTCGCGGCGGACGTCGCCGGCGGCGGACAGTTGGCCGAAGCCGTAGGTGTGCCAGTACGTCTCGAAGCGGCGCTCCGTCCCGCGGTCGAGCCACTCCGGATCGGCTCCGATCGATGTCACTCCGACGAACAGGTCGACGTCACGCATCGCTTCGGTGAGGACGAGCGGCGGTACGTCGGCGAGTTCGATCGCCTCGTCGCTGTCGATGTCGACGAATCGGACCTGATCGCTCGTGCAGTAGGGGTAGAGATCGCTCGCGGTCGGGTGGATGTCGAGGATCGGGTCGAAGAAGAACTCGGCACGGATCCCCGCGGTGTCGAAGGTTCGCCGGGCGACACCGTGGTCGACGCCGTCGTCCCACCACGCGACGGGAACGGGTGCCCAGCCACGCCCTTTCATCAGCGCGCGGGCCTGGACCTGACCGAAGACGTGGCCGGCGAAGCGGTTGGAGTACACCCGGGTCTGTTCCTCGGCGGGCGTGAGCACGTACAGCTCGCGGTACGCCTGCTTGAGCGGCTGAACGACCTGCTGCTCGAGCAGATAGGCCCGCCAGGCGCGAACCTCGTCAGCCGTCGCCTGGATCGGGTGCCAGAGCCGCACCTCCGCATCGAGCGGAATCGCGACCTGCTGGCCCGAACTCGTGACCGCGGTCGCGGCGTCCTGCGGGATTCCGACGACGCGGTGTCCTTGCGGCGTACCGAAGGACCAGATCAGCGTGCGTGTCAGCCGGCCGGTGATCGGATGATCCAGGTACCAGCGGCGCCAGTCGTAGAGGGGCCAGCGACGGTCGAGGGACATCAGACCGTCGAGCCGCAGACGCTCGCCGGCGATCGTCTTGCGGATCGCCTTGAGGTCGCCGCGGATCGCAGCAAGGGTCTCGGCATCGGCCTGCTTCACATCCGCCGGAAAGGACTTCCGCGGCGTCTGGTTCTCATCGACATAGGCGAGTGATACCGCCCGTCCGTCCACGACGACCAGAGCGGACCCCCGCGAGAGGGGCACAAGACGTTCGCCGTCCTTGTCGAGATCATGCGTCTCGACGGCGCGCTCGAGCAGTTCGTCGCGCGTCATTCCCTGCGCCGTGGCCAGCGCGTCGATGGCCTTCCGGATCTGTTTCAGCAAGGTCCCGTGCCGAACGGAGCGCTCGAGCGCGAGCAGTTCGGTGATCGACGCCGGGGCGCCGATATCGGCCATCGCCTGCGCTGATCCGTTGGCGAGTCGAAGGCTTCGTGGGTTACCGAACTGATCTCCGATCACGGTCACACTTTTGAGGGCAAGGCGCCGTAGCTGTGGAAGAAGCGCCGGATCTCCGAGGAGTCCCGCAACCGCGACCGCTCCCAGCAGGAAGGCCTCGTTGCCGGCGGTGACGTAGCGCGTCACGGTGTAGGACCGATCGCCGTGGTCGTACTCCGTGTCGGTGTCCCCCGCGTCGAGCGCAGCATCGAGGAGCGCCCCGATCAGAGCGCCGGGCCGCGTCAACTTCTCCCGTACGTCACCGGCGTCGGCGAGCCATTTCTTAGAAGGCCGGCCAGCAGTGCGAGCGGCAAGGAGATCGAGTGCGGACGCCCGCGCGTCGATCGATTCGTCCGCCGTCTCGAACGCGGCTCGGAGCCGAGCGCCGATGTCGTCACCCTCGTCGATCAGGTCGAGGCGGATCCCGTCACTGGGGCCGACGAGCTTGCGCAGCCTGGTCGCGGTAGCTGCGTCTCGGATCCCGTCTGCTGCTTGCCCGAGCAGTGGTTTCAGCCGGTTCTTGTCCGCCTCGGGCAGCGCGGGATAGGCGTGCTCGATCTGGCGGCTGACCAGGCGGAGGCACTCGCCGTACCACCACCATTGCGACTGGTCCTGCTGCGCGCGCGGCAGGACCAGCAACCGCTCGATGTGCTCCGCCGACAGCTCGACGCGCTTGCGTGCGATCACCGACAGCAGCTCGACGCAGCGATAGCTGTGTACTCGGTCGAAGACGCTGAGAATGCACTCCCGCCGCAGCGCATCCGAGCCCTGCAGGATCGCTTGGACCTGCGGCAGCGCCCGAGTGACCCGTCCAGGGCTCCACGACAGTCCGTTGAGCGCCTGCAGCGCAGCCGCGACCATGGTGGCGGCTCCGGCATCGCCCCGTTCAGGCACACCGTCTCCTGCGTGCTCCACGCTCAGCCACCGACCAACTGAACAAGGCGGACGAAACGGATATCAGAATCCACGGTCAACTCGAGTTCCTCGTCGAGCTCGGTCACCTGCCGGTCGTCGACCAGCACGAAGAACCCGTTGCGTTCGAAGGCCTCGATCGCCCGATCGGCCTGCCGCTCCCAATCGATCTTCCGCTTCTTCGGCAGCCGGAAGCCCTCGTTGGTGAGCACCCCTCCCTCCGGCATCACCAAGCCCGCGAACACCGGCTCAGGAGCAGCGTTGAAACGCGCCACCTCCTCCCGAACGCGTGTCCGCACAAGATCGCGCAGCGCGATCCTGTCCGAAATCCCCTCCAGCGTGGTCGTTGCACCGACCCGGCCGGTCCCCGACACATCGATGATCCTCACAGTGATCGACACGGGCGCAGCCTAAACGGACCGCCCGACAGTTTCGGTGCCCATGCAGGTGACCGTCCCCGCCTGATGCGTCAGGATGGGGGCCGTGCAGCTGAATCTTCATCGTCTGTGGATCTTTCTTCAGGTCGTCGAGGCCGGTGGCTTCTCGGCGGCGGCGCAGAAGTTGTACATGAGTCAGCCGTCGGTCTCCAACCAGGTGCGGCAGTTGGAGTCGTCGTTGAAGGCGACGCTGGTCGACCGGTCCGGCAGCCGGATTCGCGCGACCGCGGAGGGGGAGGTGCTGGTCGAGTACGCGAAGCGGATTTTCCGGCTCGCCGATGACGCCGCGAGTGCGATCGCTGCGGTCCAGGGGCTGCAGTCCGGTCGGCTGGTGGTCGGCGGCACCACGACGGTGGGAACCTATCTGCTGCCGCCGACACTGGCCCGCTTCCGTCAGCAGTTCCCCGAGGTGGAGTGCGATCTGTACGTCGGGAACGCGACCCAAATGGAGCGATGGGTACTCGATGGAGACGTCGGCTTGGGAGTGTTCGTCGGTACGCCGACTGCGCCGCAACTCGTGACTGCCGACGTACTGACCGACGACAGTGTTCTCGTTGTTGCGCCCGGCCACGAGTTGGCGGGCGAACGCATCACCCCGGAACGCCTGCTGGGGCAGCGTTTCCTGCTCCGGGAACGTGGCTCGTCAACCCGTGAGCTGCAGGAGAAGGTGCTCGCCGACTGGCATCTGGGCGATGTCAGCACCGTGGACATGGGAATGCCGGAGACGCTGAAGCAGGCGGTCCGCGCCGACCTCGGGGTGACCGTGGTGTCGAAGCACACCGTCGCGGAGGAGCTCCGCGACGGCCGCCTCGCCGAAGTGGTGGTCGACCCGGCGCCGCAGGGCCGGCCGGTCGTGGTCGCGCACCGCCGGGACCGCCTGCTGTCGCCGGCCGAGCAGGCCTTCGTCAGCGTCGTCCGGACTCTCGCCACGTGGCCCGACGAAGGCGTCAGTACCTGATGCAGGCCGACCGGAGGTCGGTGTAGAAGTTCCACACGTCGGGGGAGCACTCGGGTGCCCCGAGCTGGGAGGCCTTCGCGCCCATGTGCGGTAGGTGCGAGTAGGCGCCGACTCCCGGGCGGTTCACGTGCAGCATTCCGGCCTGGAAGTCCTGCAGGGCCTGGAACATCAGGGACGGGTTCTGGGTGAAGATCGTCCCGGACATGCCGTACTTCACCGAGTTGCTGATGCGCATGGCATCGTCGTACCCGTCGCAGACGATGACGGACAGGACCGGGCCGAAAACCTCTTCCTGGGCGAGGTGTGAGTCCCAGGCCACGTTGTCCAGCAGCGTGGGCTTGACGAAGTACCCGGGGGTTTCGAGGTGTGCTGCTTCGCCGCCGGCGAGGACGTCGGCGCCGTCGGCGACCGCCCGCTCGATGGCCGTCAGACAGGCTTGATGACGCTCGTCGTTGACGACCGGACCGATGTCGGCGTCGGGCTGCTCGCCGGGCCCGATCTTCATGGCGCGTACGCGCGGCGCCAGGCGATCGATCAGCTCATCGTGGACAGCGCGGTCGACGATCACGCGGCTCGTCGCCGAGCATCGCTGACCCGACTGGCCGTAGGCGCCGTGGATGATCGCGTCGCAGGCGGCGTCGAGGTCCGCATCGTCGAGCACGATGAGAGCGTTCTTGCCGCCGAGTTCCAGCTGTGTCCGCAGCAGACGGCCGGCACCAGCGCGGTTGATGGCTTGGCCGACGGGCAGCGAGCCGGTGAAGGAGATGCCGGCGACCCGTTCGTCGTTGACGAGCGTCTCACCGGCCTCCCGGTCGCCCTGTACGAGGTTCAGCACACCGCTCGGTACACCGGCGTCGTGGAAGGCCTGGACGAGCAACGCACAGGTCAACGGGGTGAGGGGAGAGGGCTTGAGGACGGCCGTGCACCCCGAGAGCAGCGCGGGCGCGACCTTCCAGATCGGGATGGTGAGGGGGAAGTTCCACGGGGTGATGAGACCGACGACCCCGATCGGACGGCGGAATGTCATCACGACGGTCCGCGGTTCCTCGGCGGCCGTGGTCTCACCGTTCATCCGGCGCGCCTCGCCGATGTGGAAGTCCAGGATCACCAGGCCGCGGGTGACCTCGCCGCGGGCCTCGATGAGCCGCTTGCCCTGCTCGCGGGTGATCGCCTCGCTGAAGTCCTCGATGCGTTCCTCGATGAGCCGGGCTGCCCGGGTGAGGACCTTGGCCCGCTCGATGGGGCCGATCGCGTCCCACTCGGCCTGCGCGGCTGCCGCTGCGTCGATCGCCGACGTGACGTCGGCCGCGGCGGACTCGGTGAACTCGCCGATCACGTCGCCGGTGTTGGCCGGGTTGAGGTTCGACCGGCTCTGTCCGCTGCTCCCTGGCGTCCAGGTCCCGCCGATGTAGTTGAGCAGGTGTTCCGGCCGGACCTTGAAGTCGAGGCTCACGAGGAGTGGCTCCTTGCTGAGAGTGGGAACGCGATGGCGATACGCGGGGCGTCGGCGGTCTTGGCGCGGGCGACCGCCGCGTCCACCTGGTCCAGTGGGTACGGCACCGGGATCAGGTCGGCGAACAGTTGTTGCGCCGTGGACCGCTGCAGGAAGTCGACTGCCTCGGCGAGGTCGTCGAGCCGATAGTTGTGGCTGCCGACGACCGTGGTGAGGTTCTTGACGAAGCTGCTCGGTTCGAAGCTGATCTCGGGAGCGGGGGAGACCGAGCCGACCAGCGCGATCCGGCCGGCCAGGGCGACCACCTCGAATGCCGACTGGACGGCGCGACTGTTGCCGGACAGTTCGAAAACGACATCAGCGCCGTACTGCGTTGCCGCGTCGGCCAGCTCGTGCGGTTCGACGGTGTGCGTCGCGCCGAAGCGTTCGGCGAGTTCCCGGCGTACCGGATCGACGTCGGAGGCGATCACCGTGGTGCAGCCGCGGTCGCGAGCGTAGGCAACGGCGGTGAGGCCGAGCATGCCGCACCCGAGCACCACGACTGTGTCGTCGGCATCCAGCTCGACGCGGCGGGCTGCGCAGACCACGGTCGCGGTGGCGCAGTTGGCCGGCGCGGCTACCGCAGCTGGGAGGTCGTCCGCGAGTCTGACTACTCCGGTTCCGGCGAGGAGATGGACGTGGGTGCCGAATCCGCCGTTGAGCTGCCAGTGGTCGTCGATGGCCTCGTGACCGTACTTGCGGACAGTCAGACACTTCTGCGGAGTACCGCGTCTGCAGCGCCGGCACGTGCCGCACGACGTACCGATGGTCCAGGTGATGCGGTCGCCTACGCGAATCTGCTGACCGTCGGCGCCGGTGACGACGCCACCCGTGCCAACGACATGACCGATGGCCTCGTGTCCGAGGACTGTCGGCAACGGAGTCGGGCGGTCACCGTTGATCGTGTGCAGGTCGCTACCGCAGATGGTCGCGAGCTCGGTCCGGACCAGAATCTCGCCCAGGCGCAGGTCGGGCAGGGGCAGTGGGTCGACCGAGAAGCCCTCGTCGACGCCGGACCACACCGCAGCCGCGGCGTGTGCTGTCGACCTGCTGCTCGTGCCGTTCGCTGTCGTGGTCATTGCGCGGTCCTGTCAGGTTGGTGGTTCAGCGGCGGATGGTCGAGGCGACCAGCGCGCTGGCGGTGCAGGAGACAGCCACGATGGGGAAGATCAGGCCGGCGTCGCCGCCGTTGCTCTCCATGATGTGCCCGATGAGCGGTTCCGCCGCGCCGGCGAAGAGGTAGGCGAAGAAGTTCACGACGCCGGTCGCCGTACCGGCCATCACCTTGCCGGCCAGGTCCGGGCAGAGCGCCCAGAACGACGACTGCGGGCCGTAGACGAAGAACCCGCACAGGAACAGCAGGACGATGCCGAGCCCGATGCCGGGTTGCAGTACCCACATGAGTATGGAGCTGACCGCGCCGAGCAGCGTGAAGAGCATGATCGGACGGTCGCGGCGGGAGCCGAACAGGCGGTCGGACACCTGCCCGTTCACCAGAGCTCCGACGGCCATGCCGACGGGCAGCGCGACGGTGATCCAGATCGCGTTGTCCGTGGCCTTCCACTTGTCGCCGAGGAAGTAGACGGGTACCCAGACGAGCAGGCCGTACCGCGCCGCGTTCTGGAAGCCGATCGAGATGCCGGTGAGCCAGATCTTCGTGATGCCGAGGACGGTGCGGTAGCGCTGCATCGAGGTGGCGTCGTCGACCGCGGGGCCGTCGTACGCGACGTCGTCCTTGTCGCGGGCGAACGACGGCGGCGGGGTGACGCCGGCGGCTGCCGGGGTGTCGCGGGCGAGGAGGTAGAAGACGACACCTCCGAGAAGCATCAGGAGTACGGGGAGGCGGAACAGCCACTGCCACCCGTCCTTCCCGAAGGCGTTGATGGTCAGGGTCGACGTCACGTAGACCAGGACCGAGGAACATCCGGCGGCGAGGGTGTAGAAGCCGAAGCTCTTGCCGCGTTCGTGGTGACTCCACCAGTTGGAGATCACCCGTCCACCGGCCGCCCAGCCCATCGCCTGGACGAATCCGTTCGCCGCGAGCGCCAGCGCCATCCCCACGAAGGAGTGCATGAAGCTCGCCAGGAGGCAGAACGTGGTCGACAGGATCGCGCCGAGGGCCATCAGCCGGCGTCCGCCGAACTTGTCCGCCAGGTTGCCGTTGACCATCTGACCGATCGCGTACGACCACAGCGCGATGCCGCTGATCGTTCCGGTCGTGGTCTTCGTCCAGCCGAACTCGGCCTGAATTCCGGGGATCGCGAAGCCGAAGGCCTGCCGGCCGGTGTAGAAGAACAGGTAACAGAACATGGCGGCGAGCAGCATCCGCCAGGCAAGACGCCGGAACGCGGCGTCGTCGAGGGGTTTGCCCTGCTGGGGTCCGGTGGTGGCGTCAAGGCGGCTGGACATTGTCGCGGGCCTTTCTCAAGCGGAGGAGGGCGGCCTCAAGGGTGAGGCGGGCGGCCTCGAGGGGAAGGCGGGGCGGCACCCACGCCGGTGGTTCAGCTCGGCGACGTGGTCGCGAGCGCTTGTTCGGTGACGAGCGTCGTAGCGGCCCAGAACGCGTCGTAGTTGTGGATGAACGCGGGCCGGCCCCACGGCTCGTCGAGCTGCTCGGGCCGCGGCAGCACGCGATTGATGAGGAACGGGATCTGCAGTTCGCCGAGCGCCCCGTGGGAACGCAATGGGGCGTCGCTGAGACCGGTGAGGTCGTGCCAAGCGGCGTACCGTCCCACGGCGGTCCCCGCTTCGCCGAGTACGACGATGTCGCCGATCCGGTCCGGCGGTAGCGCGAAGGTCGACGCCGCTTCGGCGCGGTCGTACGCCGCCTGCACGCCGTCGAGCGCACGCAAAGCCTCGATCGTGGAGTTGAGGTCGGCACCATCCGGCAGGTAAACACTGGCGAAGGAACCGAGTGCGCCGTGGTGAACGGTGTACGGGTCGGTGATCGGAAGGACGACCCGCAGGCCATCGCTGCCGGGTTCGGCGTCCGTGCTGCCGAGGATCTCGCGGACCGCATCCTCCACGAAGAGAACGTTCGCCGTACCGTCGGCGCCGGTCTTGGCGCTCATGCCGTGATCCGCGGTGAGGACCACGATCGCACCGAGTGCCTCGAGCTGACCGGCGTAGTGGTCGATCTGGGCGTAGAGGTCGTTGGCGGCCTCGGTGCCGGGTGCGTGTTTGTGCTGGATGTAGTCGGACAGCGAGAGGTACATCAGGTCGGCGCCACGAGTCCTGAGAATCTCGACACCCGCCGCCAGCGCGAAGATCGAGAGGTCGGCGGAGTAAACACTCGGCAGCGGTTTGCCAACCAGGGCGAGAACATCGTCGATACCGTTGTCCTCGATCGTTGCCTCGTCCGCCTTCTCGGCCGACAGGCAGATACCGCGGCGCGCGGGCGTGACGAACTCGCCGGATCCGTCCAGGGCCGGGCCGTCCTCCACGAGTCCGGCGCCGAGCAGGCGGCGGAGCTTGTCCTTGGCGGTCACCACGACGACGTCGAGTCCGGCGTCGTTGGCGGCGGCGAACAGCGTGGGGGCGCGCAGGAACTTCTTGTCGTTCATGAGCACCTCTTCGCCGGTGCTCGTGTCGAAGATGTAGTTCCCGCTGATGCCGTGCACGGCGGGCGGTCGGCCGGTCGCGATCGACACGTTGTTCGGGTTGGTGAGGGCGGGCATCGCGCAGTGCGCCTCCCACGACGTACCGCGGCCACTCTCGAGAACCCCTGCCAGCCAAGGCATCCGGCCTGCCTTGATGGCCTCGAGGTGGTACTCCGGCTCGCTGCCATCGATGCAGATCACGACGACCGGGGCACCCGGAGTCGTGTACGTCCGGTTGTTGACGCTGAAGGTGGTAGTCAAAAGAGGGCTCCCGCGCTGGATTGTTCGGTTGCGACGAAGCGTCCAACGCCGACGACGCCGACCGGAACCCCGGAACGACCTATCGCGCCCATAACCAAATGCGGCGTACTGCCGCGGATCTTTCGGTGCCAGGGTTGCCGCATCATCCGTCTGCCGGCCTAAGGAGCCAGTTGATGCGATTACGTCTCGCCGCGTTGCCCACCGCGGTCGCCTTGCTCTTCGCAGGGCTCGTGGCGCTCCCAACCACCGCCACCGCCGCCACTGTCGGTACAGAGAACTTCGACAGCCTGACCTCCGCACTCCAGCCCAGGACCACCGAGACCGGCATCCCGGCCGGCCTGCTCGGGTGGACCCGAGCCACACCCAACGGGTGGACGATCACCTCCGCGGACACCATGACCGGAAAGGGCATGGACGAGTGGCGCGGCTGGTCCTTCGCGACACCGCAGTTCTGGTCAGCAGCGCAGACCGGTCAGGGACGGGAGAACTTCACCAAGTCCAGTGGCGTGCTGGCCGTGGCCGACACCGACGAATGGGACGACGCCAACAGTCCCGGTGACCAGCGCTTCGAGAGCACCTTGACGTCGCCCGCCTACCCGGTAGGCGGCAAATCGACGGTCTACGTCAACTACGACCAGAACTATCGCCAGACCGGTCCCCAGGTCGCGGCGCTCGACGTGTCGTTCGACGACGGGACACCGCAGCGGCAGTTCACCTACAGTACGGCGACCCTCGGTAACCAGGTGTATCGCGAGAACGAGACCATCGCCGTACCGGTGAAGGTTCCGGCCGGTGCTCGGTCGGTGAAGATCAGCTGGGTCATCGAGAACGCACACAACGACTGGTATTGGGCGATCGACAACATGAGCGTGAGTGACGAGGCGCGCGCCGGGGCCATTCCGCCGCTGCCGAAGGTACAGACCCCCGACGACCTCCCGGACGGGACGAGCCGCAGCAAGGTCCTGTTCGTCGACATGGACGGCATGCGGTGGGACAGGATGCAGCAGGCTGGTACGCCGAACCTCGCCGCGGCCGGTGCGGCGGGGCAGTTCGGGCCGGCGTACATCCAGGACAACGCGATCGCCGGCACCAACTCCGGGCCGGGGCACAGCAGCATGCTGACCGGTGTGTGGCCGGACAAGCACAACGTCCTCGACAACTCGTTCAACGGCTATCGCAAGAGTCAGTACCCGGACTTCATCACGCGCGCTGAGGGTCTCCGCCCCGAGCTGTCGACGTTCACGACGCTGGACTGGACGCCGCTGAACACGTACCTGATCGACCGCCCGGACGTGAAACTGCAGCAGAACGGCGCCAACCAGCAGATCACCGACCGGCAGAGCACGGACGCCGCGCTCGACGTGCTGAAGAACCACAACCCCGACCTGATGATGGTCTATCTCCACGACGTCGACGCGACCGGCCACAGCCTGGGATCGGACAGTCCCGACTACATCGACGCGATCCGCCGGGTGGACGCGAAGTTCGGCGAACTCGTGGCGGGAGTCAAGGCCCGCGCCACCTACCGCGACGAGCAGTGGCTGATCGTGGCGGCCACCGACCACGGTCAGACCGGCTTCGGCCACGGCGGCGACCAGCACACCTCACGGCAGGGCTGGATCCTCGCGACCGGACCAGGAATCCCCAAATCGTCAACGCTGCGGCGGGAGTGGCGGCAGGTGGACATCATGCCCACCGTGTACAAGCACCTTGGCCTCCCGATCGACCCGAACTGGGGACTCGACGGCGTCGCCATCGGCAGCAAGAGCGCCGACCCCTTCGACACCGTGAAAGCCACGTCGGGTGTGGTCGACGAGTCGCCTAAGCCGGCAGGCGTCGGGGGCTGGACTACCGCCGTACCCGAAGGGTGGTCGCGCGTCGACAAGACCCCGGTGGACAGTGGCGTGACGGAGTACCGCGGGTGGCGGCTGATGACCGGCGAGTTCTGGACGACGTCGGAAGAGGGACAAGGGCGCGGCTCGTTCTTCCGCGGACGGGACGTGATCGCTGTCGCGGACCCGGACGAGTGGAACGACAAGGGCGATCCGGCCGCGAACGGTGCGATGTTCGACAGCACGCTCACGACGCCGTGGATGTCGGTGCGTGGCGAGTCAGGGGTCCAGGTCGACTATCTGAGTCACTACAAGCAGGTCGCCGCCGGTCAGCCACAGAAGGCCGAAGTCGTCGCGGAGTTCGACAACGGCGTGCAGCGGGTGCTCTGGTCCGCCGATGCGGCCGACGGCGCAACCTTCGACATCAGCAAGGCGATGCATCTGGTCACAGCGGTGCCGTCAGGTGCGAACAGGGTCCGCGTGAGTTGGCACCTGACCGCCGGCAACAACGGCTATTGGGCCATCGACGGGACCAGACTCCGGGCGCTCTAAACGCAATATGCATCATTCGAGCGTGGGCTGGACCGGGATGGTCTGAGGGACGCCGGTCAGCTCGAGAGCGGCTCGGAGCGGGGAGTCCAAGGGGACGACGAGGCGGAGTTCTTGGCGGCGGTGGGTGACTCGTTCGGCGAGCCGGAACAGCATCGCGATTCCTGAGCTGTCGAGGTACGACGTTCGGCTCAGGTCGACCACGATGACCCGGACGTCGGCGGAGGCGACGCGGCTGATCGCGTCGCGCACCTCGACGGCGTTTGTGAGGTCGACTTCGCCACACACTCGCACAACCTGTACGCCGTCAATCGTTCGAGCGTCCACCACCGCGTACTCGGTCACTCGTCGTCCCCTGCCACCACGGTGCGCCGCATGCGGACCGTCGTGCCGTCCGGGCTGCTCTCGACGTGCACGGACTCCATGAGTCCGCGGATCAGCGTGAGGCCCCGGCCTCCGCCACGGTCGGCTGGGTTCCGCCACTGACCGTGGTCGCGCACGGTCAGCTCAACCGAGCTGACCACGAGTCGCGCCTCGACATGCAGGTCGCCAGGCGAGGCGCCGTACGCATGCCGTACGACGTTGCTGCAGGCCTCCCCACAAGCAATCGCGATCTCGCCGGCTTCGCGCGCGCCGACGCCCGATTCGCGCAGCCAGCGGCCCAACGCGTGCCGGACCTGGAAGAGCACGCGGGCGTCGGCCGGCACGTCGAGGGTCAGGGGCGTTCCGGCCAGCACCAACGACTGGAGCGCGACCAGTGCGATGTCGTCGGAGGCCTCGCCGTTCTCCGGGACGGCTGCCAGAACCTGGTCACAGAGCGCGTCGAGGTCGGCCGAGCCGACGCCCGACGCTTCGGCGCGCAGCCGATCGAGGCCGTCCTGGATCGACAGCGCGCGCTTCTCGACCAGCCCGTCGGTGTAGAGCAGGAGAGTGGCGCCCGGCCGCAGTTCCTGTGTCACCTCGGAATAGTCCCGCTGGGCGAGTACGCCGAGCGGAGGGGCCAGGCCACCCTCGAGATACCGCGAGCCCTCGGGGTCGATCAAGAGGGCGGGCGGATGACCGGCGTTCGTGAACCGGATCGTGCCGCTGTCCGGGTCGTAGAGGACGTAGAGCAGCGTCACCATCTCGGCTACGGGCAGCTCGCGAGCCAGCTCGTGCAGGCCGTTCATCACGCTGACCGGCGAGGGATCGTGTACGGCGTACGCCCGGACCGCCATCCTCAGTTGTGCCATCGCTGCCGCTGCCTGCAGACCGTGCCCTGCGACGTCACCGATGACGAGAGCGATCAGGCCGCCGCGAAGCTGGATCACGTCGTACCAGTCGCCGCCCACATGCAGGTCAGCGGTCGCCGGGACGTAGCGGACGGCCACTGCCACGCCGGGGATGTCGGGCATCCGTTCGGGGAGCAGGCTGCGTTGCAGTGTGTGGGCGATCTGGTGCTCGCGCCGGGTCTTGGCCTCCTCCAGGTTGAGCTGCTGTTGCGTCGCGTGCCGCTCGTGGATCTCATGCCGCAGGCGGTCGCTGGTCGCCGAGAGCTCGGCCGTGCGGTTCTTGACCCTGCCCGCCAGGTCGGCGGCCGCGGACATCAACGCGCGAGCGAACTGCAGACGCTCCGTCACGAGCGCCGCGAGGAAGAACGACGTGAGCGCGACGGTGGCGTTGAAAGCCTGCAGGGTGAGCATCTGCCCCAACAACGGCTGACCCGCAAACGCGCCGCGCCCGTGCGTTGCCGACCAGGTCGTGATCAGTGAGGCGATCAGCGCGGCAGGAGCCGCGCCGCGCAACTGCAGACGCCACGAGGCCCATCCCAGTAAGGGCAGCACCAGGAACAACAGAGGCAGGGTGGTGTACGCCGCCCACGACACCAGCACCGTGGTGAGCGCAAGGATGACCGCCGCTTCGAGCCAGCGCAACGCCGGCCATCGCTCGAGCTCCCAGAACAGGGGGATGCACAGCAGGAAAGGGGCGACGGCGAGCACCCCCATCGCGTCGCCGGTCCACCACACCACCCAGGCGCCGACCAGCTTGTCGGTGCCGATCGCCTTCGACGACACGAGCGCGAGTACGCCGATGGTCGCGCTGATCGTCATGCTCGCCAGCGCACCCAGGAAGACGATCGCGAGTGCGTCCCGCTGCCGATCCAGCTGACGCCGGAACCCGACGCGCTCGAGGATGATCGCCGCCACGAGGGGCGCGAGCGTGTTGCCGACGGCAGTGACCAGGGCGGGCGCCGGGCCGGTGCTGATCGGCAGGTTCACGGCCAGTGCGGCGAGCGTGACGCCCGGCCACACCGACCTCCCGAGCAGCAGGAAGGCCGCCAGCGCGATACCGCTGGGTGGCCACAACGGCGTGATGTTGCGCTCGACCAGCGACAGCCGCAGACCCAGGCGCGCACCGAAGTAGTAGGCGGCGCCGACCAGGACGATGGTCACAGTGGTCCGTCCCAGGTCCACCGGTAGGCGGAGCCTGAGCGCTTTCGAGGTCCACGACACTGGCGCGCGCCCAGCCATGGCTGTTCTACGGCGCCACCAGTCGCGGCACTGCCTGTGACGCGTCGAGGTCGGCCGGGGCGGCGTACCTGCTCGTCGCTTGGGGTGTAGCCACCTTGTTCAACTCTCCGGGTCCAACTCTCCGGCCGGGGCCCAGCGCCTCATTGCCTTAGCTCATAGGACGCTCGAAACCGGGCTACGTCAAGCACAGCACGAGCCGTACAGGAGGGGTTACTCCGCTGGGGCGGAGGCCTTGCGGTGGGCGGCGTTGTAGCGGGCTTTCTTCTGGCGGTTGCCGCAGATGCCCATGTCACACCATCTGCGGGTGCGGCTCTGGCTGGTGTCGAAGAAGGCTGCTTGGCAGGTTGGTGAGGCGCACAGCGCCAGCTTTCCGTCGCGTTCGCCGGCGATGATGCTGATCGCGTCGGCGGCGATCACGCTGAGCGCGTCCTCGACGGGGGATGTCGAGCTGAGCTGCCAGCGCCGCTGTCCGTCGTCCGTCAGGATCGCTGCGGCGCGGCCCTGGGCGCTGCGGTCGTTGATGACCTGGACAGCAGATGCGGGGAGAGCGTCCCGGACTGCGGCCGCGGTGGCGGCGGCGTGGATCGCTTCTCTCAGTTCCTGCGCGAGGGCGAGCTGGGCGGTGCTGCAGGAGTCGACGGCGAGGCCGCTCACGGTCAGCCAGTCGACGAGTCGGTGCGGCGTGGGAATGCGCTCCACGGCGTCGCCGTGACGCTCCGAGAGAGTCCCGGTGAAGCTCGTGGCCAGCACCGTACCTAGGCGAAAGTCGGGGAACGCGGGAGACATGGAACCACCTTAGCTGGTTGCGGCATCGGTTGGGTGCGTGTTAGAACCGTCTTAGCTGGTTCTCAATAGATTTCACGCTGACCAGGAGGTCTCATGTCCGGTCATGTCCAACCATTCGAAGCTCAGGTGACCGACGCGGAGCTTGGCGATCTACGCGCGCGATTGGCCGCGGCGCGGTTGCCGGAGGCCGAGACCGTCTGTCGTGCGGGGCCCGATCCGCGCCGGTGGGACCAGGGCGTTCCGCTCGCCGATCTGGTCGAGCTGGTGGAGTACTGGCGCACCGAGTACGACTGGCGGTCGTTCGAAGCCCGCCTCAACGAGATCGGTCAGTTCCGCACGACCATTGATGGGCTGGGAATCCACTTCCTGCACCGTCGGTCCGCGCGTGCGGATGCCACACCGCTGATCCTGACGCACGGCTGGCCCGGCAGCGTCGCCGAGTTCGTCGACGTGGTGGACGAGCTGGCGGACCCGAAGGATGCGGATGCGCCGGCGTTCCATGTCGTGGTCCCGTCGCTGCCGGGCTTCGGGTACAGCGACAAACCGACCACGACCGGGTGGGGGACCGAGAAGATCGCGGCCGCGTGGGTCGAGCTGATGGGCAGGCTCGGCTACAGCAGGTTCGCTGCGCACGGCGGCGACTGGGGTGGCAACATCACCACGGTCCTCGGCGGCAGGTTCCCGGCGCAGCTTCTCGGTATCCATACGACGTTCGCGGAGTCGCCGCCCGGGTTGACGACGGACGGACTGACTGCGGTCGAGCGCGCGTGGACCGAGGAAACCCGTCACTTCTGGCGCCACAGAGCGGCGTACGCGAAGCAGCAGGCGACCCGGCCGCAGACGATCGGCTACTCGCTCGTCGACTCACCGGTCGGGCTGCTGGCCTGGATCCTCGACAAGTTCGCCGAGTGGTCGGACACCGCGGACAGCCCGTTCGAGACGATCTCCAGGGACCGCGTTCTCGACGACGTCACGCTGTACTGGCTGACGCGCTCCGGTGCGTCGGCGGCCCGTATCTACTACGAGAGCCACAACTCGCTCGATCCGGAACTGCGGGTCGACGTACCGTCGGCGATCAGTGTGTATCCGCGGGACATCGAGAGGTATCCGCGGCCGTGGGCGCAGCAGCGGTACCGGCAGATCGTCCGATGGGGGTCGCCCTCCAGCGGCGGGCATTTCCCGTCGCTGGAGGTTCCCTCATATTTCGTGAAGGACCTGCAGGAGGGCCTCGCCGCCGTGTTGGCCGCTCATCGCTGATCCGACAGTGCGATCGCTTCCTGGAACGCAGTCAGGATGTAGTCGGGCACCTTGAGCCCTTGCCGTCTGTTGTTCACCCCGACCGGCTTGAACGATCGACGAGTCGCGAGTAGGCCACCACCGCCGCGAGCGCTCGGTGGCAGCGCCGGTGAGGTAGTGCTGGACGTTCCGGCTCGTCTGCTCACGTAGTCGGGTCATGGTCTCCGGTCCTTGCAAGTTGCCCAACGCAACGGTTAGCCCCCGGTGTTCAGGAAGACCGCGGTCGGGCCCGTTCTGTGACGCATGGCGCGAGCGAGGTGGCCGCAGTACGCTCGGTCGGTGGCACCGAGCCGGTCGGGCGCCGGGCTGGTTGGGCGGCGAGACGAGTGTCGGGTCCTGGACGACCTTGTCGCGGGCGCCAGGGCGGGTCGTAGCGCGGCCCTGGCCTTGCGTGGCGAGGCGGGCATCGGCAAGACCGAACTGCTGAATTATCTGCTCCAACGGTCCGCCGGCTGCCGGATCGTGCGGGCCGCCGGCATCCAGTCCGAGATGGAACTCTCGTACGCCGGTCTGCACCAGATGTGCTCGCCCTTGCTCACCGGCCTGGACCACCTTCCGGAGCCGCAACGCGACGCCCTTGCCACGGCGTTCGGACTGCGCGCCGGGACCCCGCCGGCACCGTTCCTCGTCGGCCTGGCCGCACTGAGCCTGCTGGCGCAGGCGGGCGGGGACAAACCGCTGGTGTGTCTGGTCGACGACGCGCAGTGGCTTGACCATTCGTCGGCGCTGACGTTGGGATTCGTCGGCCGCCGGCTGCTCGCCGAGTCGGTCGTGCTGGTCTTCGCCGTCCGGGAGCCGACGCAGCGTGAAACGCTCGCCGGTCTCCCCGAGCTGCCACTCAACGGTTTGCTGTCGCGCTAAGCCCTGAGGCGGCTCGACTATATCGCCGCGGCGCCGCTCGACGAGCAGATCCGGGACCGGATCCTCGCCGAGGCTCGCGGCAACCCGCTCGCCCTGATCGAGCTGCCACGCCGATGGACGGCGGCGGAGTTGAGCGGCCTCACCCCGGTTCGGGCACAAGAGTTGTCGAGCCGGCTTGAGCGCGAGTTCGGCCGCCGGCTCGAGTCGCTTCCGGCGCAGACCCGGTCGCTGATGCTGATCGCGTCCGCCGAACCGGTCGGCGACGTCGAGCTGTTGCGCCGCGCGGCCGGGCGGCTGGGCGTCGACGTCGACACCGCGGCAGCCGGCGCCGCCGAGCTGATGACCCTGAACTCTCGCGTGCGGTTCCGGCATCCGTTGGTGCGCTCGGCGACGTACCGGACCGCGTCGGTGACCGATCGGCGGGCGGTGCACCGGGTGCTGGCCGAGTCGATCGATCCGGATGTGGATCCGGATCGCCGCGCCTGGCACCGTGCACAGGCCGCCTCCGGCTCCGACGAGGACGTCGCGGTGGAACTCGAACGATCGGCAGCTCGTGCCCAGGCGCGCGGAGGCCTCGCCGCGGTCGCCGCGTTCCTTGAACGGGCGGCCGAGCTGACCGGCGATCCCGGCCGGCGCTCGGCGCGTGCGCTCGAAGCCGCGCAGGCGAAGTACCAGGCCGGAGCGTTCGAAGCCGTGACCGAGCTGCTCGCGACGGCGAGCGTGGCTCCGACGGACGAGTTGGCGCGCGCACGGATCGAGGTACTGCACGCCGGCCTCGCGTTCGCGCAGGGCCGCGGCCTGGAAGCGCCGGCACCCTTGCTCGCTGCGGCGCGGCGGTTGGAGAAGCTCGACGTACACCTGGCTCGTGACACCTATCTGGACGCTGTGTCGGCGGTGATCTTCGCCGGGCATCTCGCCCGGCACCCGGGACGCCAGGAGATCGGGACGGCGGCGCGGGCTGCGCCGCCGTCGCAGGTACGGCGTGCAGCGGACGAACTGCTCGACGCGTTGGGGGTCCGCCTGACCGACGGCTTCACGGCCTCGGTGCCGATGATCGAGAGCGCCCTGACCGCGTTCTCGAGCGACGACCTGGCCGTCGACGAGTCGCTGCGATGGCTGCTGCTCGCCGGTGTCATCGCCGCCGATCTCTGGGATCTCGAACGCTGGCAGGCGGTCACGACCCGGCACGTCGCACTCACCCGGCAGACCGGTGCGTTCAGCGGGCTCCCGCTGGCCCTGGACTCGTCGGCCGTCGTCCTCGTGTTCGCCGGCGAGCTGACGGCGGCCGCGTCTGCGGTCGAAGAGGTCCGAACGGTGAGTACGGCGATGGGCACCGTCCAACCGCCCTTCGGGGCACTCGCACTCGCGGCGGTCCGGGGTCGCGAGCGCGAGGCCCGCCCGCTCATCGAGGCCACCGTCACCGAGGGGGCGTTGTACGGCCAGGGCCTCGGGATGACCGTCGCGAACTGCCATCACGCAGTGCTGTGCAACGGCCTGGCGCAGTACGACGAGGCGATGACCGCGGCTCGTGCCGCGGCGAGGCATCAGGATGCGTTCGGTGCGCCGCGATGGGCGCTGGCCGAGTTCATCGAGGCGGCGGTGCGGCGTGGCTCGCCCGATGACGCGCCGGAGGCGCTGGAGCAGCTGTCCGAGGCTGCCAGGGCCAGTGGCACGGACTGGGCGCTCGGCGCCGAAGCGTGCGCGCGGGCGCTGCTCAGCAAGGATGCCGTCGCCGAGGACCTCTACCGCGAGGCGATCGACCGACTCGGCCGGACCAGGGTCCGCGTGAACCTCGCTCGCACGCACCTTCTGTACGGCGAATGGTTGCACCGGGCGAACCGTCGTACCGACGCTCGCGAGCAGCTCACCACCGCCTACGACATGTTGAGCACATTCGGTGCGGACGCGTTCGCGGAGCGCGCCCGTCGTGAGTTGGCGGCCGCCGGGACGAAGGTCCGGGAACGCCGCGTGACGAAGTACCTGGCGCTCACTGCTCAGGAGGAGCAGATCGCTCGGCTCGCCGGTGACGGGCTGACGAATCCCGAGATCGGTGCCCGGTTGTTCCTCAGCCCGCACACCGTCGACTGGCACCTTCGCAAGGTCTTCTCGAAGCTCGGCATCGCCTCTCGCCGGGAGATCGCGCACCGACTGACGCAGGGGGCCGTCGCAGGATCGTGATCCGACCGCCTGGTGACACCTGGTCGGTCAGCCGGCCAGGTCGGCGGCGAGGACGTGTTCGAGATTCGCGAGTTCACCGGCCCGGGAAGCTTCGAGGAAGGCGAGCAAGAACGCCGGGTGAGTCCTGGGCGCGCTGGTCACCGGTCGCACGGCGGCGAGTCGCCGGCGGGCGCGGCTGACCACCTGCCTGGTGTTCGCCGGGTGCAGGTGGAGGAAGTCGGAGAGCTGTCCGTACGGGTAGCCGAAGGCGTCGTGCAGGACGAGTGCGGCGCGCTGTCTCGGATCGAGGCTCCCGGCGACCAGCCTCAGCGCCTCCTCGACGGCGACGCGTTGCTCCGCGCGGGCCGCCGGGTCGTGGCTGGAGTCGGCCAGGTCTCGGTCCGGGGCTGTCATCGCGGTCTCGTGGCGGTGGTGCGCGGATCGGCTGACGTTGATCGCGAACCTGCTGGTCATGGTCACCAGCAGCGCCTTTGGATCCACGATCGTCGTCCGGTCCAGGCGCTGCCACCGGATCCAGATCTCCTGGACGACGTCCTCGGACTCGTTGGCATCGCCAAGGATGCGGTGAGCAACCGCCACCAGGAGCGAGCGGAGCGTGAGGAAGATCGCGACCGCCTCCTCGAGATCGCCTCCCAGTGCGTGCTCACCGCCTTCGACCGCGGCTCGTCCAGCCTCGGCCCGCTGCGTCGACTGTCTTGTGTCCATTGCGTCCGGCCTCCCGTCGATGACAGGGTTCGCACCACCTTGTGCTTCACACTGCAGTGCGATTGCCGGGACTGCACCACGTTCGGTACGTAGGACTCCGCGTGGTCCTGGCCGGTCACGTGGTCATCGTGACCACGTGGGGGAGCGGTCGCCGGCGTCCAGGTGGCGGACTCCCGGGAGGGCGCTCACGGGGAGGACGAACATCAGGCTCACCGCCAGGCCGAGCACGACCGACCAGCCCACCGCGTCGGCACGCAGGTGACCGAGGTGGAAGATCATGTGCGGCAGCGCGAACGCGGCGTACGCGATCAGGGCGACGCCCACGAGGTACCGGTCGAGCCGGATCGCGGCGGCGGCCATCACCAGGCCGAGGCCGAGCGACGCACTGCCGAAGTCACGGAACGCGTGCTCGGCGTACGGCGGGTCCCAGTCGACTGTCGGCACGTTGTCGTAGAACGACCGCGGGGCGAACGTCAGCCAGACGCCGAGGGTCAGCTGGAGGGCCGCCAGGATCACCAGGACTGCCCGGACGTACGTTCTCATCCGCAGTACTCCGCGAACGTGATCCGGCCGTACGTCGGGCCGTCGACCATCGCCTCGCCGTTCGCGAACGCGCGGAAGACCTTGCCGCCGAGCCGCACCGGGACGATCGGGCGGCGCGAGCCCTTCGCCTGCTTCCAGATCCGGGCCAGGTCGTGCACCGTCCGCCGCTCGGGACCGCCGATGTCGGGCGCATGACCCTTCAGCGGTACCTGCCCGACCAGTTCGGTCAGTCTGCTCGCCACGTCCTCGACCGCGATCGGCTGCAGGGACATCGTCGGCGCGAACAGGACCGGCGAGTAGCGCTGTGCGCTGAAGACGCGATCGATCAGGTCGTGGAACTGGGTCGCGCGCTGGATCGTGTACGGCACGTGCGACTCGCCGACGATCTGTTCGACCGCGAGCTTGGTCTTGTAGTACGACAGCGGGATTCGGTCGATGCCGGCGATCGACATCACCACCAGGTGCCGGATGCCGGCGGCGGCCTCGACCAGGTTGCGGGCCTGCTGCACGTCGCCGCGGCCGAGGCTGGTGGCCAGGTGCACGACGACGTCGACGCCGTCGAACGCGGTCTGCAGGCCGACGCCGGTGGTGAGGTCCGCGACGGCGCGGTCCGGCCCCTGCTTCCGGCTCAGCACGCGGACCCCGTGCCCGGCCGCGCGCAGGTGGCTGACAGTAGGGCGACCGAGGTGGCCGGTGCCGCCGGTGACGAGGATGGAACTCATGTCGGTGTCCTTTCTTTGCCAGTGAAGATCGGACAGCCCCCCGATTTGTGACAGCCGCTCCAGGACGCTCATTCGACCAACTTGCCCTCGGACGAGACCTGCCGCATCAGCTGCCGGAGCTCGGCCGGGATCGGTGGGATCGGCTCCTTCGTGACGTCACCCGGTCCCGACCAGACCAGGTTCACCTGGAGCGACGGGTCCAGATCGGGGAAGTCCGCACGGTTGTGGCAGCCGCGTGACTCGCGTCGTGCCAGAGCCGCGTCGAGTGTCGCCCGGGCGGCCAGCACCGACGCCTTGAGATCGAAGGCATGGGCCAGGTCCTGGTAGCCCGCGATATCGGGATGCACGCCGAGATCACCGATCCGCTCCTCGAGGTCGGCCAGCTCCGAGAGACCGGCCAGCAACCCGGTCTCGTCGCGGACGACGCCGGCGCGCGCCGTCATCGTGTCCCGGAGGGCCCGCTGCAGAACGCGCGCGTTCTCCGGCCCGTCGACGGCCAGCAGCCCATCGATCTCCGCGCGCGCCTCGGCCACGGCCGCGGCCGATCGCACCTGCGCCGGCCGGCCGATCGAGTACTTCGCGGCTTCGCCGGCCACGATCTGCCCGTACACCAGCAGTTCGATCAACGAGTTCCCGCCGAGCCGGTTCGCGCCGTGCAGACCGCTGGCGGCCTCACCGATCGCCCACAGGCCGTCGACGCCGGTGCCGTGGTCGTCGGAGCGGACCCAGACGCCGCCCATCGAGTAGTGCGCGGTCGGCGCGATCTCGATCGGCTGCTGGGTGATGTCGAGCATCTGCAGCTCGAGCAGTGTCTGGTAGACCCGCGGCAGCCGCCGCATGATCGTCTCGCGGGGGAGCTGGGACACGTCCAGCCAGACACCACCGTTCGGGGTGCCGCGGCCTTCCTTGATCTCGATGTACTCCGCGAGCGCGACCCGGTCCCGCGTCGACAGCTCCATCCGCTCGGCGTCGTACCGGGCCATGAACCGTTCGCCGAGCGCGTTGCGTAACTGACCGCCCTCGCCACGTGCGGCCTCCGAGACCAGGGTGCCGGCCGCGTTCTCGGGCTCGAGCAGGCCGGACGGGTGGAACTGCACGAGTTCGGGATCGCGGAGTTTTCCGCCGGCCAGCAGCGCCAGCCGGAACGCGTCGCCGGTGTTCTCGTCGCGCCGTGACGACGTACGGCGCCAGATCCGGGTGTGCCCGCCCGCCGCCAGGATCACCGCGTCGGCGTGGATCACGTACCGCCGGCCGGTGGCGAGGTCGAACCCGTAGGCGCCGAACACCGCGTTGTCCTTCACGAGGATCCGCGTCACGTAGACGGTGTCCAGGATCGGTACGCCGAGCTGGACCGCGCGATTGATCAACGTGCGCTGGATCTCCAGACCGGTGTAGTCACCGGCGAACGCGGTCCGGCGGTACGTGTGTGCGCCGAAGAACCGCTGCGAGATCCGCCCGTCGCCCTCCCGTGCGAACGGCATCCCCCAGCGCTCCAGGTCCTCGATGCCGCGGACGGCACCCCGGGCGACGATCTCGACCGTGACCGGGTTCGCGAGCAGGTAGCTCTCCTGGAGCGTGTCGGCCGCGTGCTGCTGCCAGGTGTCCTCCGGATCCATCGTGGCGAGCGCGGCGTTGATGCCGCCGGCGGCGAGCGACGTGTGCGCGTCCGATCGCGGTCGTTTGCCGAGGGCAAGGACCTCGACGCCTTGCTCGGCGAGCTCGATCGCTGCGCGGAGACCGGCACCACCGGTCCCGATTACGAGGACAGAGGTGGCGATCTGCTGTTCGGCGTTGCTCATCTGATCTCCTTCGGAGCGCGGGGTCCCTCATGGATGAGGACAACGCCGAGTGGCGGTTTGTGACTGTCGCTCGCGCGAATGCGTCGGACGTCACGTGTCCGAAGCGGTCGAGGCCGGATTACGGAACCCGTCGGTCTCTGTGCCGGCGCGACGACCACCCCTAGTCTTCGAGGTTGGGGGGTGGACCCTTGACCAGCACGGTGCCGGAGCTGCGCGGACGGCGTACGGAGTGTGCGCGCCTCGAGCAGCTGGCCGGCGGGGTGCGATCCGGTGCGGGACAGGTGCTGGTCGTCCGTGGCGAGGCCGGCATCGGCAAGTCCGCCCTGCTCGAGTACCTGGCCGCGCACGCCGACGGCTGCCGGGTGGTTCGGGCGTCCGGGGTCGAGTCCGAGATGGAGCTGCCGTTCGCCGGCCTGCACCTGTTGTGCCTGCCGTTGCTCGACCTGTGTGACCGGCTGCCTGGGCCGCAGGCGGAGGCGCTGGAGGTCGCGTTCGGAGTGAGCAGCAGTGGTCCGCCGGACCAGTTCCTGATGGGCGCGGCGATGTTGGGCCTGCTGTCGGCGGCCTCCGATCGAGAGCCGTTGGTCTGCGTTGTCGACGACGCACAGTGGCTCGACCAGGCCTCCGTCCGGACCCTCACCTTCGTCGGCCGCCGGCTCTTCGCGGATCGCATCGGCCTGGTGTTCGCGGTGCGCGAGCCGGTGACCGGACCCGAGTGGCACGGGTTCCCCGAACTGACGGTCACGGGTCTCACCGATGAGTACGCCGGTGCGCTGCTCGACTCCGTCGTACCCGGGCGGCTCGACACCCACGTCCGCGACCGCATCGTCGCCGAGACCAGGGGGAACCCGCTGGCCCTGCTGGAGTTGCCGAGAGGACTGACCGCGGCGCAGCTGGCCGGCGGGTTCGAGCGGCCGGACGCGCGTCTGCTCGCGAGTCGGATCGAGCAGAACTTCGCTCGCCGGGTCAAAGCGCTGCCGGAGGACTCCAAGCGCGTTCTGCTGACCGCGGCGGCCGAACCCGCGGGCGACGTACCGTTGGTCGTGCGCGCGCTCGCACTGCTCGAGCTGCCCTTGAGCGCGGCGGCGCCCGCGGAGGCCGCAGGGTTGATCGACTTCGCCTCCCGGGCGCTCTTCCGGCACCCGCTTGTGCGCTCGGCGACGTACCGGGCCGCGGACCCGGCGGACCGTCCATCGGGCGCTGGCTGCGGCCACCGATCCGGGACAGGATCCCGACCGCCGCGCTTGGCATCGAGCGCAGGGTGCCGACGGACCCGACGAGGAGATCGCCGCCGAGCTGGTCAGCTCCGCCGACCGTGCGCGACGTCGCGGTGGTGTAGCGGCCTCGGCGGCGTTCCTGCAGCGATCGACGGCGCTCACGCCCGATCCGATGACGCGCTCGATCAGGGCGCTCGCTGCTGCCCAGGCGAGCCTGGCGGCGGGTGCGTTCGAGACCGCGCTCGGGCTCCTGAACATCGCCGAACAGCGGCCGGCCGACGAGCTTCACCAGGCCCGGGTGAATCTCCTGCGCGCGCAGGTCACCTTCAGTTCTGGGCACAGCCTGGAGGCTCCGCCGCGGCTGCTCGAAGCCGCCCGGCGACTGGAACCGCTCGACCTCGGGCTCGCCCGCGACACCTACCAGGAAGCCTTGGCCGCCGCTCAGTTCGCCGGCCGCTTCGGCGGTCGGACAGGGATCGCGCAGATCGCCCGAGCCGCCAAGACGGTCCCCAGCGCGACACCGGAGCGGAAACGGGACCTCGTGTACCGGGCAGTGTCGACGCTGTTCGCCGACGGCCACGCTGCTGCGAGGACACACGCCGCGGAAGCGATGGCTGCGTTCGCGACAGAGGACGACACGACCGACCTGGACGACCTGCCCTGGATGTGGCTGGCCGCGCTGCTGCCGATCAATCTCTGGGACGACGAGCACTGGCATCTGCTCACCGCACGGCATCTCCGGATCGCTCGTGAGCTGGGCGACCTCAACCAGTTGCCACTCGCGCTCCACCATCGCGCGATGCTGAACCTGTACGAGGGGGAGCTGACGGCCGCGGCGGCGCTGCTGACCGAGGTACAGACTGTCAGCGAAGCGACCGGCGCCGGTCTGGCGGCGTACGGCCAGATAGGACTGGCGGCCTGGCGCGGACTGCCCGGTGCGGGGTTGATGATTGCCGCGAGCATCGAGGACTCGGAAGCTCGCGGTGAGGGCGGTGCGGTGACCTTCGGGCAGCTGATCAATGCGGTGCTGCACAACGGGCTGTCGGAGTACACGGTCGCGTTGCGGTCGGGACTGGAGGCGACCGCTTATCCCGCGGAGCTCAGCCAGTCCAGCTGGGCGCTGCCGGAGCTGATCGAGGCCGCGTCCCGCGCCGGACAGCCGGATGCGGCGGCCGATGCGTACGCCAGGTTGCAGCTGCAGGCTCAGGCTTGCGGTACCGACTGGGGTCTCGGGGTGCTAGCACGGTCGACCGGGTTGCGATCAGGCGGGAGCGCGGCGGAGGCGGCGTACCAGGAGGCCGTCGAGCGCTTGGGGCGGACGCGGATGCGGATGGAGCTGGCGCGGGCACATCTGGTGTACGGCGAGTGGCTGCGCCGCGAGCGGCGCCGCGAGGACGCGCGAGGCGAGCTGCGGGCGGCCCACAAACTGTTCGCGGCCGCCGGTGCCGAGGCCTTCGCGGAGCGCGCCGCTCGACAGCTGGCGCAGGCAGGGCAACCGGTAGGCGACCCGCGCGCCGGCAACGGGTCGGCCCGGGACCTGCTCACTGCGCAGGAGGCCCAGATCGCCGAGTTGGCCGGATCTGGCCTGACCAATGTGGAGATCGGCACCCGGCTGTACCTGAGCCGGCACACCGTCGACTTCCACCTCCGCAAAATCTTCACCAAGCTCGACATCACGTCCCGCAAACAACTCCGCCCTTAATTGCTGCACCTTGCCGATGGGGAGCGCCTCGGCATGAGCCTGTCGGTCACCTACGATCGCGGCGCGGATGGGTGGCTCCGGAGCGGAGGATGACGGTGAAGACGGACAATCGCACGCAGTTCCGCGGCTGGTGACCCATGGCGCACAAGGTTGAGTTTCGGTTGTCGGAGAATCCGTGGGCGCCGACGGCGGTCATCGAAGAGGTGAACGCACGCACGGGCAGCGGTCTCCTGCTGACCGGGCTGGCGGATCAGGTGGGTGGCTCCAGCAGCGCCGCGTTTGTGGCGTGGCCAGATGGTCGCGAGTCAGCGATGACCCGCACTCTCACTCCGTTGCCCGTTATGCGACAGACGGCGGCGGTGCTCAACGACGTACGCCGACTGGGGTTGCCTGTTCCTGCGCACGAGCTCGTGATGGAGCTTTCTGATGGGTACGTCGTTGTGGTGCAGGAGCGACTGCCCGGTCATCACGTTGATGCACTCGACCAGAACACGGCAGGCGCGATCGTTGCGATGAACAATCGCTTTGCCGGGGTGTTGCGTGATCATCCACAGGTTCCGCGGCCGCGAGCCTTTCCGGACACGACTCGCGGGTACGGCGCCTTCGGGCACACCGTCGGGCGTCTTGGCGAACGGGGTCGACGGCTGCTGGAGCGACTGCTCGCAGTCGACGGCGGGCGACCGTTTCGCATGCAGGGCGACGACCTGGTGCACACCGACTACACGCCAGGCAACGTCCTGTTCGATGCCGCAGGCAACGTCACCGGCGTAGTCGACTGGAACGCAGGAGCATCCCGCGGCGATCGGCACTACGCACTCCTCGGCCTGCAATGGGGCAGCAGCGGCGAGACGGCCGGCGCCCACCAGGTCGAGGCCGAGCTAGCCACCCTCACCCCTGCCACCAGACGCACCTACGAGGCCCACTGGATGATCGACAAACTCCACGACTCAATCCTCAAAGCCTTCCCACCGGACCGCATCGAGACCGACCTGATCCAGGCAGAGCAGACCCTCGGTTGATGCGTGAAAGGCTGAGCGGTGCGGTGGAACTTCGACGCGTGGAACGGAGGGGAGCCCGCGGCGCGGCGGAGGTTGCTCGGGTTCGGGGACGACGGGACCGGCGATCCGTTTTGCGTCGCGTTGGATGGTGAGCCTGGCGTCTTCATCTGGTCTCCGATCGGGCAGGAGGCGCGCCTGCTCGCGGCAGATTTGCGGGAGTTCTGGTTGAGATGGCTGGCGGGGAAGATCACGACCTGATGGGTGGGCACGAGGCTCGGTAGGGTGCTGGGTGTGGGATTTGAGGGGTGGCCGCGGGCGGCGTTGGAGGTGTTGGTGCGGCTCGAGGGGGAGCCGTCCGTGGCGGTCCGGCGGGAGTGTCGGCGGGGGCGGGAGGAGTTGGTTCGGCAGCCGATGATCGGGTTGCTGAATGCGGTGGCCGACGCGGATCCGGAGTACGAGGACTTCTCGGTCTGGGGTTATGGCGAGGTGCTGCTGCAGGCGTGGCAGCGGCAGAACGCGATCATCCGGCTGGCTCGGAACGTCGAGTTGGGGGTCGGGTTCGATCTCGACGGTCTCGAGGTCGGCGTGGCGTGGTGGTACGGGCCGTCGGCGCAGATCGAGCGGTACCGGGCCGCGGTGGCGGATCCTGGGTCCGGGCGGCGACTGGCGGCGATCGTGCGGCAGTTGGAGGAGCAGGGGTGCGTGATCTCGGGCGACCTGCTGAAGCGGCCGCTGCGCGGGTACCCGGCCGATCATCCACGGGCGGAGTTGCTGCGGCACAAGTCCCTCATCGCACGCCGGCCGCTCGGCTGCGACGAGTGGATCCACACCCCCGCCGCAACCGACCGAGTACTAGCCACCCTGTCCGAGCTACGCCCACTCGCCCACTGGCTGGTCAAACACGTGGCAAATCCGTAAACCACCCGCCCGCGGTGTCGGCTTGGACCGCGCTGGCCACACAGCCGTCCGGACTTCCCAGCAGCCGATCGCGCCAACCAAACCAGCCCGCACTACCCACACCGGCCCGCGCTGCCTGCCAACGCGCATCACTCACACCAGCCCGCGCTGCCTGCAGACGCGCGCCGCCCACGCCTAACGTGCGCCGCCGACGCCCAGGTCAGCATGGCGTCGGGCTGCGGATCGACATCATCCATCAGGTGCGACGCGATCGCGTACACGACGTACGACGCGGCGTCGACGACGATCGCGAACGGCGCGCTGAGGACGCCCGCGCTCTGTCTGCCAGCCTGCCGCCCACGTCAGCCCGCGTCGCCTGCCCGACGCGCACCATCCACCCGCGATCTCGGAGGGGATAACCCCGCGAGGTGGGGGTTCTGCCTTCCCGCACCAACAGACAACCCCCAACGTCAACGGATATCCCCGGCTCGCGCACCGTGCGGCGAGGCCCTGGGGTGCGCTGCGGCTGTCGATGTTCGAAGTCGTCTGCGCAGATGTCCGTACTCGTGGGCAACGGGCGATGCGGAGCTTGCTGCCGCTGGCTAGCTCGGGAGTAGTCCTGGTGGGAGTTCGTGGTTGCGACGGCCCATTGCGAGGTTTCTGCTGCTTTCAGCCACTGCCCTGGTGTCATCGGCGGAAGTACGGTGAACGGCGTTGCAAGCCCAGAGTGTCCAGCAATGAGCGGCGGGCCCGCCCTCGTACGGTCGTGATCGCGGTGATGGATGCCGCTTGCGACCGGGCTGCTGCCTGATGCAGGTTCACCGCGCGAACCTCAAGGAGCGCTCAGCCAGTTGTCTAGTGCTGCCCCGAGATCCCGTCCGCGATGGTAGCCGCGCTGGGTGATCACAGCTGTGAGGTGACGTGCCTCCTCCAGATCCTCAGCGTTGGCATGCTGGAGCAGCGTGCGGAGGTCTCGGTCCCTTTTCTCACTGGACCGCCAGAGCAACTTGACCGCGATCAGGTGCCCGATGCGAGCGACGGGGATGTTCAGGTCCGGTGGAACTTGCAGGGGTTCCGCCGCTTCCGCAACTTCGGCTTCGACGCTGCAACTCGCGAAGAACAAGTCGAGGGCCACGTCCTCGTGAACGGCAGTGCAGTCCAGCCGCACGGTCGCAAGGCGGCCGGTCTGGTCGTGCACGATCGCTTCCTTCAATCGGTAGCCGACGGCGAGTAAGTCGTCGACACGCGCCTTCGCCGTCGCGTCGTCGGGTACGGCGACGGCGATGTCGATATCCGCGGTGGGTCGTGGCTCCGCCCGTACGCATAGGGCGAGTCCACCGACCAGCGCCCAGGGCGCCCCCAGGTCATGAAGATCGCCAACGACATGTGAGAGGGCCTCTTCGATCATGGCCAGAAGGATTCACCCAAGGGGTCGGACACGGCAAGAGAGTTCACGCGACCTTCTCAACGGTCCGCATGTCCGACAGCACAAGCCGCTCGCGGCCGCAATCGTGACCGATCCAAGGCGCGGCGCTCGCGGTACGTGGTGCGGCCGGAGCATGCGGGCTGGGTGGGGTGGGAGCGTCGCGGACCGGCAGCTCGACAGGAGGTGTCTGGTGCTGGGGTAGTGCACTTAGGCGTGGAACGGTTGGCGTGTACGGCGTCTCGCAGGTGTACTACCTGTCGAGCTGCCGACTGAACCCGCCGACTGAACCCACCGAGTAGCTCGGGTGTGGCGTCGTGGGGTTAGATCCAGCCGGCGTCTTGGGCTATGCGGATTGCGTCGAGGCGGTTGCGGGCGCCTACTTTGGTGATGGCGTGGGAGAGGTAGTTGCGGACGGTTGCGGGGGAGAGGGCGAGTTCGTGGGCCATCTGCTCGGTCGGGTGTCCGCTGCGCGCGGCGCGCAGTACGTCGGTCTCGCGGGTGGTGAGCGGTGAGTCGCCGACCTCGATCGCGGTGGCGACGAGTTCGGGGTCGATGACGCGTTGTCCGGCGGCGACGCGGCGGATGCCGTCGATGAGGTCGGAGGCGGGTGCGTCCTTGACGACGAAGCCGCGGACGTGTGCCTTGAGCGCGCGCAGCAGGTTCCCCGGTTGCCCCAGTCCGGTGAGGATGACGACCTGACAGTCCGGTACGTCGGCGTGGAGCTGCTCGGCCGCGGTCAGACCGTCGAGCCCGGGCAGGTCGATGTCCAGGACGGCGATATCAGGCTGCAACTCGCGAGCGGCGTCCAGCACCAAATCACCGCGGTCGAGCTCGGCGACGACCTCGAAGTCGGGCTGGAGCGACAGCAACGCAACCAGCGCCGCGCGAATGATGTGCATGTCCTCGGCGATCAGCAGCCGAATCATGGCGTGTCCTCCGCGATCTCGACTGTCAACCGAAACTGGTCGCCGCTGCGACTGGTACGCACCGAACCGGACAGGTCCGCGACCCGCTCCGCCAGCCCCGCCAGCCCACTACCTCCGACACTCCCTTGTACGTCGGGAGCGCCATCGTTCACGATCTCGAGCCGGACCGTTCGCCCGGCCGATGACGTTGTGAGCGAGCAGGTGCTGGACCGACTGTGCCGGAGCAAGTTCGTGACCCCTTCGCGGATCGCCCACCCGAACACCTGCTGGCCGACCGCGGTCGACGGCAGTACCGCGGCATCGACGGACACCCGAACGTTCGCAGCGGTCAGCAAGCGCGTGGCCCCGGCGAGCTCCGTCTCCAGCGAGACCTCGTGATCGTCGCGGGTGACCGCCTGCAGGTCGCGCAGCGCGTGGCGGCTGACTTCGGCGGCCTCGGCGATCTCACGGCGCGCGCGGACCGGATCCTGATCGAGCAGTGCGAGTGCGAGGTCACCTTTCAGCGAGACGGCCGACAGGCTCTGTCCGAGCAGGTCGTGCAGATCGCGGGAGAGCCGGAGCCGTTCGTGCTCGACGGCCGAGTCGGCGAGGGCGAGGCGACTCGTGCGGAGCTCTGCGGAGAAGCGGACGAGTTGCGGAGCGGCGTACAGCGAACCGGCGGCGACCGACAGTCCGACGAGGTCGTAGATCACCTGCAGCACAACGGTGGACGAACCGCGGTTGTTGATCGTGTCGGCGGCGACCGGTGCTATGAGCAACAAAGCGGCGACCACCAGCCGTGCGCGGCGATGACGCCGGAGCACCATCGCGGACGACGCGGCGGCGAAGCACTGCATGCTGATCCAGTTCCAGCTCCACCACGGCAGCGGGGCGTAGACAGCCATCAGCAGTACTGCGTAGATCACCGGCCAGCCCCGCGGGAGGCCGCCCTTCGACGCCGCGACGGCGAGGCGGAGTTGGGCGATGCCGATGATCACCGCGAGGGCCAGAACGAGGAGCGGTTGTCCGGCCGTCGCGTCGGTCGCGTTCAACGTATACGTCACCGGAGGCACGAGCCAGGCGAGCGTGACCGCGACGACAGGCCAGGTATGCCGGCTCACGTCGAGCCCTCCTGGTCGACGCGCACGCCATCGCGCGTGACGGTCAATCGGTAGCTGCCGGAACCCTCGGCCAACAGGCGGCCGACCGCCACGCGCAACTCACGTCCGATGCGCGCAGCGTCCTCCGGGTCGAGATCGTCGATGCTCGCCGTGACCTGCACCCGTACGCCGCCCGCGCTCAGCAGCTCGACGGCGCTGTCGATCGAGGCGGCGACCGATGGTTGCCGGTAGCTCTTGATCAGGCGCCGCGCGCGGGTGAGCGTCGTCCGCGCGATCTCGACGGTTCCTTCCACCGCCGACCGCGTGGTCGCAGGGTCGGCGAAAGCCCGGTCCGACCGATGCGCGATGGCGACCAGCTCCGTCCCTACCGTACGACGCAACTCCTCGTCGATCCGGAGACGCTCGGTGACGACCGCGTCCGCGGCCAATCGCCGGCGGGTGGCATCGAGCTCACGCGCCGAGTCGATCAGCCGCAGCAACACGTATGGTCCCAGCACCGCGTTGACCGGGAGCACACCCCACACCCACAGCTCAGGGTGCCCGGACCAGCGCGCGAGCGGGATCGGCGCGAGCCACAGAACGGCGTACAGGATCCATGACCAAGGCGTCGGTACGACGATCAGGACTGCGAGGGCCAGCGCGGACAGGGCTCTCGGCCACCACGGGCTGGCCCAGGGGAGCGCGCCGACGATGAGGACGGCGATCGCGGCGAGCAGACCGTACGCATACGTTCGCGGCCGCTGATCGAGTCTGCCGGTGATCCGCATCCAGACGAGGTGCAGGAACAGTGGGACGTACAGGACGGTCGTGACCACGTCGACGGTGAGGACCGGCCACGGCGTGCCGGCGAGTGCGGCCGCGGTGAGGCTGACGGCGGGCAGGCAGATGCTGAAGGCAAGCACACCGGCGCTCGTCAGCCGGATCAGCCGATCTTGCCGCGGCTCGGCCGCCATCGCCCCCACTCCGGCCCCCGTCTCTTCCGGCCGGCCGCCCGTGCCGGATCGCGACCAGGATGACATCCCCGGCCGGGCGAGGGCGAGAGCTGCGGTCATCCCGGCAGCATGCCGCGACACCAGTTGTCCGCGGTAGACGCCGATGTCGCCGGGCGGTGATGACATTTGTCATCGCCAACTGGGGACATCGCGATCTCCCGCGCGCACCGGGTGCCGATCGAGAGTGGTGCACGTATTTCCACTACTTCGAAAGGCATCACGATGACCACCGTGCTCGACACCGACCTGCAGGCAGTCTTCGACCAGATCTACACCGCCTGGGCGGCGGGCGACGCCGACGCGTTCGCGGCCGTCTACACCGACGACGCCACCGTCACGATGCCCGGCGTCTTCCACCAGGGCCGCGACGCCGTCCGCGCGAGTATGGCCGCCGGCTTCGACGGCCCGTTGAAGGGCAGCCGCGGCGTCGACACCCCGCAGGACGTCCGGGTCGCGGGCGACACGGCGATCGTCGTGAGTCGCGCGGGCATCGTGCCGGCGGGCGCGACCGACGTACCCGCCGGGCGTGACGTGGTCGCCACCTGGGTGCTGACGAAGCAGGACGAGCGCTGGCTTGTGGCGGCGTACTGCAACACCCCGGCGCAGCGGTAAGCAGCCCTTCCGGCCGGCCAGTGCGCGGGATTAGTTGACCGCATAAAGTATGGGCAGCCGGACTGGAGGGGCGTTTGATGGTGAGCTGGAAGCAGCAGGCGGGGGAGTGGCGCGACGAGGCGTACCTCGGGGCGGTGTCGCACGCCATGCCGGATACGGCGTTGCTCGGGAACGGCGATGTGGGCGTGACGTCGGGCGGGAAAGCCGGCGTGAAGGCCTTCAGCCTCTCGAAAGGCGACTTCTGGAATGCGCACCCGGAGCCGATGCCGGCCGTGCTCGGGGGCGTGGCACTGATGAGTGGTTCGTGGTCCGGGTTCCACGAGACGCAGCACATCGTGGAGCCCCGGATCGTCAGCGAGCTCGGTACGTCGCTGTGGATGGAAACGTGGCTCGCGGCCGAGCGGAACGTGCTGGTCACGGAGATCACGTCCCGCGATGAGGGGGCGATCGAGCTGACCGTGCGGGTCTGGCCCGGTCCGTGGCGGGAGAAGGACGCACAGGCGGCGTACCGGAATGCCTGTGGTGCCTCGGGGGATGTGCTGTGGGCGTCGCGCGCGACTGCGGAGGGCGGCGCCTGGGTGTCTCGGGCGGCGTTCGCGACGCGGCTGCTCGGCGCTGCGGACGCAGGCCGGCCGCAGGTTGTGGGAGCGGGGATCGAGCAGCGGTTCACGGTGGCGGCCGGCGCCACGATGTGGGTGGTGAGCTGCGTCGCCGGCGGTGGGCGGAACGCCGTCGAACCGGAACTCGACGCCGTCGCCGAGGTCACGGCGCTCGGTGTGCGAGACCTCGAGCGGGTACGCCGTGACAGCCGCCGCTGGTGGGAGACCTATTGGCAGCAGTCGTCAGCGGATCTCGGGGACGATCTGATCGAGCGGTTCTACTACGCCGCGCAGTACTTCCTCGGTGCGTCGAGCCGCCCCGGCAAGGTTGCACCCGGGCTGCACGGGATCTGGACCACGACCGACTTCCCGGTGTTTCACGGCGACTACCACCTGAACTACAACGCCCAGGCGCCGTACTACGGGGTCTACTCGAGCAACCGTCCCGAGCTCGTGCTGCCGTTCTTCCAGGTGATCGAGGACTACCTGCCGGAGGCGCGACGTCGTGCGCGCGAGGATTTGGCGCGGGTTCAGCTGGAGTACATCGCGACGCGCTTTCCCGACGGTGGTCTGCCCGGGGGAGCGCTGTTCCCCGTTGGCCTCGGACCGTACGGTTCGACGACCGACGACGTGTACCTGAACCAGGTGTCGAACGTGCTGTTCACCGCATCGCAGTACGTCGAGTACTTCGACCACACGCAGGACACCGAGTTCCTGCGCGACACTGCGTACCCGTTCTTGCGGGACGCCGCCGAGTTCTTCGCGCACTATCTCGAGTGGGACGAGGGTCGGTATCGCCTGTGGAGTGGGCCGCACGAAGGCTCGTGGGGCTCGAACTCGTCGGTCGACATCGCACTGCTGCGCCAATTGCTGACGTTGCTGGTCGAGCACGAGGCGGATCTGACGGCGGTTGATCCGAAATGGCGGCACATGCTCGAGCATCTGCCGTCGACGCCGACCGCGGTGGTCAACGGCCGCATCGTCTACGCCCTCGCGGACGCGGGCACGCTCAAGGGTGACGATCCCCGCGACATCCGGCCCGGCGACAACACCGTGAACTTGGAGTTCATCCATCCGGCCGGTCAGAACGCCGATCGGCAGATTGCGATCGACACGCTCGACGCGATGGATTCCTGGGACCAGGAGAACAGTTTCCCGAAGGTCTTCACGCAGGCCGTGCGTGGCGGTTATCCCGCGGAGAAACTGCTCGACATCCTGCGCTCCGTCATCGAGCGCCGGCAGGCCCGGAACCTGCGGATCACCGACGGTTGGCACGGCATCGAGAAATCGGGAGCGACGGAGGCGATCAACAGCATGCTCGTTGCCACCCGCAACGATGTCGTCAGTGTCTTCCCGCACTGGCCGACGACCCGCGACGCGTCCTTCACGACGCTGCGTCAGAAGGGCGGTTTCCTGATCTCGGCGGCGCAGCAGGACGGACGAGTGACGTTCGTCGAAATCGTCAGCTTGGCCGGCCGACCGCTGCAAGTCCGCAATCCGTGGCCCGAAGCCGCCGTACTCCGCAATGGGCAGCCCGAGCCGGGGAGCGATCAGGAGATTCTCCGGTTCGACACGGATCCGGGTGACCGGATCGAGCTCACCGCGGTTAATCAATTGACGTCCACCGAGGCGTCCTGATCTGCTGAGGGCACGTACGCCCGGACCAGCCGGCGTGAACCGGAAGGAGGAAGCCGATGTCTGTTCTGTCCAGCTTCGCTCTGAAAGGTTCTCTGGTTTGGTATTCGCACGTTCGTTCAGCTATGAACACTGTGGCGTAGAGGTTTCCCTCGACGCCCCCGGCACCACCCATCGCAATCATTGCCCGAGTTGTCTGTGGTCGCGGCACCTCGACCGCAACGTTCCGGGTGATCGGAAGGCCGACTGCTCCGGCGGGATGGAGCCGATCGCGGTCACGGTCCGCGGCGAGGGCCGGTGGGTCCTCATCCACCGATGTACCAATTGCGGACGGCTTCGCCTGAACAAGACCGCCGGCGACGACAACGTCCTGCTGCTGATGCGGCTGGCCGCGCTGCCCCTGACGATGCCCTTCATCCCGTTCGCCGCCGAGCCCGCGACCGCGACCGCCAGCAACGGCAACGGCAACGGCAACGGCGCGTCCCCGCCCGCGAGGAAGCCGAGGGCGCGGAAGGCGAAGACCTGACGGTCAGAAGAACATGTCGGCCGCGGAAGTCGCCAGCATCAACGGTACGCCGATCAGCAGCGGCGTCAGCGCCGCGATCGCGATGACCAGTGGCGACCATCGCCGCGGTGGCGGGGGGGGCCGCCGCGCGAGCCCGGCGCCGGCCGGGCCGCCCCGCGGGCGCCCCCGGCCCGGGGGGGGGGGGCGGGGCCGCAGACCCCAAGCGCGGTCCC